>DATJAC010000201.1:0-4132 GCA_035516655.1 Alphaproteobacteria bacterium | reverse complement strand
TGTCGAGCCGCGCGCGACCGAACACATCCCCGGGATGATCGCGATGATCGAGCGCCTGCTTGCCGGCGGGCATGCCTACGAGGCCCAAGGCCACGTGCTTTTCGACATCGCCTCCAAGCCCGACTACGGCAAGCTCTCCGGCCGCGACCGCGAGGAGATGATCGCCGGTGCGCGCGTCGAGATCGCCCCCTACAAGCGCGATCCGGCGGATTTCGTGCTGTGGAAGCCCTCGAATGCCGAAGAGCCCGGCTGGCCGAGCCCCTGGGGCCGCGGCCGGCCCGGTTGGCACATCGAATGCTCGGCGATGAGCGAGCGCTATCTCGGCGATACTTTCGACATCCACGGCGGCGGGCTCGACCTCGTCTTTCCCCACCACGAGAACGAGCTCGCCCAGAGCGAGTGCGCGCACGGCAAGCCTTTCGTGCGCTATTGGGTCCACAACGGCTATGTCAACGTCGACAGCGAGAAGATGTCGAAGTCGCTCGGCAATTTCGTCACCGTGCACGAGCTCCTCGCCGAGGGCATCCCCGGCGAGGTATTGCGCTTGGTCCTCATCGCGACCCACTATCGCCAGCCGCTCGACTTCACCCGCCGCGGCATCGAGCAGGCGCGTGCCCGCCTCGATCGCTGGTATCGCGCCCTCCGTGCCGCAGCACCGGCGGAAACCGGACCCCTGCCGGCCGAGTTCGAGGCGGCCTTGGACGACGACCTCAATACCCCGTTAGCACTCACGGTCATGGATGCCCTCGCGGGCGAGACCTTGGCGGTCGAGAGCTCCGACGCGAAGGCCAAACCCGCGACGGCCCTGCTCGCCTGCGGCCAGGCCCTCGGCCTGCTCGCCGAGAAGCCGGACGCCTGGTTCGCGGGCGGTGCGGCCGACGCCGAGGTGGCGGAGATCGAGCGCCTCATCGCCGCGCGCAACGAGGCGCGCAAGGTGCTGGACTTCGCCGCGGCGGACCGCATCCGCGACGAGCTCGCGGCACGCGGCATCCTGCTCGAGGACACCGCTCAAGGCACGAGCTGGCGCAGGAAGGGGTAGGAGCCCGCTCTCCTCGGTGATGGGTGCGTTTCACCTCATCCTTCGAGACGCCGCCTACGGCGGCTCCTCAGGACGAGGTGAAACTTCAAGCGGAGAGGCCTCATCCTGAGGAGCGTCGCGTAAGCGACGCGTCTCGAAGGATGAGGATTCGGCCAAATTGACCCACCGCCATCTCGGCGTGTGCTTTGACTTGCGCCTGTCATCCGTGGCACTTTGCGGCCCCCCGAGGAGCAGTGCAGGCGAGCGGCATAGGATGCGCATCTATCTTTACGACAGCACCTTGCGCGACGGTGCCCAGACGCAAGGGGTCGATTTCTCGGCCGCCGACAAGGCCGCGATCGCGCACGCCCTCGATCAGCTCGGCATCGACTACATCGAGGGCGGCTGGCCGGGGGCGAACCCGACCGACGACGCCTTCTTCGCGAACCCGCCCAAGCTCGCCCACGCGCGCCTCGCCGCCTTCGGCATGACGCGCCGCTCCGGGCGCAGTGCGGCGAACGATCCCGGCCTTGCCGCCTTGACCGCGACGGGGGCTTCGACCCTTTGCATCGTCGGCAAGAGCTGGGACTTCCACGTCGCGACGGCCCTTGGCGTCGAGCCCGCCGAGAACCTGCGCATGATCGCCGAGAGTATCGAGCATGCCCGGGCCAAGGCGGGCGAGGCGATGTTCGACGCCGAGCATTTCTTCGACGGCTTCAAGGCGAACCCAGCCTATGCGCTCGCGTGCGTCGCGGCGGCCGAGCGCGCGGGGGCGGCATGGATCGTGCTCTGCGACACCAACGGAGGCACCTTGCCGCACGAGGTCGAGCGCATCGTCGCCGAGGTGGCCAAGCGCATTCCCGGCGAGCGCCTCGGCATCCATTGCCACAACGACACCGACAACGCCGTCGCCAATTCGCTCGCCGCCGTGCGCGCGGGTGCGCGCCAGATCCAGGGCACCATCAACGGCCTCGGCGAGCGCTGCGGCAACGCCAACCTCGTCTCGCTCATCCCGACCCTCATGCTCAAGATGGGCTGCGAGACCGGGGTCACGATGGCGAAGCTCGCCGAGCTCGGCCACGTCTCGCGCCTCGTCGACGAGCGCCTCAATCGGGCACCGCAGCGCAACGCGCCCTACGTGGGCGAAGCGGCCTTCGCGCACAAGGCGGGCCTCCACGTCTCCGCGGTCGAGAAGGATCCGGCCTGCTACGAGCACATCCGGCCCGAGCTCGTGGGCAACGCGCGCCACGTCGTGGTCTCGGACCAGGCCGGCCGCTCCAACATCCTCGCACGCTTCCGCGAGATCGGCCTCGCCGTCGACGCCGACGACGCCAAGGTGGCGGGGCTCGTCGAGAAGGTGAAGGAGCGCGAGTTCCAGGGCTACGCCTATGACGGCGCGGAGGCGAGCTTCGAGCTCCTGGCGCGGCGCGAGCTCGACGGCCTGCCGCAATATTTCCGCACGCAGAGCTTCCGGGTCGAGACCGAGCGGCGCTGGAGTGCGAAAGGCGAGATCGTCACCGTCTCCCAAGCCGTGATCAAGATCGTCGCCGGGGCCGAGCCGCACATGGAGGTGGCCGAAGGCAACGGCCCGGTCGATGCGCTCGATACCGCCCTGCGCAAGGCGCTCTCCCGGCACTACCCCCAGCTCGACGACATGCGCCTCGTCGATTACAAGGTGCGCATCCTCACACCCGCCGAGGGGACCAAGGCGGTGACGCGGGTGATGATCGAGAGCGAGGACGGCGAGGGTGCCCGCTGGGCCACCGTCGGGATCTCCGCCAACATCATCGAGGCCTCCTACGAAGCCCTCTGCGACGGCATCGTCTACAAGCTCCTCCGAGACGGCGCGAAGACCAGATGACAGAGGTCAGATGACAGATGACAGAGCAGAGACATACGCGCGACGTCGTCCATCTTCTGGCATCTGTCATCTGACCTCTGGCATCTGATTCATGGCCGGCACCGACAGAACGAAGGCCGGGTCTCGCGGCAGGCCGAAAGGGCCGGCGATCATCCTGGTCGAGCCGCAGCTCGGCGAGAACATCGGCTTCGCCGCGCGCGCCATGCTCAATTGCGGGCTCGTGGATTTGCGCCTCGTCCGTCCGCGCGACGGCTGGCCCAATGCCAAGGCCGAGGCCGCGGCCTCCGGCGCCGACCAGGTGATCGAGGCCGCCAGGCTCTTCGCCAGCGTGGAGGAGGCAAGTGCCGATCTCCATGCCCTCTACGCGACGAGTGCGCGGCCGCGCGAGATGGTGAAGCCGGTCTTGACGCCGCGCCATGCCGCGGGCGAGCTGCGCGCGCGGAGCGCGAAGGGGGAGCGCTGCGGCATCCTTTTCGGCCCCGAGCGCATGGGGCTCACCAACGACCAGCTGACCCTCGCCGACGCCCATATCTATGTGCCGCTCAACCCGGCTTTCGCCTCGCTCAATCTGGGGCAGGCGGTGCTGATCGTGGGCTACGAGTGGTGGCAGGCGGGGAGCGACCATCCTCAGCGCCGCGTGCCGACCGGGCGCAGCGCCCGCGCCCGCCGCGCCGAGCTCGTGGCCCTTTTCGCGCATCTGGAGCAGGCCCTCGACGGCTGCGGCTTCCTGCGCAACCGGGAGAAGCGGCCCTCGGTCGTGCGCAATCTGCGCAACATGCTGGAACGCGCCGAGCTCACCAGCCAGGAGGTGCGCACCTGGCGCGGCGTCATCGCCACCCTGGTCGAGCCGCGCGCCGCACGAGCCGGCGCGAAGAAACGGGCCGGCCGCCGGGCTTCAGCGCCCTCCGATGCGGGGTAATTGACAAGCGGGGTTCCGCCGCTATACTCCCGCGTCCTTTCCGAGAAAGCGGGTGCAACTCCCCGTCCGCTCGGCTTTAGCCGAGGCAGGACCTATCGGGACAACAACAACCATAACGGAACGAGAGCGACGATGAGCAAACGCGAGAGTTCGAAGTACAAGATCAATCGACGCCTCGGCGTCAATCTCTGGGGCCGGCCCAAGAGCCCCTACAACAAGCGCGAATACGGCCCCGGCCAGCACGGCCAGCGCCGCCGCAAGCCCTCCGACTACGGCATCCAGCTCGCGGCCAAGCAGAAGCTCAAGGGCTATTACGGCAACATCACCGAGCGCC
>DATJAC010000200.1:0-2015 GCA_035516655.1 Alphaproteobacteria bacterium | reverse complement strand
CACGGAGACACGGAGGTCACGGAGAAGCGGTCTGGATCGTTTCGCCTTCGGCTCGCGATGACGGATTGAGATCGTCATTGCGAGGAGGCGAAGCCGACGAAGCAATCTAGGAGAGAGTTCTTCTCCGTGAGCTCCGTGCCTCCGTGGTAATCCCTTTCCTGCTAATGCTGCCCGCCGTGCAGGATCTGCTCGCGCATGCCGGTCTCGTAGGCGAGTCCGCCGGGGGTCAAGACGGCCCCCATGGGATAGAGCGAGCGGATGAGCCCCTTGCGCTCGAGGGCGGTGAAGACCGCGGGGTTGGACAACCCCGTCGCGTCGCGCGCGGCGACCGCGAAGGCGCCGACGTGGAAATGGTCGCCGTGGGGGGCCGGGAGCTGCGACACCATCACCCCGCCGTCCTCGCCGTGCCGCGTCGCGTGCTCGGGGTGGCGCGCCAGCTCCTGGAGCAGGGTCAGGGTCTTGAGCTGGAGCGGATTGAGCTTGAGCGGGTTGCGCTTCGCGGGCATGGTGCTTCTTTCTCTCAGGTGACGGCCGCACGGATCGCGAATTCGGGCTGCCGCCAGCGGCCCTCCTCCATGACCCGCTTGAGCGCCTCGACGGCGTCCCAGACATCGACGTAGCGCAGATAGCTCGCGGCGAAGCCGAAGCGGAGAATGTCGGGAGCGCGGAAGTCGCCGATGACACCTTGTGCCACGAGCGCCTGCGCGATGGCATAGCCGTCGCGGTGGCGGAGCGAGACCTGGCTGCCGCGACGCACGGCCTCGTGCGGGCTCGCGAGCGTGAAGCCGAAGGCCGCGCAGCGCTCCTCGACGAGGCGGATGAAGTGCTCGGTCAAGGCCATGGACTTGGCGCGGAGCAAGGCGAAGTCGGCCGCGAGCATGGCGTCGACCCCGCATTCGAGGGCCGCCAGGCCGAGCACCGCGGGCGTGCTGCAGATGGTCCGCGCGATCCCCGCCGCGGGGCGATAGAAGCCCTCGAAGGCGAAGGGATCGGCATGGCCGAGCCAGCCCGAGAGCGGCTGGCGGAGCGCCTCCTGGAGGTGCCGGGCGACATAGAGGAAGGCGGGCGCTCCCGGGCCGCCGTTCAAGAACTTGTAGCCGCAGCCGACCGCGAGATCGGCCCCCGCGGCATCGAGCTCGACCGGGACAGCCCCCGCGCTATGGCAGAGGTCCCAGAGCATGAGCGCACCCTTGGCCTGCGCGCGGGCGGTGATGCGTGGCATGTCGTGGATCTCGGCCGTCTTGAAATCGACATGGGTCAGGCTCACGACCGCCACGTCGTCGTCGATCGCCGCCGGAATCGCGTCCTTCTCGACGAGGCGCAGGCGATAGCCCTTACCGAGGAGCTCGGTCAGGCCCTCGGCGATATAGAGATCGGTCGGGAAATTCCCCGCCTCCGAGAGGATGGTCTTGCGCCCGGGCCTGAGCCGGAGCGCACCCGCCAGGAGCTTGAAGAGATTGATCGAGGTGGTGTCGATGGCGACGCACTGGCCGGGGGCGGCACCCACGAGGCGGGCGATCTTCTCGCCCACGCGGAAGGGAAGCGCCATCCAGCCGTGCTGGCGCCAGCCCTTGATGAGGTCCTCGCCCCACTCGGCCTCGATCACCTGGGCCACCCGCGCCGCCGTCGCCCTGGGCAAGGCGCCGAGCGAATTGCCGTCGAGATAGAGCATATCTTCGGGAAGCACGAATGCCTCGCGCAGGCCCGCGAGCGGGTCGCGCGCGTCGAGCTCGGCGAGGTCGGCGCGGCGGAGGGGAGCGTTCTTCGTCATCGGGGGAGGCACCTCGGGCAACGCACCCTGTGCGTCGCGGCACTAGCTTGGGGAAAGCGGCCGCGCCGCGCAAGGGGGGCGGAGATTTCTTAGCCGGGCACAAGGCCGCGCGATATAATCGCCGCCATGGCCGACTTCCCCAAGCACAGCCTCGAGGAGTGGCGGGCAGCCGCCGGCGAGGAGCTCAAGGGTGCTGTCCCCGAGACGCTCGCCTGGGAGACGCCCGAGGGCCTCACCGTCAAGC
>DATJAC010000199.1:0-4100 GCA_035516655.1 Alphaproteobacteria bacterium | reverse complement strand
TCCCATCGGGCCGAGCTCCCAGTTGCCGATATGGGCCGAGAAGAAGATGCCGGTCTTGCCGTCGTCGCGCAGCCGATCGACATATTCGGCGCCGATCACCTCGACGCGCGAGCCGGGCTCGTAGAGCCGGAAGCGGCGGAGATGGGGATACTCGCCGATGGTGCGGCCGAGATTGTCCCACATGGCGGCAAGGATGCGCCTGAGCTCGCCCTCGGACTTCTCGGGGAAGGCGCGCCGCAGGTTGCCGAGCGCCTGGCGCGAGATCGGCAGATGCGGGCCGATCGTGCGGCAAATCCGGCCGCCCAAGGCGGAGGCGGCATCGAGGGGTACCAGGCGGAAGACCGCGAGCACGAGCGTCACGGCGAGTGCCTCGAGCCGATGGACGAGCTCGAGCAGAATCCGGCCCCAGCGGGTACGCGGCTCAGCCATGGCGCTCGAGGAGCGGGGCCAAGAGCTCGGCGAGTGCCGCAGGGTTCTGCCAGGCGAGCTCGACGCGCACTGCCCGCGCCATGCCCCGGGCCTCGGGCGGAAAGCGGACGAGATCCTTCTCGGTGGTGACAAGCTCGGCCCCCGCCGCCGCGGCCGCCTCGACGAGCCGCATGATGTCGTCGGGCGAATAGGCGTGATGATCGGCGAAGGCGCTGGCTGCCGCGAGACGGCAACCCAGGGCCTCGAGGGTCGCGAAGAATTTGGCCGGGCGGCCGATCCCGGCAAAGGCGAGCACTTTCTTGCCGGCGAGCTCGCGCGCGCGCGCGTCGGGGACGAGCTCGGCCTTGAGGAGGGGGAGGTGCGCCTCGAACCGCTCCGCCATGCCGCAGGCGTCGGCACCTACGAGGACGACGGCGGCCACGCGCAGAAGGGCTTCGGCGAGCGGCTCGCGCAGCGGCCCCGCGGGCATCACCCTGCCGTTGCCGAGGCCATAGCCGCCGTCGATGACGAGGAGCGAGAGATCCTTGACGAGCGACGGGTTCTGCAGGCCGTCGTCCATGATGACGAGGTCGGCCCCCGCGGCGACCGCCCGCCGCCCGCCCGCCGGGCGGTCGCGCGCCACCCAGCTCGGCGCCTCGGCGGCAAGGAGGAGGGCTTCGTCGCCGACCTCGCGGAAGCCGTGTTTCGCCGGGTCGACGCGGAGCGGTCCGGCCATGCTGCCGCCGTAGCCGCGGGTGAGGAAATGCGGGGCCATCCCGCGCAGACGGAGGGCCCTCGCGAGTGCCAGTGCCACCGGCGTTTTGCCTGCACCTCCGGCCGTGAGGTTGCCGACGCACACGACCGGGCGCGCGAGGCGGGCGGGGTGGGCGAAGCGGGTGCGGAGCCGGCCGGCCGTGCCGTAGAGCTCGCCGAGGGGTGCGAGCAATGCGGCAAGCACGCTCTCGCGCCGGTGCCAGAATTCAGGCGCTCGCAATCCCGGTCTCCCGCGGGGCTTCGAGCGGCGCGAGCTCGGGCTCGAGCGAGGCGATCACCGCGTCGAGCACCCCGCGCCCGGCCTCGGCGACCCTCTTGGCAGCAGCCCCGCGGCCCATGCGCATGGCCTCGTCCGCGATGAGCCGGTCGACGGCGGCGGCGAGTGCGGCACCATCGCGCACCTCCTCCGCGGCCCCGGCCGCCGCGAGCTCTGAGGCGATCGCGCGGAAGTTCGCCACGTGCGGTCCATGGAAAAGGGCACAGCCGAAGCGCGCCGGCTCGAGCAGATTCTGCCCGCCGTGGGGGATGAGCGAGCCGCCCATGAAGACGATCGGCGCCAGGCCGAAGAAAAGGCCGAGCTCGCCCATGGTGTCGGCAAGATAGACGTCGGTCGTGGCCGCGATCGGCTCCCCGCGCGAGCGCTGGGCGACGGCGAGGCCGTGGGAGGCGAGCAAGGCCCGCACTTCCTCGCCACGCGCCGGATGGCGGGGGACCAGGATGGTCAAGAGGTGGGGGTGAAGCGCCTTGAGCCGGTCGAGCGCTTCGGCGACCGGCCCCTCCTCGCCCGCGTGCGTGCTGGCGGCGAGCCAGCGCGGCCGGTGGCCGATCGCGGCGGCAAGATGGGCAAGCTCGTGCGCGTCGACCGGAAGGGTGGCGGCATCGTATTTGAGCGAGCCGGTCACCACCACGTCGCTCGCCCCCAAGCTGCGGTAGCGCGAGCCGTCGAGCTCGCTCTGCGCGAGCACGCGCCGGAAGCGCTCGAGGAGCGGGCCGACGATGCCGGGCCAACGCCGCCAGTTGGCGAACGAGCGCTCCGACATGCGCGCGTTGACCAGGACCATCGGGATGCCGCGCGCGGCCGTCTCCAGCACGAGGTTGGGCCACAGCTCCGATTCGATCCAGAGCGCCAAGGACGGCCGCCAATGGGCGAGGAAAGCGCGCACCCAGCTCCGGCGGTCGACCGGCACGAACTGGTGGAGGGCGCGCTCGGGCAGGCGCTCGGCAAGCAGGCGCGCCGAGCTCACCGTCCCCGTCGTCACCAGCACGTGCGCCGCCGGCAGGATGGCGGTGAGCCGCTCGATGAGGGCAAGGGCCGATTGCGCCTCGCCCACGCTCGCGGCATGGACCCAGACGACGGGACCCTCGGGGCGCGGGAGCGAGGCGATGCCGCGGCGCTCGCCGATGCGGGCCGCGTCCTCCTTGCCCACGAGGCGGCGCCAGGCGAGGAAGGCGACGATGGCCGGTACGGCGAGTGCCGTAGCACCACGGTAGAGGGCGAGGGTCGCCATTCAGGCCCCTTCCAGGAAGGCCGCCGCCGGCTCCGCCGACGGCTCGACCGGGAGCGTGCCGCAGAGCAGGTCGGCCTCGCGGGTGAGGGCATTGAGACGCTCTTCAAGGGTCAGCCGCGTGCGCTCGAGGGCTGCCGCATCGCCGTCCGCCGCGACCGCGATCGGCTCGCCCCAGAGAAAGACGCCGCGGCCGAAGGGGAAGGCGAGCACGAAGCGGTCCCAGCTCGCGAGCACGCGGCGCGGCGAGAACGCGTAGGTGCAGGGCAGGATCGGCACTTGCGCCAAGCGCGCGGCGTTGATCAGCCCGGCACTCGCGCGCATGCGGGGCCCGCGCGGCCCGTCGGGCGTGAAGCCCGCGCACTCGCCGGCCTTGAGCGCGCGCACGATCGCGCGGAGTGCCGCACTGCCGCCCTTGCTCGAGGAGCCGGCCACGGTGGCGATGCCGAAATGCTTGACCGTGCGCGCGATCAGCTGGCCGTCCAGGTGGCGCGAGATCAGCATGTTGATGGGCACGCCGCGCTTCCAGCAATAGGGCATCATCAGGAGGCGCCCGTGCCAGAAGGCGAGGATGAAGGGCTTGCCCGCGGCCCACAGGCCCTTGGGCGCCTCGGCCCCGCGCACGCTCCAGCGGCTCGTGCGATGCACGAAGCGGATATATTGCGCCATCGCCCAGCAGGCGATGCGTCGAGGCCGTTCCCTGCGCGCGAGCGCCTTGAGCATGCCCATCGCTCAGGCCCGCGCCCGGGCTCCGCTCGGCATCGGGACCGCGCCTTCGCCATCCTCCTCCACCAGCTGGAGCGCGTAGAGGCGTGCATAGAGGCCCTTCTGCGCCAGGAGCTCGGCGTGGCTGCCGCGCTCGAGCACACGGCCTTCCTCGATGACGTAGATGAGGTCGGCGTCCACCACGCTCGAGAGGCGATGCGCCACCACGAGCGTGGTGCGGCCGCGCATGAGCAGGCCGAGGGCGTCCTGCACCTGGCGCTCGCTCTCGCTGTCGAGGGCAGAGGTGGCCTCGTCGAGCAGCAGGATCGGGGCGGCCTTGAGCATGGCGCGCGCGATCGCGATGCGCTGGCGCTGGCCGCCCGAGAGGCGCACGCCATGGCCCCCGACCCGGGTGGCGTAGCCCTCGGGGAGACGGCTCACGAAGTCATGCGCCCCCGCCATCCGGGCCGCACGCTCGACCTCCTCGGGCGGGGCCTCCGGCCGGCCGTAGGCGATATTGGCGGCGATGGTGTCGTCGAACAGGCTGATCTCCTGCGAGACGAGGCCGATCGCCGCGCGGAGCGAGGCGAGCGTCAGCCTGCGCACGTCGACGCCGTCGATCGAAACACTTCCCCCATCGACGTCGTAGAAGCGCGGGATGAGGTTGACGACGGTCGATTTCCCGGCACCCGAGGGCCCGACGAGGGC
>DATJAC010000198.1:0-2389 GCA_035516655.1 Alphaproteobacteria bacterium | reverse complement strand
GCGGCCGAGCACGAGCTCATCCGCAAGAAGTGCGCCGAGGTCGGCACGGAAGCGCTCGTCTGCAGCCACTGGGCCGACGGCAGCAAGGGCATCGAGCCCTTGGCGCGGGCGGTGGTCAAGCTGGTCGAGGGCAAGACGGCGAAATTCGCCCCGCTCTATCCCGACGAGATGCCGCTCTGGGACAAGGTGCGCACCATCGCGACGAAGCTCTATGGTGCCAGCGACATCACCGCCGAACAACGCGTGCGCGACCAGTTCAAGGACCTGCAGCAGAACGGCTTCGGCCATTTCCCCGTCTGCATCGCCAAGACGCAATACAGCTTCTCGACCGATCCCAACCGCAAGGGCGCTCCCTCCGGCCACGTCATCCCGGTGCGCGAGGTGCGCCTCGCGGGCGGGGCCGAGTTCGTGGTCGCCATCTGCGGCGAGATCATGACCATGCCCGGCCTCCCGCGCGAGCCCGCCGCCCACCGCATCCGCATCAACGAGCAAGGGCTCGTCGAGGGCTTGTTCTGAGATCGGCGCGAACGCGAACGCGTTATTACCTATCCCGCATTGTCATTCCGGCGTAAGCCGGAATCCATCGGCATCATGGACCCCGGCTTTCGCCGGGGTGACGAGATGGAAGTTCCAACTGGATGAGCGCGCGCTAACCTTCCGCGAACTCGCGCCGGATCGCGGCACTGTGCTCGCCGCGGGCGGGCACTTTGCCGAGCGGCTCCGCTGGCTCGCCCGCGCGCCGGATCGGGGGGGCGATGAGCTCGATCGCCCCCGCCTCGCTCGCGACCGTGGTCCGGCGCAGCTGGGGATGGCGGCTCGCACTCTCGATGCTGTTCAAGTTGCCGAAGGCGGTGCCGAAGCGCTTGAGCCGCGCCACCAGGGCGTCGCGCTCGAGGGAAGTGAAGACCGCCGCGATCTCCTTATCGAGGGCGGCGCGATTGATGGCGCGCTCGGCGGGGGTGGCGAAACGCGCGTCGCGGGTGAGCTCCGGCCGCTCGAGCACGCCCTCGCAGAAGGCATGCCACTCGCGCTCGTTCTGGATCGAGATCACGATCGGCTCGCCCTTGGTGGCATAAGCACCGTAGGGGGCGATCGAGTGATGGCTGATGCCGACCCGCGGGGTCGCCTTGCCGGCGTAGAAATACTGGAGGAGGAGCGGGGAGAGCCAATCGGCGATGACGTCGTAGAGCGAGACTTGCACGGCACTCCCCTGGCCGCTGCGCTCGCGCGCGTTGAGCGCCTCGAGGATCGCCGAATAGGCGGTGAGCCCGGTCGAGATGTCGCAGATCGACACGCCGACCCGCCCGGGGGCCTCGGGTGTCCCGGTGACGGCGGCGAGGCCGCTCTCGACCTGGACGAGGAGGTCGTAGGCCTTCATGTCGCGATAGGGCCCCTCCTCGCCGTAGCCCGAGATGTCGCAGGTGACGAGGCGGGGATAGCGGCGTCTGAGCTCGGCCGAGCCGAAGCCCGCGCGTGCCGAGGCCCCGGGGGCAAGGTTTTGGATGAAGACGTCGGCCTTGCCGAGGATGCGGTGGAGGAGGGCGGCATCGGCCTGCGCCTTGATGTCGATGACGAGCGATTCCTTGCCGCGGTTGAGCCAGACGAAATAAGAGGAGAGCCCCTTCACGTAGGTGTCGTAGCCGCGCGCGAAATCGCCCTCGGGGCGCTCGAGCTTGATCACACGCGCCCCCGCATCGGCGAATTTGGCGCTGCAGAAGGGGGCTGCCACCGCCTGCTCGAGCGAGACGACGAGGAGCCCGGACAGCGGCTTGCTCGAGGGCGCCGCTCTCACAGGCGATTGCCCTTCTTGTCGCTCCAGATATCGCCGTCCGCGGTCGAGCGCACGTGGAGGTCGACGTCGGGGTAGTGGCATTCGTCGCCCACGATCCGGCTGCCGATCGCGAGCAGGCGCGCGGGGCGGGGGCTGCGGTTGATGAAGTGGTGGCCGTCGGCCTTGCCGGCGGGAAAACCCACGGCATGGCCCGCCGCGACGAGCTGCTCGCCGCCCTCGGTCACCAGCACGAGCTCGCCCTCGAGCACATAGACGAGCTCGTCCTCATGGGTATGCCAATGGCGCTGGGAGGACCAGCACCCGGGTGCGAGCTCGACGAGATTGACCCCGAACTGGGTCAGGCCCGCATGGGCGCCGAGGGCCTGCCATTGGCGGGCGGCGACCGGGGGCTTGAATGGTTGCGGATAGCCCGAGCCGCGCTTGAGCGGCAACTCGGCCGGGTCGAAAGCGGGAGGTTTGAGCGGCGATGTCATGGCACTTTCTCGCTAGGACTAAGCAATAATCGTCACCCCGGCGAACGCCGGGGTCCATGCCCGAAGCCGAGCTCTAGGCCGGGAATGGATTCTGGCTTTCGCCGGAATGACGAATGAGGATAGC
>DATJAC010000197.1:0-17270 GCA_035516655.1 Alphaproteobacteria bacterium | reverse complement strand
AGAGTACGGCCAGGGCATCGGGAACGCCGTAGTTGAGATCGAGACGGGAATCCTTGTACTTGTTGATCCCGATCGTCACGATGTGGAGCGTGGGCAGCGGCCTGCTGCCGGGGGTCGCGACGACGGCCGTCGCCTCCATGCCGTCGATGCCCTGCTCGCTCGCCGCGACCGCCTCGAGGCCGTTGTTGCCGGCAACCACCGGCACGCGATAGACCGCCACGTGGACCTTCGCATTGTTGGCCTTGTCGTCATGCTCGGAGACGAGCCGCTCGCGCGGCACGAGCTTGCCGTTGACGTAGAGCCGCACGGCGCCGATCCCCCCGCCGCCGTCCGTCGAGGTGATCGTCACCTCGACGCTCCGCCCGGCCTGATAAGGTCCGGGCGAGAGCTTGAGGGCGGTTTGCGGCGGCAGGTAGATGCCGTCCGACACCTTCGTCGCCGCATCCGACACGTAGGCAGGATTCGCCGAAAAATTCTTGGCCAGCAGGCCCGGCTCGTAATAGCGCTGCGAGAAGTTGTCGATCGGGAGCTGAGCCTGATTGGCGATCCATGCCACGTCGTCGACGCCCTGCTGGGAGCCGTCGAAGCGCCCCTGCGAGTCGAGCACCGCCCAGCCGCTCACCGTGGAGATGATCTGGGCAAGATCGGCTCCGTTGCCGATGTTCCACACGCGGACCATGCCGTCCTGGCCGCCCATGATCAGCCGTTGGCGCTGCACGTCGACGATGATGTAACTCGCGGAGCCCGAAGGTGCGGTGAATTGCTTGAGCTCACGGCCGCTCTCGATGTCGCGCAGGCTCGCCTTGCCGTCCTGGCCGCTCATCGCGACGTAGCGGCCGTCGAGGGTCACTTGAGCGCCCGTTGCCTGCCCTAAGCCGCGGAAGGTGCGCGCGACCGCCGTCCCGTTCTGCGCCCAGATGCGCACGGCCCCGCTCTCATCGGTCGTCACCGGGCGCCCCTGGCCGTCGAAGCCGACCGCGACGATCTTGCCGCCGCCGCCGTCGAGGGTCGCCACCGTCTTACCGTCGGCACGGGTCCACAGGATGGCCTTGCCGTCGGCACCCCCAGCCAACACCGACCGGCCATCGGCGCTGAACGCGACCGAGAGCACGGCACCGGCGTGACCGCTCAGGACCGGAAGAGCCTGTCCGGTCGACGGCGCCCACAGGCGCACCGTTCCATCGGCTCCGGCGGTAGCTATGACGCTGCCGTCGGAGGAGGATGCGATCGCTTCGATGGCGCCGGCGTGGCCCCGCAGGTCGCGCACCTTGGCCCCCTTGACCGCATCCCAAAGCGTTACCTCGCCGCCGTCGTTGCCGCTCACGACGAAGCGATCGTCGCCGGTGATCGCGGCGGCCAGGACGCGGCCGCCGCCGCCGGCGAGGCGGGCCCTTTGTACGCCTGCCTGGAGATCGAAGAGCCTGATCGCGTTGTCCGCGTTGATGATCGCGAGCAGCTTGCCGTCCGGGCTCAGCGCCAGCGATTCGACGGCACCCGCAGGATGACGCACCACGAGATGCGGTTTCACCGCCTGCCTGATCTGGTTCTGGATGGCATCGACGGTGCGGTTCGTCTGGCTGCGCATGATCCCTTGCGCCGCCACCGGCGTGGTTGCCGCCGCCGCAAGGAGCATTGGGACCGAGGCGAGAAGCGCGCGCCATGCTCTCATGTCAGTCTCCTTCGCGACGCGTCATGTTCGGCCGCGGACACGGCCCTTCGCTCAAAGCTGGAGCAGGCGCCCGACGACATCGCCCTCGCCGGGGCGGGCTGCCGGATCGATCTTAAAGACCACGCTGCGGCCGTTGGCACTGGCACGGTAGACCCCGCCCGCGGCCAGCTTTCGGCCGTGCCTGGCGAAGTCGTAGAAGGTTCCGTGCACCAGGTCCGAGCTGCCGAGATTGAGCTGGATGCGCGCCGCCGGTTGATCGATTCGCTCGATGACGAGCGGTCCGGCACTGCCCTGGAGGTCGATCAGCGGGCTCAAGCCGTAAAGCGTGCGCTCGACCGCGTTGACGTCCGCCGGAGCAGCCCCCGGCTTGGGCAAAGCCCGGTAGATGACGACACCGCTCTGGGAGGCCTGCTGCGTGGTGAGACGGAGCTGGCCGCCGTCGCACTGGACGGTCTCGCTGCTGACCTCGCCGCCCACCACGTCGCTGCGCTCCGTCCCCACCGTGACCGTGCCCCCGGTGATCGTCTCGCGCACGCAGGAGTGGAAATAATCCACCACCATAACGTCCTTGGGGGCGAGGGGGATGACCTTGCCGGCGGGGAGATATTCCATGAATTGGACCCCTGCCGACTTGCTCTTGACGTTCTCCACCATCGCCACGGGCTCGCTTGCCGCGGCCGGTAGCGCCAGGGCGACGAGCCCGGCCAACCCGATCCCGGCGATCGAATGCCGCCAACACATAGCGCACCTTCCCAACTTTGCTGCCCGGCCCCCTCCCGTCACGCGCCTGGCGGGACGCGGGCCGTGCGAGTCTAACCCATTGACCTTGCCATCATATTGGCGAAGAACCCTCCCCCGGGGCGAACCGCAGCGGGCACGGCGGGTAGCGCTTCACCAAGCTCCAATCCTACACCAAATCGCGCCCCTCTCAATCTGCCTCGCACACGGCACCGCCGCGGTGGCGCGCCTGCAATTTGAGAGGTGCCGGCTCAGGCATGAGCCGGCCTTGCCAGCGAGAATCATCGAGTCTTCCCGTCGCCTTCGGTTATCATTGCAGGACAGAGCAAGCGCCATGCCATGGCTCCGCCGCTGTGCGTTTCGTTCTAGCGCGAATTGCTCCCGCGAGGGCTATGACCACCGTCACTTCCAGCCGCCGCCCTGCCGTTGCGATCGAAGGGCTGTACAAGAGTTTCGACACGGGCACGGCAGTCGAGGATCTCTCCTTCGAGGTCGGCGACAAGGAATTCGTCTCCCTCGTGGGTCCTAGCGGGTGCGGCAAGTCGACCCTGCTCCGCCTGGTGTCGGGCCTGATCGCACCCACCAGAGGGACCGTCCGCGTGCGCGACAAGGAGGTCCGCGGGCCGCTCGCGGGCGTGGGCATGGTCTTCCAGGCCCCCGTTCTTCTGCCCTGGCGCACGACCTTGGCCAACGTCCTCTTCACCGCCGAGATGCGCGGGGAGCGGGCCGAGCGTTACCGCGCGCGCGCGAACGAGCTCATCAGGCTCGCCGGCTTGGAGGGCTTCGAGGAGCGCTTGCCCCACGAGCTCTCCGGCGGCATGCAGCAGCGCGTCGCGATCTGCCGGGCCCTCCTCCTCAATCCCTCCCTCCTCCTCATGGATGAGCCCTTCGGCGCGCTCGACATCATCACGCGCGAACGCATGGGCTTCGAGCTTCAGAAGATCTGGAGCGCCACGCGCAATACCGTGCTCTTCGTCACCCACAGCATCACCGAGGCGGTGCTGCTCTCGGACACGGTCGTGGTGATGAGCGCGCGGCCGGGCCGGCTCAAGGCGGTGATCGCCGTCGACCTGCCCCGCCCGCGCGAGGTGACGACCCTCAGCGATCCGAGGTTCGTGGCACTTGCGGCGAGGGTGCGCGACAACATCGAAGCGCGCTGGGTCGAGTGAGCCCGCCGTGACGAGCACAGCCTCCGCCTTGCAACTCGCCCGCGCCGCGCGACCCCTCCTCGGCCTCCTCGCCCTCCTCGTCGTCTGGCAATATGGTGCGGCCCTCGCCCACGTGCCGGGCTATATCCTGCCCCTACCGTCGGAGATCGCCGCGCGCTTCTGGCAGACCCGCGCGGTCCAGCTCCACCACCTGAGCGTCACCGCACTCTCGACCCTCATCGGGCTTGCGGCGGCCTTGGCCTTCGGGGTGCTGTTGGCACTCCTGGTCGTCTATCTGCCCGTCCTGAAGGCGATCGTGATGCCCGTGTTGGCCGCCTTCAACAGCATCCCCAAGATCGCGGTCGCGCCGCTCTTCATCATCTGGTTCGGGCTCGGCATCGAATCGAAGGTCGTGCTCGCGTTCCTCTTGGGCCTTTTCCCGGTCTTCGTGAATTCCGTGACCGGGCTCGGCGAGATCGAGGCGGACGTGCTCGACCTCTCCCGGCTCGCCGGCGGAACGCAGCTGCGCATCTTCGTCAAGGTACGGCTGATGAACGCGCTGCCCTACATCACCGATGCCTTAAAGGTGGCCTTCCCGCTGGCCCTCGTCGGCTCCATCGTCGGCGAGTTCATCGGCGGCAACAGCGGCGTGGGCTATCTCATTCTTTCGGCACAGTTCAATCTGGATACCCCGCTCGTCTTCGCGACCCTCGTCTCGATCACGCTCTTCACCACGCTCGGGATCGGCGTGGTGGCGCTCGTCGAGCACGCGTTTCTCAAGTGGCGGCCGTCGCGCCGCCGGCGTTGAGGCCGGCGGGCGGTCTCATTTGCCGATCATGCCGTTCGCGAAGATGTCCGCCGGCGTGAGTTTCACGTCGAGATTGAGCGACTGCTTCACGAGATCGATGCTGCGCTGCAGGCGGTCGTCCGTCGCGACACCGTAGCCGTGCTGCTTCACATAGGCGGTGTCGAGTGCCTTGATCGACTGCTTCCACTGGGCCAAGGTGGTGTCGTAATTGAGCGTGGGATTGTGCTTCACCATGATCTCGGCCGTCTCGTCCGGGTGCGCGATCGAGTACTGCACCGCCTTGGCCGTTGCGGCCGCGAAGGCTTTGACCTCGGCGGGATCCTGGGCGATGCGATCGGCCTTGGCGATGAGCAAGTAGCCGAACACGTCGTAACCCCAGTCGGCGAAGGAGCTGAAATAGACGGTCTTGCCCTGGGGTTGCGCCACCCTCATGAGGGCGGGCACGTCGCCGTCGATGGATGCGGTGAAGAGATCGACCTTGCCGGTCATGAGCAGCGAGAAATAGACGCCGGGGTCGGCCGCCTCCCAATGCACGGCGTCGGCCGGAATATCCTTCTGCTTGAAGATGATCGGCAGGATCACGCGCGCCCCGTCGGTGAGAGCGGCCGCGACGGTGGCGCCCTTGAGGGATTCGGGCGTGGGATAGGACTTGAGCGCGGCGAGACCGCTCGTCGAAATGTCCATGAAGACCATGAAGCCCTTGACCTTGGCCCCCTTGGCGATGGCCTGCACCACCGACGCCGCCTCGGCCATGCCGTAATCGGCCTTGCCGCCGTCGACGGCGGCGACGACGAAGCCGCTGCCCGTCGCGGGCGAGATCTCCACGTCGAAGCCGGCTTCCTTGTAGAAGCCCTTCTCGACACCGACGAAGAACGGCGAATGACGACCGTGAAAGACGTAGTTGGTGAGGAAGGTGATCTTCTTGAGCGGCTTCTCCCCCTGCGCCCAGGCCGGATGACCGCATGCTGCGAGCGCCAATGCGGCGAGTGCCGCCAAAAACAATTTCCTGTTCATAACCCGTCTAGCTCCCCTGATTGCAAGCCCCACCCGCCCCACTGGCGGCGAAACCCGCGCTCCGGCGGCCGCGCAGTTCCACGCCGGCCCAAACACGCGGCTTTTTCGCGGAGTCTAGTGGCAATCTTCGGGCCGGTCCAGCGTCCCCCAGTCGAGCACCCGGGGACGCCGCCCGGTAGCGGTCTCCCATCCCTGCGTTGCCTATCGCCGCTTGGTTGACGGTCGTTTGCGCTTCTTCTTCTCGGGTGTGCATACCATGCCCTCGAGCTTCAGCCCGTCGGGGTCGAGAAAGAACACGGCGTAATAGCCCTTGCCGTAGTCCGGATAGTCCGCCGGCGGATCGACGACGGTCGCCTTCATGCGCTTGAGCAAGGCGTAGAGCTCGTCGACGTCGCTGCGCTGGCCGAGCTCGAAGGCGTAATGGTGAAAGCCGATGTTGCCGATGCGGTGCGGGTGCTTCTTGCCTTCCGCATCGGCCTCGCCGATCCAGAAGAGCGTCTTGCCGTTGCTCCATCCGGCGGCATTGCCGTATTCGTACTTGAGCTTGAAGCCGAGGAGCCCGAGGACCTTCTTGTAGAAGCGCTTCGACTTCGAGAGGTCGCCCACCCGGATCACCAGATGATCGATGCCGATCACGCTTGCCATGCGCGCCTCCCTTCTCCTCAATGCCGTCCGGCGAAATAACCCGCGAGCTCGACCTTGTCCGCCCCCGGCACGCGCTTGCGCACGAACTCGTCGCGGCGCGCGAAGGGGGCGGTCGCGTCGATCGCCATGCGCCCCCAATGGTCGTGGTGCGGATCGCGGTAGAAGGTCGGCGTCTCGGGAATGATGATGGTGTCGCGATCGGGCCGCGAGCGGGTCATGATCGCCCACATCACGTCGTTCATGTCGTAGATGTCGACGTCCTCGTCGACCACCGTGCACATCTTGGCCCAGGTCGGCTCGACGCCCATGACCGCCAGCATGACCTGGCGCGCATGGCCCTCGTACTGCTGGCGGATCTTGACCACGGCATGGAGAACGAAGGGCTGGCAGGTCACGTCGACGATGCCGGGGAGGATGGCGCTCACGCGCTGATAGATGTTGGCGGCGACCGAGAGCTCGAGGGTCAGCACTTCCTCCGACGAGCCGCAGAGAATGCTGTGAAAGACCGCATCCCGGCGCCTGGTCACGCCGAGCACCTCGAAGACGGCGTTGGGGCCGACCGGGACGTAGTAGCCCATGAACTCGCCGAACGGCCCCTCGGGCCGGCGCTCGTTCGGCAGGAAGCGGCCCTCGATGACGATCTCGGTCGAGGCCGGGACCATGAGGTCGATATGCTTGCAGGGGCGCATCTCGAGCGGCTTGCCGGCAAGCTTGGCCGCGACCTCGAGCTCGTCCACGTCGTAGGGAACCGGGGCCGCCGCGGCAAGGAAGGTGGTCGGCGGCGGGCCGATCAGCATGGCGGCCTCGAGGGGCTTCCCCATCTTCTCCGCCTTCTCGTGATAGAGGGTGAGATGGTGGCGGGGGGCGAGCCGGCAGCGCAGCTCGGCGTCGCTGATGTACATCGAGCGGTGGAAGGAGAGGTTGGGGACGCCCGTCTCGGGCTCTTTGGCGATGAACATGGCCGAGGTGAAGTAGGGGGCACCGTCGCGCTCGGAGTAGGTGAGGAGCGGCAGATCGCTCAAGGAGCAGTCGACCAAATCCCCCGGCAGCGCGACGTTGCGTTTGAGCGGATGGTCGGCCGCCGCCCCGAGATCCGCGAGGCGGCTCCACTCGCGGCAGAAATCGAGCGGCCCGATGCCGAGAATCTCCGCGAGCCTCTCGCGCGAGCCGTAGATGTTGCTGAGGACGGGGAGCTTCGTCCCCGTCACCTTGTGGAAGAGGATCGCCTGGTTCCAGCGCTTGTGCGCCGCCTGGGTCACGGCCGCGAGCTCATGCTTGGCCGCGACCTCGCGGTGGACCTCGAGCAGTTCGCCGCGGGCCTTCAAACGCTCCATATAATCGCGCATTTCTCTCCTCTTGCCGCCGGGACCACGGATTTGTTGACGGCGGGCGGCTCGTCTATCGAGAATGATCCTAGGTTTCGCCTGCGAGAGTAGCGACAGGCAGCCCCTCGGCGCAATCGCTTGCAGGACGCAAAGGGAGGCCAGCCGTGCAACTCCGCGAATTCGGTCCGACCGGCCGGCAGGTCGTCGTCATCGGCCAGGGCACCTGGAACATGGAGCGCGAGCGCGGTAACGCCGTCGCGGCCTTGCGGCGCGGCATCGAGCGCGGCATGACCCACATCGACACGGCCGAGATGTACGGCTCGGGCCGCGTCGAGGAGATCGTCGGCGAGGCGATCAAGGGCCGGCGCGAGGGGCTCTATCTCGTCTCCAAGGTCCTGCCGGAGAACGCCTCGCGCAAAGGGACGATCGAGGCCTGCGAGCGCTCGCTCAAGCACCTCGGCACCGACCGCCTCGATTGCTACCTTCTCCATTGGCCGGGGCGCCACCCGCTGGCCGACACCATCGCGGCCTTCGAGAGCTTGCGAGAGGCCGGCAAGATCGCGAGCTGGGGGCTCTCCAACTTCGACGCGGGCGAGCTGGAGAAGGCACTCGCCATCGCCGGCCCCGGCAAGATCGCCTGCAATCAAGTGCTCTACCATCTCGAGGAGCGCGCGATCGAGCATGGCGTGCTGCCGTGGTGTGCCGACCACGGCGTCGCCCTCGTCGCCTACAGTCCCTTCGGCTCGGGGCGCTTCCCCGCGGCGGGCTCGGCGGGCGGGCGCGTCCTTGCGGCAATCGCCGAGAAGCATCGCGCCACGGCGCGGCAGGTAGCCCTTGCCTTCCTCACGCGCCATCCTGCGGTCTTCGCCATCCCCAAGGCGGCCAAGGTCGAGCATGTGGCGGAGAATGCGGCTGCCGGGCGCGTGACGCTCTCGCCCGCGGAGATCGCCGAGCTCGAGCGCGCCTTCCCGCGCGGCCGCAAGCGCGGCTTGCCGATGCTGTAGGGCGCGCGGCGGGGTCTGTTCCACCCCATCCTTCGAGACGCCGCCTGGGGCGGCTCCTCAGGATGAGGTGAAACCCTAAAGCCGGAGTCCTCATCCTGAGGAGCGTCGCGCTTGCGACGCGTCTCGAAGGATGAGGGCCCCGCCCGTCCATGGACAGCCTTCCCTATCGCTGATATCAGGCTATTTATAGTCCGCGAGCGAGCACCGGCGGCCGATGTATTTCGACAAGCGTCTCTGGCAAATGATGCGCGGCGTGCGAGCTCAGCTCGCCGTCCAGGTTTTGGCCGGCCTCGTTGCCGCCGGCGTCGGGATCGCGCGCTTCGTCTTCCTCGGCTGGCTGCTCGCGCGCGTGATCGCGGGTGCGGCCCCTGCGGCCTTAGCCCTTCCCGCGGCGGCGGTCGCGGCCGCGGTCCTGCTGCGGGGTGCCCTCGAGCATTTCCGCACCATGATCGCGCACCGCACGGCGGCTCGGGTCCAGGAGCACTTGCGCGCCGCCCTCTACGACAAGATCGCCGCCCTCGGCCCCGCCTGGTTCGCGGGCGAGCGCACCGGCGGGGTCATGCTCTCGGTCGTCGACGGGGTCGAGCAGCTGCAGACCTTCTTCGGGCAATATCTGCCGCAGCTTTGCATCGCCGGCCTGACCCCGCTCGCGATCTTCGCCTTCATCGCCTGGTGGGACGTGCCGGTAGCAGCCGTCATGGTCACGGCGGCCCTCCTCGGTCTCCTCCTGCCGATGCTCTTCCACCGTCTCGACCGGCGCTCGAGCCTCGCGCGCCAAAGGGCGTTCAAGGCCTTCGGCGCCGAGTTCCTCGATGCCATCCAAGGCCTGGCGACGCTCAAGGCCTTCGGCCAGAGTGCCGCCTACGGCCGCATGCTGGCGCAAAAATCGCGCGAGCTCTCGGACAGCACCATGTGGGTATTGGCGACCAGCACCATGACCCGCGGCGTCACCGACGTGACCATCGCGGTCGGCGCCGCCGTTGCCCTCGGCGTGGGTGCCTATCGCGTGTCGCACGGGCTCATGGGCCTCGGCACCCTCCTCATCGTGCTCATGGCCGGGACCGAGATTTTCCGCCCGCTCAGGGACCTGCGCGCGGTCCTGCACCAGGGCATGGTGGGACAGGCGGCGGCCCTCGGCATCACGCAGCTCCTCGAGACCGAGGCGGCGATGCAGCACTCGTCGGGTGCGAGGCCGGCGAGGCTCGAGCCGACCATCGCCTTCGAGGACGTCCGCTTCGCCTATCCCGGTGCGCGCCGTCCCGCCCATGACGACCTCTCCTTCGCCGTGGCGGCGGGGGAATGCGTCGGCATCGTCGGCCCGAGCGGCTCGGGCAAATCCTCGATCACGCGCCTCCTCCTGCGGCTCTACGATCCGCAGGCGGGTACGGTCAGGATCGGCGGCCACGACCTGCGCACGCTCGATCCCGAGGCCGTGCGCACGGAGATCGCCCTCGTGCAGCAGGACACCACGCTTTTCCACGGCACGGTCGAGGAGAACCTGCGGCTCGGCAAGCCCGCGGCCACGCACAGCGAGATCGAGGCCGCGGCGCGCGCGGCCAACGCCCATGCCTTCATCGAGGCCCTGCCGTCGGGCTACGCCACCCTCATCGGCGAGCGGGGGGCCAAGCTTTCGGGCGGCCAACGTCAGCGCCTGGCGATCGCGCGCGCCCTCCTGCGCGACGCGCCGATCCTGATCCTCGACGAGGCCCTCTCCTCGGTCGACGCCGAGAACGAAGCCATCATCCAGGAAGCCCTCGATCGTCTCATGGCCGGCCGCACCACGCTCATCCTGGCGCACCGCCTCTCGAGCGTGATCGGCGCCGACCGCATTCTGGTCCTCGAGGAGGGCCGGGTCGTCGAAAGCGGCACGCATGAGGAGCTCATCAAGCACGACGGGCCCTACCGCCAGCTCATGGGTGCCCAGGCCGAGGAGATCATGATGGCCGCAGGGCCTCGCGACGAGCCCGCGGCCGCAGGCCCCGCCCCCGACCTCCTCGGCCACGTCGAGAGCGAGGCGGAGCCCGCGGACGCGATCCTGCGCGCCGAAGGAACGAGCCTCGCGCGCACGCTCGCCGTGCTGACGCGCTTCATCATGCCGTGGCGCCGCCAGCTCGCCGCCACCGTGCTCTCGGGCACCAGCCGCGTTGCCGCCTTCATCGGCGTCGGCGTCATCGGCGCCCTCATCGTAGCGTCGGTCAAGGAGGGACAGCCCTACGACACGCTCCTCATCGCCCTCGCGGTGCTGGCCCCGCTCGCGGGCGTCCTCCATTGGCTCGAATCATGGCTGGCGCACGACATGGCTTACCGCCTCCTTGCCGATCTGCGCATCTCCCTTTTCGCCAAGCTCGATGCGCTGGCGCCCGCCTATCTTTTGCGTCGGCGCTCGGGCGATCTCGTGGCCCTGGCCACCCAGGACGTGGAGACGATCGAGTATTTCTACGCCCACACCGTCGCACCCGCCCTCGTCGCCGTGCTGGTACCCGGTGCGGTGCTGACCACCCTCGCGGTCCTCGCCTGGCCGACAGCGGTCGCCCTCCTTCCCTTCCTCCTCTATGTCGGCTTGGCCCCGCTCTTTCTGCGTCGGCGCATCGACCGTCTCGGGGCCGAATCGCGCGAAGGGCTCGGGCGTCTGACCGCGCACATCGGCGACACCATCCAGGGCCTCTCCGAGCTCGTCGCCTTTCAGGCAATCGCGCGGCGCCGTGCTGCGTTCATCGCGCTCGTGCGGGACTATCATCGCATCCGCCTCGGCTTCTACCGGGACTTGTCGCGGCAAGCTGCACTCCTCGAGGTGGCGACCGGGCTCGGGGGGCTCGCTGTCGCCCTTGCGGCGGCCCTTCTCGCCACCGATGGACGCCTCCCCACGACGCTTCCCCCGCTCTTGACCCTGCTCGCGGTGGCGGCGTTCCTGCCGGTCTCCGAGATCGCGAATGTAGGCCGGCAGCTCGCCGACACGTTCGCCTCGAGCCGCCGCCTGCAAGCGGTCGCGAGCGAGCCGGTCCTGGTGCGCGATGGACCGGCGACACCGGCACCGCCTGCGCGCGGCGGCTCGGCCATCCGTTTCGATCAGGTGAGCTTCGCCTACCCCGGCACTTCCCGCCCGGCCCTCACGGAGCTGAGCCTCGAGATCCCGCCGGGAGCCACCCTCGCCCTCGTCGGCCCCTCGGGTGCGGGCAAGACGACCGCCGCCAACCTGCTGCTGCGCTTCTGGGATCCGCAACGGGGCTCGATCGCGCTCGATGCGGTCGACCTGCGCGACTATGCGCTCGATCACCTGCGCCGCCGCATCGCCCTCGTGGCCCAGGACACCTATCTCTTCAACGATACCCTCCGCGCAAACGTGCGGCTCGCGCGCCCCGAGGCCGACGACGCCGAGGTCGCCCTCGCGATCGAGCGCGCGGCCCTCGCCGAGTTCGTGGCCAGCCTGCCCGAGCGCCTCGAGACGCGGGTCGGCGAGCGCGGCGTGCAGCTCTCCGGCGGCCAGCGCCAGCGCGTGGCGATCGCGCGCGCCTTCCTCAAGAACGCGCCCGTCCTGATCCTCGACGAGGCGACCTCGCACCTCGATGCCATCAGCGAGGCGCAGGTGCGGGCGGCCCTCGCCGAGCTCATGCGCGAGCGCACCACCATCGTGATCGCGCACCGCCTCTCGACGATCCGGGCTGCCGACCTCATCGCCGTGCTCGACGGCGGCCGCCTCGTCGAGACCGGCACGCATGCGGGCCTGCTCGCGCGCGGCGGGCTCTACGCGGCCTTGGTCGAGCGCCAGCTCGGCCTCGGGCGCGCCGCGGAGTAGTGCGGCACCAGGTCGTTGCATATGCGGAGGGCTTCTTCCATGGCGATCAACAAGACAGCTGTGGCCGTCTTGGCACTCGCCTTGCTTGGCATCACGGCCCATGCCCAGCAGCCGATGCAGCCGCAAACGCAAAACGGCATCGCCTTCGTGAGCGGCGGCATCAGTATCGAGGAACGGCAGGCCATGCAGGCAATGGAGGGCAGCTACAACTTGCGCCTCCTCTTCGTCGCCGAGCCGAGCGGGGAATATCTCTGGGGCGTGAAGGTCGAGCTCATGGACGGCTCCGGCAAGACGCTGCTCAAGGCGGTCTCGGACGGGCCCTACTTCCTCGCCAAGCTGAGTCCGGGCCGCTACACGGTCATTGCCGCGGACGAGAAGCGGGCGATCAAGAAGTCGGTCGAGATCGCACCCGGAAAAGCCGTCTCCGAGCGCTTCAGCTGGCCGAGCTCATGAGCGAGCAGTGGGGGGCGGCTTTTTAGTAAGACGCCGTCTGACCTCCTTCGGCACAGGATGGCGGCGTCATGCCGCAGGTGCCGCGAACGGGTTGAGCGTTCGCACGCCAAGCGTCTCGAAATCGCGCACGTTGCGGGTCACGACCGTGAGGTTGTGAACGAGAGCCGTGGCTGCGATCATGGCGTCCTCGACGAGCTCGCCCGATCGGCGATGGAGCAGTTTCGCCCAATGGCGGAACGCCTGCGCGTCCATCGGCAGCACGTTGTAGGACAAGGCGAGCTCTTCCAGCCAGGCCTCGATCTCGGCGGCCTTCGCCGGATCTCGGTCCCTCGTGATCTCCACCCCGGCCTGCAACTCGCCGATGGTCACGGCGGAAAGGTAAAGGTCGGAGTCGCGCACGCGCTCCAGCCAAGCCAGCACCCGTGCATGCGGACGCGGGCGCCGTAGCTCCGAGACCACATTGGTGTCGAGCAGATACATCGAGGCTCAATCGAGGCGGGGCGCCTCGCGGCGCCGCCGCCGACCGCGGCGCGGGGTGGGGATGTCCGCACGGGGCGCCTCCGCCAGCAAGAGCTCTTTGAGCGTCCTGCGGGTGGATTGCCGCAGCCGCCGCCACTCCTCCACGGGAACGAGCACGGCCGTTTCCGCCCCGCGCTTGGTCACCAACTGCGGGCCGTTCCTGAGACAGGTCGCGAGAAACTCGCTAAAGCGGGCCTTGGCCTCCTGCACCGACCAGCTCTTCATGCCAGCCACTCCGCCAAATCAAACTAGTCATGTAACTAGTCTGTTCCGCGGGCAAAAAGCAAGCGACGGCGCCCTCCCGACCTGCCGCCATTGCGGGGGGAGTCTGCCGGCGATGCTGGCCGGCGCCCTCGGTTAGGCCGCCTGAAGCAGCGGGCTCTGCTCGCGCTCGAGCACGCGCTTGACGGCCGGGCGCTTCAGCATGCGGCCTTTCCAGGCGGTATAATTGGCGAGGTCCTTGACCGGCAGCTCGATCCTGGTCCCCCAGCTGTAGAAGACGAGGGCATAGGGATCGCAGGTCGTGAATTGCGCCCCCATGAGCCATTCCTTGCCCGCAAGCAGGCCGTCGATCTCCTGGAGATTGGCCCAGAACGCCTTGCGGCCGGTCGCCTTGACCGAGGCCTGGGCCGCTTGATCCTCGGCGAAACGCTCCGGACGGAAGATGTGGGTGAAGGACGGGTGCACCGTGTTCGAGAGCCAGGCCATGGTCGAGATGCAGCGCGCTTCCTCGAGCGGGTCGGCGGGGAGCAGCTTGGCCGCGGGGAATTGCTTCGCCACGTAGGTGAGGATGGCGACGTTCTCGGTCAGCACCTTGCCGTCGATGGCCAAGGCCGGCACCTTGCCGCGCGGGTTGACCTTGAGATAGGCCTCCGACTTCTGCTCGCCCTTGGGGATCGAAATGAGCTGCTCCTCGAACTTGGCGCCGCTCTCCTCGAGCGTGATGCGAGAGGCCATGGAGCAGGCGCCCGGCGAGAAATAAAACTTCAACATGGGGTAACCTCCGGTCTCGATGGTTGATGGACGGCGTGCCGTTGCGAGTGGCGTCCGGCGCGGGCGCCGAAAGCTATTTTCCGAGCAGCGTGGGATCGTGAAGGCTGGTGTCCTGGCCGACGACCGGGTCGGCGATCGCCTCGGCCAGGCTATGCGACCCCTTCCACTCCGAGGCCGGCCGCACGCGCCCCTCGCTGCCGACCTGGTCGATGCCCCAGTAGATCTCGAGGCGATGGTTGTCGGGATCGCGGAACTCGACGGCTATCTGCACGCCGGCACGCCGGCGCCCCTCGAAATCGATCGCGACCTTGTGCTTGAGCAAATGCGCGCGCGCGCGCAAGACCTCGTCGAGGGTCGCCACCTCGAAGGCAAGGTGGTTGAGCTCGACGTTGGGAGCCGCGGTCTTCATCGAGCCGACGAGGGCGATACCGTGATGATCGGCGTTGCAGCGCATGAACACCATGCCGCCCGGCACCATGTCGTCGGGATAGACGTCCGAGACGTTGAAGCCGAGCACCTCGGTATAGAACCGCACCGAGCGCTCCACGTCGGTCACGTTGAGCACCACGTGGCCGATCTTGCCGATGCGAAAGGGGAGACCCTCCGGGCGCCTAAACTGCTTGAGCCGTTGCGGATCGACCGCCATGCTTGACCCTCCTCCGCGTGCCAGGAAAATAGCCGGTGCCCTCGCCCGAGTCCATCCGCGCGCACGACGCCCAGGGGTGCGCGGTCGGCATGGCAGCCGGGATGGAACCGCCCTCAGCCCCCGAGGAGCGCACGGCTCCGCGTCTCGATGTCCTGACTCTGCGCCTGTGCCGCGAGCCGCACGGGGGTATTTGCCGCGCCGAAGAGCTCGTAATTGCGCCGCTCCACGATCTCGAAGAAGAAGCGGTCCTCATAAGTCGCGGTGTAGACGTGGAGAAACTCGCCGGTCTTGCTCCGGTCGTAGAGGATATCGAGGGCGCGCATGCGCTCGAGCATGGCCGGCGGAAGGTCGTAGCGCGCGGCAAGATCGTCGTAGTAGTTGTCCGGGATTGCCAGGAAGGCGACGCCGCGCCCGCGGCAGCGCTCCACGAAGTCCATGAGATCGTCCGTGGCAAAGGCGATCTGCTGAATGCCCGCACCCCCGAAGGCGCCGATGAAGCGCGAGACGCCGGTCGAACCGCCCTCGGCGACGTTGAGGGGGATGCGGACCTCCCCGCCCGGCGAGCTCACGACCCGGCTCAAGAGGGCGCCGTAGGGATCTGCGACCTCGACCTGCGGCTCGACGCGGAAGGCAAAGACCGCCTTGTAGAAGAGCAGCCAGGAGAGAAATTCGGAACGGCGCACTACGTTCGAGAAGTGGTCGATCCGCTTGAGTGGCCCGGGTGCTGTGGCGGACTCCGCGAACGCAAAGTCCCGGTCCCAGATGCCGGCATCGCCCGCGGCCGAAGACACGAAATAGATGAGGCTGTTCTCGATGCCGCCGATCGCGGGGATGAGCGCCTCGCCGGGACCGATCCGCCCATAATAGGTGCTGCAGCCGAGCGCGTTGGCGCGCTCGAGTGCCGCCGCCGGATCGTCGAAAGCGAGCGCCATGGCGCAGACCGAGGTGCCGTGCACGAGGTGGAAGGAATGCGCGAAGCCGTCCGGCTCGCAATTGATCACGATGTTGACGCCGTTCTGGCGATAGAGATCGACGTCCTTCGAGCGGTGCCGCGCGATCCGGCTGAAGCCGAGGCCTTGAATGAGTTGCGCCAAGCGGCCGGCCTCGGCCCCGCTCGAGGCGAATTCCACGAACTCGACGCCGTCGACGCGCGGCGGCGGCGGCAGCGCCACGCCCGAGGGTGCCGCCGGCAAGGCCGCTTCGGGACGCTCCCGGTGCAGCGTCTCGCCGGCGAGTTGCAACGAGCGCATGCCGTCGAGGGCTATGGCGCTGGCGGCGGCTCCGCGGAACTGGTCGTTGAAGACCTCGAGCGAGACCGGACCGCGATAGCCCGAGCGCACGACCGCGTCGAGATAGGCGGTGAGCGGAAGATCGCCTTCGCCGGGGAAGCAACGGTGATGGCGGCTGAGCGAGAGCGGGTCCATCACGATCGCGGGTGCATCGGCCAGCTGCACGAGGGCGATGCGGTCGCCGGGAATGGCGGCGATCCCGGCCAAGGGATTGCCGCGGACGCAGATGTGGAAGCTGTCCAGGACCACGCCGAGATTGGCGCGATCGGCGCGCCGCACGATCTCCCAGGCGGCCATCCAATCCTTGACGTGCGTGCCCCAGGCCAGGGCCTCGTAGCCGATGCGAAAGCCCCGCGCCATGGCCCGCTCGGCCAAGCGCGCGAGATCCTCGGCGGCCCGGTCGGGGTCGTCGATCGCCTCGGGCGAGACGTTCGAGCAGAGGCACAAGAGCCGGGTCCCGAGGGCCTCCATGAGCTCGAGCTTGCGCTCCGCCCGCTCGAAATTGCGCGCCCGCATGGGCTCGGGCATCGCCTCGAAGTCGCGCAAGGGCTGGAGGGCAACGATCTCGAGGCCGAGGTCCGCGGCCATGGCACCTGCGTCCCGTGCGGTTCCGCTGAAGAAAGTGAGGTCGTTCTCGAAGATCTCGACTGCGCGAAAGCCGGCCTTGGCGGCGGCCATGAGCTTGGTCTCGAGCGTCCCGCCCATGCACACTGTCGCGATCGACCATTTGAACATAGCTAAAATCTCCTACGATATTGATATCATCATACATCCATGGAATTTGCAAATGAGGCACGACTGCCCTACGCTGCCTCGCGCCAGGCAAGGGGGCTCCTTGGACGACCGGGCTGAGAGCGAAATCGGGGCGGCGACCCTGACCGAGGTGCTGCAGGAGCGCATCCGCCAGGACATCATTCTCGGCACCTTGGAGCCCGGGGCCAAGCTCCGTCTGGAGCGGCTCAGCAAGGCCTATGGGGCGAGCGTGAGCACGCTGCGCGAGACGCTCTCGCGCCTCGCCTCCGACGGGCTCGTGGTGGCCGAGGGCCAGCGCGGCTTCGCGGTGCTGCCGGTCTCGCTCGAGGACCTGCGCGACATCACGCACATGCGCCAGCTCCTCGAATGCCACGCGCTCCGAGACTCGATCGAAAGCGCCGATCTCGATTGGGAGGCGCGCGTGGTGGGCTCCTACCACAAGCTCTCCAAGGTCGAGGCCCTGGTGGAGGAGC
>DATJAC010000196.1:0-5067 GCA_035516655.1 Alphaproteobacteria bacterium | reverse complement strand
GCACCTTCTCGCTGCAGTACCCGACGGCGCCAAGGTCGTGGCCCTCGATGCCGGCGGGGAGCTCCTCACGAGCGAGGCCTTGGCACGCGTGATCGGCCGCTGGCGGGACGACGGGGTTGCCGAGCTCGCCTTCCTCATCGGCGGCTCCCACGGCCTCTCAGCGGCCGCCCTCGCGCGTGCCGACTTGGTGCTCGCCCTCGGCCGGGTCACCTGGCCGCATCTCCTCGCGCGCGGGCTCCTGGCCGAGCAGCTCTACCGCGCCCAGCAGATCCTCGCCGGCCACCCCTATCACCGGCAGAATAATCGCGCCTGAATGTGCGATAATTCCTCGTCCCGGCGAAAGCCGGGACCCATTGCAGTCCAGGCGCGGCTTTCCATTCTCGAACAATGGTTATTGGGGGCAATGGATACCGGCTTTCGCCGGTAAAGAGGGTGCCGGAAACATAAGGAACCACCAGATGCCGTTGCCCCCTATGACCGCGGCTGAGCGGTGCCCCCCAAGGCCCTATCCGCCAACTTCTCCTTGCCCTATATAAACGCCATGACCGAGGTGCGACGCCCCCGCCCCGTCGTCCTCTGCGTGCTGGACGGCTGGGGCTACCGCCGCGAGAGTGCCGACAATGCGCTCGCCCTGGCCCGCCTGCCGGTGTGGAACCGGCTCTTGGCCGATTGCCCTCACGCCCTCCTCGACGCCTCCGCCCACGAGGTCGGCCTGCCCGCCGGCCAGATGGGCAATTCCGAGGTCGGGCACATGAACATCGGCGCCGGGCGCGTGGTGACGCAGGAACTGCCGCGCATCGACCAGGCCGTCGCCGACGGCTCGCTCGCCAAGCTCGCCCCCTTGCGCGACTTCATCGCCAAGCTCAAGGCGAGCAAGGGGCGGGCCCACCTCCTGGGGCTGCTCTCGCCGGGCGGGGTTCACTCGCACCAGGACCAGCTTGCGGCGCTCGCCCGCATCTTGGCGAACGAGGGGATCGCGGTCGAGGTGCACGGCTTCCTCGACGGGCGCGACACCCCGCCCAAGAGTGCCCTCGCCTTCATCGCGGACTTCCAGCGCCGCGTCGGCGACCTCGCGAACGTCCGCTTCGCCACCATCGGCGGACGCTATTACGCCATGGATCGCGACCAGCGCTGGGAACGGATCGAGCTTGCCTATAGCACCCTCGTGGCGGGCGAGGGGCTCCACGCCGGGGACCCGGCGCGTGCGGTCGAGGCGGCCTATCGCCGCGGCGAGACGGACGAGTTCGTCAAGCCGACGGCCATCGGGGATTATCGAGGGATCGCCCGTGGCGACGGCCTCTTCATGGGCAACTTCCGCGCCGACCGCGTGCGCCAGCTGCTGACGGCGCTCCTCGATCCCGACTTCGACGGCTTCACGCGCCGGGTGGTGCCGAAATTCGCGGCAGCCCTCGGCCTGGTCGAATACTCGCGGCCTCTCAACCGTTTCATGGCGGCACTCTTCCCGCCGCAGGATCTCTCCGACACGCTCGGCGAGATCGTCGCCAAAGCGGGCCTCAGGCAGCTTCGCATCGCGGAGACGGAGAAGTACGCCCACGTCACCTTTTTCTTCAACGGCGGGGAGGAGCGTCTCTTCCCCGGCGAGGAGCGCATCTTGGTACCCTCGCCCAAGGTCGCGACCTACGACTTGCGGCCGGAGATGTCGGCCGCGGAGGTGACCGACCGCTTGGTCGAGGCCATCGCCAGCGCCCGCTTCGATCTCATCGTCGTCAATTACGCCAACGGCGACATGGTCGGCCATACCGGCATCCTCGCGGCGGCGGTCAAGGCGGCGGAGACGGTCGACCATTGCCTCGGCCGCCTGGAGAGTGCTGTCAAGGCGGCGGGGGCCGCCCTCCTCATCACCGCCGATCACGGCAATCTCGAGGAGATGCGGGACCCCGTGAGCGGGGAGCCGCACACCGCGCACTCGCTCAATCCGGTACCGATCGTCGTGGTGAACGGACCCGCCGCGGGTGCCACGCTCCGCAACGGCCGTCTCGCGGACGTGGCACCGACCGTCTTGGCACTCATGGGCCTCGCCCAGCCCGCGGCCATGACCGGCCACACCCTCATCCTCGAGCAAGTGCGGCACGCACGGGCAGAAGGAACGCGTGCCTCGGCGTGAGCGAGGCGCCGCGATCGTGCTGCTGGCCCTCCTGCTCCTGGCCAGGCCCGTTCTCGCGGGCGAGCCCAGCGGCAAGAAGACCGGCCAAGCGCTCGACGCGGTCGAGCACGCGCTCGAAGAGGGCAAACAGCACGCGGCGGATCTCGGCAAGCGCTCGGCAAGCCTCGCCGGCGAGCTCGAGGCGCTGCGCCAGAAGATGATCGAGGCCGCGAGGGCCACGCAGGAGGAGGAAGACCGGATCGCGGGGATCGAGAGCACGCTCGCCAAACTGCGCGCCGAGGAGAAGGCGAAGACGCAGGCGCTCGGCGCGGAGCGCGGCCGGCTGACGGTGACCCTCGAAGCGCTCGAGCGCCTCGCCCTCTACCCGCCCGAGGCCCTCGCCGTCCTGCCCGAAAGCCCGGTCGACACCGTGCGGAGCGCCTTGCTCATGCGCACGGCCATTCCCGCGGTCGAGGCCCGTGCGGTCAAGCTGCGGGCGGATCTCGACGCGCTGCGTGCGCTGCGCCGAGAGATCACGCGCCAACGCCAGGCGGCCGAGGCGGGGAAGCGTCAGCTCGGCGCCGACCGCCAGCAGCTGGCCGCCCTCGTCGAGCGCAAGACCACGCTCTACCATGAGCTCGAGGGCGAGCGTCGGGGGGCCGAGGACCGCATCGTCAAGCTCGCCTCCCACGCCAAGGATCTGCGCGATCTCATGGCGCGCATCGAGGCCGAGCGCAAAGCGCGCGAGGCGGCCCTCGCCAACCTGACCCCACCCCTTCCCCCGCAACGCGCAGCACCTGGTGCCGCCGCCGGTGCGGGTGCGGCTGTCGAGCAGCGGGAGTTGGCCTCCCTGCCCGCGCAAGCGCCGGTGCCGATCCGCCCGATCAGCGAGGCGCAAGGCCAGCTCACGCTCCCCGCCCGCGGCGAGATCACCAAGGAATTCGGCACGCCCGACGCCTACGGCACGGCGAGCAAGGGGATCACGATCCTGACCCATCAGGGGGCGGAAATCGTCGCCCCGTACGACGGGCGGGTGGTCTATGCCGGCCCTTTCCGCGGCTACGGGCAAATCTTGATCATCGAGCACAGCGAAGGCTATCATAGCCTTCTCGCAGGCTTGTCACGGGTCGACGCCGCCGCCGGCCAATGGGTATTGGCGGGCGAGCCGGTGGGCGCAATGGGAGAGCAGGTAACTGGCGACCCCGAGCTGTACTTGGAGCTGCGGCGCAATGGCCGGCCGATCAACCCACTGCCGTGGCTGGCCCTTCACAAAGGTAAGGTAAGCGGATGAATCGTCACCTCATGTTGGCGGCTGCCCTGGCCGCAGCCATCCTCCTCTCGCGCGACGTGAGCTCGGCCCAGAATGCCGCCGCCACCGCCGACACGAACGCCGACACCTATCGCTCGCTCAGCCTCTTCGGCGACGTGTTCTCGAAGATCAAGGAGGATTACGTCGAGCCGGTCGCCGACGACAAGCTGATCGAGGCCGCGGTCAACGGCATGCTCACCTCGCTCGACCCGCACTCCGGCTACATGAACGCCAAGAGTTTCCGCGACATGCAGATCCAGACCCGTGGCGAATTCGGCGGCCTGGGCATCGAGGTCACCATGGAGAACGGCCTGGTCAAGGTCGTCTCGCCGATCGACGACACGCCGGCGGCGAAGGCGGGCCTCAAGCCGGGCGATTTCATCGTTCAGCTCGACGGCGACCCCGTGCTGGGCATGACGCTCGAGGAGGCGGTCGAGAAGATGCGCGGGCCGGTGAATTCCCCCATCAAGCTCACCATCCGGCGCGGCAAGGAGCAGCCCTTCGACGTGACCCTCAAGCGCGCCACCATCAAGATCCAATCGGTTCGTTCGGAGCTCTACGACAACATCGGCTACATCCGCATCTCCTCCTTCAGCGAGCAGACCGACGACGGGGTCAAGGCGGCGATGGCCAAGTTCAAGGACAAGCTCGGCAAGAACCTCTCCGGCATCGTGCTCGACCTGCGCAACAATCCGGGCGGCCTGCTCGACCAGGCCGTCGCCGTGTCGGACGACTTCCTCGATCGCGGCGAGATCGTCTCCACGCGCGGCCGCCGGCCGGAGGACGTCCAGCGCTTCAATTCCCACGGCCACGATCTGGCGGCGGGGTTGCCCATGGTGGTGCTGATCAACGGCGGCTCGGCCTCCGCCTCCGAGATCGTCGCCGGAGCCCTTCAGGACCATCACCGTGGGGTACTGGTCGGCACGCGTTCCTTCGGCAAGGGCTCGGTGCAGACGATCGTCCCGCTCGGCAGCCATGGGGCCATGCGCCTCACCACGGCGCGCTATTACACGCCTTCCGGACGCTCCATTCAGGCGCGCGGGATCGACCCCGACATCATCGTCGAGCAGGCCAAGGTCGAGCATATCGCGGAGAACGAGATGCGCTCCGAACGCGACTTGCGCGGCGCCTTGACGAACGACACCTCGCCCGACACGCACCCCGAGGATGCCGGCAAGGACAAGGCCACGGGCAGCGAAAGCAAGGCCGCCCCCGGCGAGCCCGCGGCCCACCCGACCGAAGGGACGAAGCCGGCTGAAGGGACGAAGCCGGCCGATGCCACCAAGCCGCTCGACACCCAGGACTATCAGCTCGCGCGCGCGCTCGATCTCCTGCGCGGCGTGAGCCTCTTCAACCAGCGGGTGAGCAATTGACGTGGGGGCCCGAGGCACTCCTCCGCCCCGTCGCGGATTGCTAAGGGCGGACGCGTGAATGGGCGAAGCGCGCGGGGGGACGAGCAGCGCCGGCTGAGCCCGCTTTGGGCGACGATCCTCGTGCTCTTGGCGTTCTTCCTCGAGGTGGTCGCCTGGCTATGGGTCTTGGGCCCGCCGGAGGAGGTGGCGGCCCCGGTCGCCATGCGCGTCACCGTCCACCTGCCGCCGCCCGTGGCAGCGCCGGCCGAATCCCCGGCCCCCCCCCCCCCCCCCCCCCCCCC
>DATJAC010000195.1:0-3136 GCA_035516655.1 Alphaproteobacteria bacterium | reverse complement strand
GCGGGGAGTCGCCGGTCGAGGCGAGATGCGTACCCCCGCAGGCCTGGCGGTCGAGGCCGACGATCTCGACGATGCGGATGAGGCCGTGCTGCGCTTCGGCCTCGACGAGCGGGACATAGGCGAAGCGCAAGGCGATGTCCTGGGCGATGGCGTCGTTGATGGGTGCTTCGAGGGCGCGCAGGCGCTCGTTGTCGGCACCGGGCAGGTCGAAATCCATGCGCGCACTGCCGTCTTCGTACATTTGCACGCCGGTGACGAGGGCGCCGTCGAAGGCCTGGAAGACGAGCGCGTTCAAGATGTGCGTGCCGGTGTGGAGCTGGCGCATGATGCGGCGAAAGCCGGGATCGACCGCGGCCTCGACGGCACCCTTGGGCTCGCCCGTGCCCTCGAGCAGGTGCCAGAGCAGGCCCCCCGCATATTCGAAGCCGGCGACGACGGCCTCCCCGCCCTCCCAGCGGATGCGGCCGCGGTCGCCGGGCTGCCCTCCGCCGCCGGGGTAGAAGGGCGATTGCGCCAAGGCTACGGCCCCCGGGCGAGAGTCGACGACCTCGCTCTCGAGGGTCAAGGTCTCGGGGTGCTCGTGACAATAGAGGCGCATCGCGCCGTCGCTCCTTTGGCCAAGTTCACGTCAGATTTAAGCCGAGCCCACCGCGGGGTATTGGCGAAAATTGCACGCGGGCGAGGTGCGGCGGCCGCGGGCCGCGTTCGCGAACTGGAGGGGGGTGATCCCGTAGCAGCGCTTGAAACGGTTCGTGAGCGCACTCTGGTCGTAGAAGCCGCTTGCAGTTGCGACCTCCGCCAGCGGGGCGCCGTGGCTCAAGTGGCGGCATGCCACGGCGAGCCGGAGCTGGGTCAGATAGGCGTGCGGCGTCAGCCCCGTGGTGCGGCGGAAGAGGCCGATGAGCTGGAAGGTGGTGAGGCCCGCGCATCGCGCGAGCTCCTCGAGCCGCAGGCTCTCGGCGTGGCGTGCTTGCATGAGTTCCACGACCCGCTGCAAGAGGGCGCGCTCGCGGGGGGCGGGCTCGATGCGCCCGCCCCCGCTGCCGTGCCGCGCGAAGAGGCGGCCGAAGCTTTCGATCAGGAGCTGGGATTCGCGCAAAGGGTCGCGCGCCTCCTCGAGCGCTTTGTGGAGGGCGAGGAAAGTGCCGATGAGGTCGCGGTCGGCGAAACGGTTGCGCGTGAAATAGGGAACCCGCTCGATGCCGAGGCCGGCTGCCACTTGCGCGATGGCGGCCTCGGCGAGATAGAGCCCGCGGTAGCGCCAGCGCTCGCTCCGGCCCATCCAGCCCGCGTGCGGCTCGGCCGGGTTGAAGACGAAGAGGGTCGAGGTCCGCGCCTCCTCGGTGCGGCCGCGGCTCTTGATGATCGAGCCGCCGTCCTCGGTGACCGCGACGACGAAGGCGTCGTGGCTGTGCGGGGGATATTCGTGGGTGGTGAAGTCGGCAGAAAGGAGGCTGAGGCCGGGGATCTGCCGATCCCACCAATAGCGCGAGAAGTTCCTGCCGTCGCTGCGGGCCACGCGCAATTTTAGCCAATACCGGCGGCCGAGGTCCATCCAGGATTGCCGGCGAGAGGAGATCGATCGCCATGATCGCACGGATTTGGCGCGGGCGCGCGGTTGGCGCCAACGCCGCGGCCTATCAGCGGCACGTGACGCAAAGCGTCTTCCCCACCCTGCCCGCACTTGCGGGCCACCGCGGCGCCTATCTCCTGCGGCGCGAGACGGGGGAGGGGACCGAGTTCCTTGCCGTGACCCTCTGGGACTCGCTCGCGGCGATCCGGGCCTTTGCCGGCGAAGACGCGGAGCGCGCGGTGGTCGAACCCGGAGCGCGCGAGGTCCTCGCCGACTTCGACGCTTTCGTGCGGCATTACGAGGTGGTCCACGGCCCCGCTTGCGCGGGCTCCGAAGAGGCTGGCCGGAAATGAACGCGTTATCTTTAATGACATAACCGACATGAACCGTCATTCCGGCGAAAGCCGGAATCCATCGCCGGCCTCGAGCCGGGCTTCAGACATGGACCCCGGCTTTCGCCGGGGCGACGGATGAAGCGTTGAAAGCGAACGGATCGTCTCGAGTCGGATTCTAACGCTCAGCGCTCGATCCGGCCCGTGCTCAGGGCGGCCGCACTATAGGGGAAGACGATCTCCCGGTCGGGCCGGATCGCGTGGCGCTTCTTGCCCTCATAGTCGAGCCGGCTCAGCATGTCGCGGATGACGTTCAGGCGCGCACGATGCTTGTCGTCGGCATGGACGATGGTCCAGGGCGCTCCCGCCGTGTGGCTGCGCCGCAGCATGATGTCGCGGGCGCGGCTGTAGTCCTTCCAGTGGGCGAGCGCCTTCGCGTCGATCGGGCTCACCTTCCACTGGGTGAGCGGGTCCTGCTCGCGCGCCTTCAAGCGCCGCTTCTGCTCCTTCTTCGAGATGTCGAGGTAGTATTTGAGGAGCCTGATGCCGGCGCGCACGAGAAGGGCTTCGAACTTGGGCGCCTCCTCGAGGAAGGTCTCGACCTGGCGCTTGCCGCAGAAGCCCATGACCCGCTCGACCCCGGCTCGGTTGTACCAGCTGCGGTTGAAGAGGACCATTTCGCCGGCCGCCGGGAGATGGGCGACGTAGCGCTGGAAGTACCATTCGCCCTGCTCGCGGTCGGAGGGCTTGCCCAAGGCCACGACCCGCACCTCGCGCGGGGAGAGGTGCTCGACGATGTGCTTGATGGTGCCGTCCTTGCCGGCGGCGTCGCGCCCCTCGAAGACGACCACGATGCGGTCGCCGCAGGCGATGATGTGCTTCTGCAGCTTGACGAGCTCGACCTGGAGCTTGTAGAGAGCCGCCCGATAATCGGGGACGCTGAGATTCGCTTCCGCGTGCGGTCTCATTTTGGCCATCGTTGGGCTCGCTCCGTCCGGCAGCCCCTCACCCGCGAAGCGGGGTCGAGCCGCAAAGCGGATCGACGAGGGGCCCATGGCCGCAAGGCCATGGGAGGGTGAGGGACTCGCGCGGCGGGTGGCGCCCTAGCAGATGCGCGCAAGCCCACAAGTCGGGTTCTGGTGCCGGGTGAGGGAGTCGAACCCCCGACCTTCGGTTTACAAAACCGCTGCTCTACCTCTGAGCTAACCCGGCAAATCAAGATATTTCAAAA
>DATJAC010000194.1:0-10399 GCA_035516655.1 Alphaproteobacteria bacterium | reverse complement strand
CACGCCGCGCGGTACGGCGAGGGTGAAGACCGTGCCGCGGCCGGCCGTCGAGCGAAAGCTCACCGGATGATCGAGCATGCGGCTGATGCGCTCGACGATCGAGAGGCCGAGGCCGAGGCCGTGTTCGGTGCCCGGCCCGCTCGCGAAGCGTTGGAACTCCTTGAAGACGAGCGGCTGCTTGTCCGGCGGAATGCCGCAGCCGCTGTCGCACACCTGGATGAGGAGTGCGTTACCCGCCCGCCGCACGCCCATCAGCACCTTGCCGTGCGCGGTATAGCGGACGGCATTCGAGAGCAGGTTTTGCAGCACGCGGTGGAGAAGCTGCCGGTCGCTCCGCACGGCAAAGCCGGTCGGCACGATGCGGAGGTCGAGCCCCTTCTTCTCCGCGAGCGGGGCGAACTCGAGCCGCAGTGCCGCGAACAGCTCCCCGAGCGCGAAATCGCTCCACTCGGGCGTCAAGCCGCCCGCATCGAGCTTGGAGATGTCGAGCAGCATGCCGAGCAGCTCTTCGACCGAGCCGAGCGAGGCGTCGATCTTGCGCACGAGCTCGCCATCCTGCCGGCTCGGGCTGCTGGCGCCGCGCAGGTGCCGCTCGACGAGGCTTGAGACGTAGAGCCGGGCGGCGTTCAAGGGCTGCAGGAGGTCGTGGCTCGCGGCCGCGAGGAAGCGCGTCTTGCCGAGGTTCGCCTCTTCGGCCGTGATGCGGGCGCGGTCGAGCTCGGCGTTGAGCGCGGTGAGCTCCGCGGTGCGCTCCCGCACGCGCTGCTCGAGATGCTCGTTCGCGGCGGCGAGCTGAGCGGCGACGCGGACATGCTCGGTAATGTCGGAGTAGGTGGTGACATAGCCCCCGCCCGGCATGGGACTGCGGCGCACCTCGAGCACCGTGCCGTTGGGCCGGCGGTATTCCAGCACCGACTCGCCGTCGCCGAGGAAAAGCTCGAGTTGGCGCGCCACCAGATCGTCCGGGTTGCCCGGACCGTACTCGCCGCGCTCGGCATAGAAGCGCATGATCTCCGGCAAGGTGACGCCGACGGAGCCGAGGGCCGCGGGGAGCTCGAGGAGATCGCGAAAGCGCTGGTTCCAGCACACCAGGCGAAGCTCGCGGTCGAACACGCTGATCCCCTGGCGCACGTTCTCGAGGGTCGACTGCAGGAGGTCGCGGTTGTACTGGATCGCGGCCGTCGCATCGTCGAGCAGGCGCATGGCGTCGTCGGCGCTCAGGTTCTGCCGCTCGAGCGTGAGCGCCATGACGAGGCGCGCGGACGAGGCGCCGATGGCGCTGGCGAGGAGGCGCTCGGTATGGCGCACGAGCTCGAAATCCGCCTCGGCGTCGGGGACGAGCGGGCCGCCGCGCCGTGCCGCGAAATCGGCGAAGGAACGCTCGGCCCGTTCCAGGCCGAGATAGCTCGCGGCGACGAGGGCGAGCTCCGAGCTCCGGACCGAGCCGTGCCAGTGGCGCAAGCCGAGCTGGCCGGCGTGGGCATTGGCATCGACGAAGGCACTCGCCTGCAGCCGCTCGATCACCTTGGGCACGCTCAAGAGCGAGCACAGCGCATAGGCCGTCACGTTGACCAAGAGGCTCCAGAACACGCCGTGCGTCAGCGGATCGAAGCGCAGGCCGAAGAGCTGCTGTGGGCGCAGGAGGGCGATGCCGAAGGGCCCGGCGTCGAGCAGATCGGTCGAGAAGGCCCCGGCCTGCCCGAGCGTGGGCAGGAGGAGCGTATAGGCCCAGAGTGCGAAGCCCGCGAGGATGCCAGCGATGGCACCCTTCTGTGTCGCCCCCCGCCAGATCAGGCCGCCCAAGAGGGCCGGGGCGAATTGCGCCACCGCGGCGAAGCTCAAGAGGCCGATCGAGGCCAGGGCGTAGCTGTCGCCCAGCAGGTGATAGGTGCAATAGGCCATCAGCATGAAGGCCACGATGGCCACGCGGCGGACCTGCAGGATGACCTTGTCCATGTCCTCGCGGTCGGAGAGGCCGAGGCGGCGGCGACGCAGCACGATGGGCATGACCAGGTCGTTGCTCACCATGTTGCTGATCGCGACCGATTCGACGATGACCATGGCCGTGGCCGCGGAGAGGCCGCCGACGAAGGCGAAGAGTGCGAGCGCCGACTGCCGCCCGGCCATCGGCAGGGCGAGCACGAACATGTCGCCGTGATGGATCGTTTCGCCGAAGACCAGGAGTCCCGCGGCCGCGATCGGCACCACGAAGATGTTGATGGCCACGAGATAGAGCGGAAAGAGCCAGGCGGCCTTGCGCAGGTCCCGCTCGTTCACGTTCTCAACCACCGCCACGTGAAATTGGCGCGGCAGGCAGAGCACGGCCACGAGCGACAGTCCCGTGATCGTCACCCAGGTCTCGCCGTTCACGGCACCGGAGAAAAGAGCGCTCAAGGCGGGGGCCGCGCGCACGCGCGCCAGGATGTCGCCCCAGCCTGCGAACATGCCCCAGGTGACGAAGGCGCCGACAGAGAGGAAAGCCACCAGCTTGACGAGCGATTCGAAGGCGATGGCGAGCATCATCCCCTCGTTGTGCTCCGTCGCGTTGATGTTGCGGGTGCCGAAGAGGATGGCGAAGAGCGCCAGCACGAGCGAGACGATGAGGGCCGTGTCGCCGAAGATCGATTGTCCCCCCACGGCCGCGGCGGCTTGACCGGGCGCCTGGCCCATCAGCACGGTGAAACTCGTCGACACCGCCTTGAGCTGGAGCGCGATATAGGGGAGCACGCCGACGACGGCGATCACCGTGACGATCGCGGCCAGCATCTGGCTCTTGCCGTAGCGCGCGGCGATCAAATCCGCGATCGAGGTGATGTTATGGCTCTTGGAGACGCGCACGATCCGCCGCAGGAGCGGCAGGCCGACGACGAACATCAGGATGGGGCCGAGATAGACGGGGAGGAAATCGTAGCCCGTGCGCGAGGCGAGGCCCACGCTGCCGTAGAAGGTCCAGGACGTGCAGTAGACCGCGAGCGAGAGCGCGTAGACGAGGGGCTTGCGCTTGCTCGGCCCGCGCGCCCGCGCCCGGCGGTCGCCCCAATAGGCGATCGCGAACAAGAGGCCCACATAACCGAGCGACAAGGCGAGAACCGCCCAACCTGGTGCCATCTCCTCCCCTCGGCACTGCCTTTTGTCGTTGCCCGATCATACGCCGGCGGGCGGGGGGCGGACTAGGCTCACGGGAATGGCACCGCCACGGTTGCCCCGCACCGGCGTGTGGGCTAAAACGCGGCGGCACTTCCCCACAATCGTCCGGAGCGCGGCATGGCTGCCTACCAGTACATCTACGTCATGAACGGCCTCACCAAGGCCTTTCCGGGAGGCCGCCAGGTGCTGAAGGACATTCGCCTTTCGTTCCTGCCGGGGGCGAAGATCGGCGTGCTCGGCCCGAACGGGTCCGGCAAATCCACCTTGCTGCGCATCATGGCCGGACTCGAGAGCGACTTCGCGGGCGAGGCCTGGGCGGCCGAGGGGGTGACGGTCGGGCTCTTGCCGCAGGAGCCGCAGCTCGATGCGGCCAAGGACGTGATGGGCAACGTGCTCGACGGGGTCGCCGAGAAGAAGGCGCTCCTCGAGCGCTTCGAGGCGGTGAGTGCCCGCTTCGCCGAGCCCCTCGACGAGGCGGGGATGAACGCCCTCATCGCCGAGCAGGCGGAGCTGCAGGAGAAGATCGACGCGAGCAACGGCTGGGAGCTCGAGCGCCAGGTCGAGATCGCCATGGATGCGCTGCGCTGCCCGCCGGGCGAGGCGGCGGTCGCGACCCTCTCGGGCGGGGAGCGCCGCCGGGTGGCGCTCTGCCGGCTCCTCCTCCGGCATCCGGACCTGCTCCTCCTCGACGAGCCGACCAACCATCTCGACGCGGAGTCGGTCGCCTGGCTCGAGCGCTTCCTCTCCGACTACGACGGCACCGTGGTCGCGGTCACCCACGACCGCTATTTCCTCGACAATACCGCCGGCTGGATCCTCGAGCTCGACCGCGGGCGCGGCATCCCGTTCAAGGGCAACTACTCGTCCTGGCTCGAGCAGAAGCAGAAGCGCCTCGAGCTCGAGGAGAAAGAGGAGGCCGGCCGGCAACGCGAGCTTGCCCGCGAGCTCGAATGGATCCGCGAAAGCCCGCGCGCGCGCCAGGCCAAGAGCAAGGCCCGCATCAGCGCCTACGAGACGCTCCTCGCCGAGAGCCGCGAGCGCGCCCCCGACCAGGCCCAGATCGTCATCCCCGCGGGCCCTCGCCTGGGCGAGCTCGTGGTCGAGGCCGAGCATCTGGCCAAGGCCTACGGCGAGCGGCTCCTGATCGAGGATCTGAGCTTTCGCGTGCCGCCGGGAGCCATCGTCGGCATCATCGGTCCCAATGGCGCCGGCAAGACCACGCTCTTCCGCATGATCACCGGGGCCGAGAAGCCCGATCGGGGCTCGCTCCGCCTCGGCGAGACGGTCAAGCTCGGCTACGTCGACCAGTCGCGCGAGAGCTTGCATGCCGCGAAGACGGTGTGGGAGGAGATCTCCGACGGCCTCGATCAGCTCGAGCTCGGCAAGCACCGCATGGCGAGCCGGGCCTACGTCGCCGCCTTCAACTTCAAGGGGGCGGACCAGCAGAAGAAGGTGGGCCAGCTCTCGGGCGGGGAGCGCAACCGCGTCCACCTCGCCAAGATGCTGAAGTCGGGGGCCAACCTCCTCCTCCTCGACGAGCCGAGCAACGACCTCGACGTCGACACCCTGCGCGCGCTTGAGGATGCGCTCCTCGCCTTTGCCGGCTGCGTCATGGTGATCAGCCACGACCGCTGGTTCCTCGATCGCGTGGCGACGCACGTGCTCGCCTTCGAGGGCCAGAGCCAGGTCGTCTGGTTCGAGGGAAATTACTCGGACTACGAGGCCGATCGCCGCCGCCGTCTCGGCGGGGAGGCGGATCAGCCGCACCGCATCAGGTACAAGCCGCTGGTAAGGGCCTAACGGCTCCGGCGGACGGACGACGGAGGGCAGCCGACAGAAAACGCGCTGAACGGCGACGGCGCTCCCATCTGTGCTCCGTCATCCGTCGTCAGTCGTCCGAATTTCAGCTCTTCGCCCTGAGCTCGACGATCTTGTCGCGCATGAGCTCGGTCAGGCTGGTGATATTGCCGTTGTTGCGCTGGAGCACGGCGGCGAACTCGGAGCGCTGGGTCACGAGCAGGCTCACGCCCTCGACCACCACGTCGATGATCTTGTAACCCTCCGGTTCCTTGCGCACGCGCCACTGGACCTCGGTCGGCTCCTCGCCGGCCTTGCCGATGCCGCTCGTCACCCAGGCGCCGATGTCGCCGTCGGGGGCGGCCTTGGTCACGAGAAAGCTCTCGCCGGCATAGGAGTTGAAGCGCACGGCGTAGGTCTGCACCACGTATTCCTTGAAGACGTTGAGGTAGGAGGCGCGCTCGCTCTCCGACGCCCTGTGGCCATAGACGCCGAGCACGAAGAGGCCGATGCCGCGCACATCGAAGCCCTCGAGGAAGACGGCCGCGAGCGCCTTCACGCGGTCGTCCTTGCTCAGCACCTTGTCCTTGAGAACGTTGATGACCTTGTCGGCGAGGACGGTCACGAATTGCGATGCGGCGGCGGGGATATCCTCGGCACGGGCAGCACGGGACGGCACGAAAGCGCCCACAGCGGCGGAGGCGGCCGAGAGCAGTAAGGTCCGACGGTTCAACATGGCGGCAGGACTTTATTATTCCGTGGCGGGTTCGGCAAGGCGGTCGGGCGCGCCGCCGGTGGGAGGCAAGGAACCGCTCGCTGCGGCGGCACTCCCCCGGGAAAGGCTGCCGGCGAGATCGACGCTCGTGACCGGCACCAGCGACACCTCGGCGCCTGCCTGGGTGCGGCCGGCAACGAGGGCGACGTCCTTATCGGGGACGGGCGGGCGGGCATCCGCGCTCGGTTCTCCGGCGGCACCCGAGATCGAAGGTGCCGGGAAGTTGGCCCCGCCCTTGCCGGCGCGGATCTGGTCGTCGCGGTGCTGCCGGTAGAGGCTGCGGATCGTGGCATAGTAATCGACGGAGGTGCGGCGCAGCTCGTCGAGCGGCTCGATCAGTGGCTCGCGCTTGTCGATGCCCTCGAAGGCGAAGCGGCCGATGTCCTCCCAAATGGTGGCGAAATAGCCGATCGGGTCCATGAGCGAGTCGATCCCGAGCCCGATCCCGTCGCGCGGGTTCGAGGGACCCAGGAACGGCAGCATCAGATAGAAGCCTTCGCCCGCCCCCCATTTGGCGAGAGTCACGCCGAAGTCGGTGTCATGGGCGGGGATGCCGACCATGGTTGCCACGTCGAAGAAGCCGCCCACGCCGGCGGTCAGGTTGATGACCAGGCGCAGCACGATGTCGGCGGCATTATCCGGGTTGCCCTGCATCACGTAATTGGCGAAGAGGGGCGGGCTGCGCACCGTGAGGATCATGTTGTGGAGACCCTTGCGCAGTTCCTCGGGGACCACGCGATAGGCTTCCGCGACCGGCTTCACGATGTTGTCGTCGAGGAACAGATTGAACTCGAAGATCGCCCGGTTGGCCGGCTCGAGGGGATCGTTCGCCTCATTGTAGGCGGCGAGCGCGTCGGGCTCGGTGGGTGCCGTGGCACAGGCGGCCAAGCCCAGGAAGGCGGCGAGGACAAGCCCGAACTTGAGGCCGATTTGCTGAGGCGAGGCACGTTTTCGGGAAAATGGGCTGGCTGACATTTATTGGTCCCGCTCTGTCATTTTTACGCTTCTCGACCCTCCAGGGCGCACAGAGTGCCCCGTCGAGTAACGCCTGACGCCCATGTCCGCGGTACTGTTTTTTGTAATCCCCTAAGCGGATTTCGCTGCTCCCGAGCCTGTTACGGCCGAAAGGACCCTGGCCCTTCGCTCCGGCCGTCGCACGCGGCGGGGCAGCATCAGCACTGCTTGATTTGACGTATCATAGCCAAATCCAAAAAACCAGTGGCGGGACTTCGACTCCATTATGCGAATGTCCCACCTGTTGCAGATTTGCCGCGCTGGCGAAAATCGCCCGGAGGTGAAGGGAGCGGGTTTGCACTTGCATTTATAAGGATATGTTTATATAGTTATATGTCCTCGGGACGAGCAGGAGAGGGTAAATGGGCACGGAAGGGTCCGTGGGTGCCGCCGCCGCGGCGGGCGGGGAGGCGGGTTTGGACAGCCTCCTCCTCGGCTTGCGCGCCGTCGCGGAGCCGACCCGGTTGCGGCTTTTGGTGCTGTGCGCCCATGGCGAGCTGACCGTGACCGAGCTCACCCAGATCCTCGGGCAGAGCCAGCCGCGGGTGTCGCGCCATCTCAAGCTGCTCTGCGAGGCCGGGATGCTCGAGCGCTTTCGCGAGGGGACCCACGCCTTCTATACCCTATCGCGCCAGGGCGAGGTGGCGCGGCTGGGCGAGCTCCTCGTCGATCTCATGCCCGCGGGCGATCGCGGGCTCGCCCTCGATCTCGAGCGCCTCGAGGCGATCAAGCAGACGCGCGATGCTGCGGCGGCGAAGTACTTCCGCGAGAACGCGGCCCGCTGGGACAGCATCCGCTCGCTCTACATCGACGAAACCCAGGTCGAGGCGGCCCTGCTCGCGGTCTTGCCGTCGGACGGCTTGCGCGACTTCGTCGACGTAGGCACAGGCACGGGCCGGATTCTCGAGCTCGTGGCGCCGCGCGCGGAGCGCGCCGTGGGCATCGATCTCTCGCGCGAGATGCTGGCGGTGGCGCGCGCGCACATCGAGCGGGCGGGCTTGCGCAACGTCAACGTGCGCCACGGCGACATGTACCAGCTGCCGTGGCCGGCGGGCTCCTTCGATGCGGCCACCCTGCACCAGGTGCTGCACTTCGCCGACGATCCCGCAGCCGCGATCGCGGAAGTGGCGCGCATCCTGCGTCCCGCCGGTACGCTGGCGATCGTCGATTTTGCACCCCACGAGCTCGAGTATCTGCGCACGGAGCATGCCCATCGCCGCCTGGGCCTGCGCGACGCCGACATGCAGCAATGGTTCCGCGCGGCCGGCCTCATGCCCCAGAGCCGCTCCGAGCTGCCGGGCGATCCCTTGACCGTGACGATCTGGACGGCCCGGCGCGTGGATGCCGAGAAAGGGCGCGCGCCGGCCGCGCGCAAGGTGGGTTGATGTCGCCCGTTTTTTCCGGCCGCTCCGCGCGCCTGCCCTTTTCCGAGCCCCTGCCCCAGGGCGCGCTCCGGGTCTCCTTCGAGTTCTTTCCGCCCAAGAGCGAGGAGATGGAGCGCCAGCTCTGGCACGCGGTCGAGCGGCTCGAGCCGCTGGCACCCCGCTTCGTCTCGGTGACCTATGGGGCCGGCGGCTCGACGCGCGCGCGCACCCATGCGACGCTGCGGCGCATCCGCAACGAGACCTCGCTCGAGCCCGCAGCGCACCTCACTTGCGTCGGTGCCACGCGCGCCGAGGTGGATGACGTCGCCCGCGACTACTGGGCGGCGGGCATCCGCCACGTCGTGGCCTTGCGCGGCGATCCCCCGGCGGGCGAGACGGCCTATCGGCCCCATCCCGGCGGCTATCCCTACGCCCTCGATCTCGTGGCAGGCCTCAAGCGCATCGCCGACTTCGACATCTCGGTCGCGGCCTATCCCGAAGTGCATCCCGAGGCCTTGAGTGCCGCAGCCGACCTCGACAATCTGAAGCGCAAGATCGATGCCGGCGCCTCGCGCGCCATCACCCAGTTCTTCTTCGACGCCGAGGTCTTCCTGCGCTTCGTCGAGCGCTGCCGCAAGGCGGGTATTGCCGTGCCGATCGTGCCCGGCATATTGCCCGTCACCAACTATGCCCGGGTGGTGCAGTTCGCCAAGGCGTGCGGGGCCGGCATCTCGCCGTGGCTCGCCGGCCTCTTCGAGACGCTCGACCAGGATCCCGGGACGCGCCAGCTCGTCGCCGCCACGGTCGCCGCCGAGCTCTGCCGCGAGCTCTGTGCCAACGGCGTCAACGAGTTCCACTTCTACACGCTCAACCGTGCCGACCTCACCTATGCCATCTGCCACATCCTCGGGCTCAGGCCCGCAGCAGCGCCGGCCGCAGCGGCCGTGCGCGCCAAGGCCTGAATGAGCGCACCATGAACCGCTTCCTCGCCGCCGCTTCCGAGCGCGTGCTGCTCCTCGACGGGGCCATCGGAACCCAGGTCCAGGCGCGCCATCTCGACATCGAGAAGGACTTCCTCGGCTGCGAGAACTGCACCGAGATCCTGAACCGCTCGCGGCCCGACCTCGTGCGCGAGATCCACATGGGATATCTCGCGGCCGGGGCCGACGCCGTCGAGACCAACAGCTTCGGCGGCTCGCCCGTGACCCTTGCCGAGTTCGGCCTCGAGGACGAGGCGCCCGCGCTCAACCGGCGTGCCGCCGAGCTCGCGCGCGAGGCGGTCGAGGAGTTCAAGGGCGACGGGCGCGAGCGCTTCGTGCTCGGCTCGATCGGGCCCGGGACCAAGCTGCCCACCCTCGGCCAGGTCGCCTACCAGCGCCTGGAGGACGCCCTCGCCGTCCAGGCGGCGGGACTCATCGCGGGCGGGGTCGATGCCCTCCTGATCGAGACCTGCCAGGACCTGCTGCAGCTCAAGGCGGCGGTCAATGGGGCCAAGCGCGCGCGCGCCGAAGCCGGCATGGACGTCCCGCTCATCACCAACGTCACCATCGAGACCACGGGAACCCTTCTCGTGGGTGCCGACATCGCCGCGGCGGCGACGGTGATCGCGGCCCTCGACGTGCCGGTCATGGGCTTGAACTGTGCGACCGGCCCGCAGGAGATGGCCGAGCACGTGCGCTGGCTCGGCCAGAACTGGACGGGCCTGCTCGCGGTCCTGCCCAACGCAGGTCTGCCCGAGCTCATCGACGGCCGCACCCACTATCCGCTCTCGCCCGAGGAGATGGCGCAGTGGCTCGAGCGCTTCGTCGAGGAGGACGGCATCAACATCATCGGCGGCTGTTGCGGCAGCCACGAGCCCCATATCGCTGCCCTCGACGCCATGCTGAGGCGGCGCGCGGGAAGCGGCCTGCGGCCCGCACCGGTCAGGCGCAAGCCCGTCTGGGTGCCGAGCCTCGCCTCGCTCTACAGCCAAGTGCCGCTCAGGCAGGAGCGCGCCTACCTCTCGATCGGCGAGCGCTGCAACGCCAACGGCAGCCGTCAGTTCCGCCGCCTCCAGGAGGCGGGCGACTGGGAGGGCTGCGTCGGGATGGGGCGCGAGCAGGTGGCCGAAGGCTCGCACACGCTCGACATCTGCACCGCCTTCGTCGGCCGCGACGAAATGCATGAGATGACCGAGGTGGTGCGCCGGTTCACTTCGTCGGTGAACGCGCCGCTGGTGATCGACAGCACGGAAACCCCGGTGATCGAGGCAGCTCTGAAGCTGCACGGGGGGAAACCGATCATCAACTCGATCAATTTCGAG
>DATJAC010000193.1:0-4138 GCA_035516655.1 Alphaproteobacteria bacterium | reverse complement strand
CGCGTCTCGAAGGACCCATGGCGGTACCGCAAGCAATCCCAAGAAGTGAAAGTGCGCGCCCTCAGTTGGGATCGAGCTCGGTATCCCAATAGAGGAAGTCGCGCCAGCTCTGATGCAGGTAGTTGGGCGGGAAGGCGCGGCCGTTCTGTTGCAGCTGGTAGGTGGTCGGCGGCGAGGGCGGCAGGCGCGGATAGACCCCCGACTCCCGCGGCAGCCGGTTGCCCTTCAAGAGATTGCACTGGCCGCAGGCGGTGACGACGTTCTCCCACGTCGTGCGCCCGCCGCGCGAGCGCGGCACCAGGTGATCGAAGGTGAGCTCCTGGGTCGGCTTGCGCGTGCCGCAATATTGGCAGGTGAAATAATCGCGCAGGAAGACGTTGAAGCGGGTGAAGGCCGGCCGGCGCGCGGCGCGGATATATTCCTTGAGCGAGATCACGCTCGGCAGCCGCATCGCCATGGTGGGCGAATGCACGAACTCCTCGTATTCCGAGACGATGTTCACCCGCTCGAGGAAGACCGCCTTGACGGTCTCCTGCCAGGGCCAGAGCGAGAGCGGAAAATAGCTGAGCGGCCGGAAATCCGCGTTCAGCACCAGGGCGGGCCAACTGTTGGGTGACAGCATCGCGCTCGCTCTTCCTCCTCGCACGCGCAATCAGTCCTACAAACATATTGTGACAGGCTGATGAAGTGAAGTCCAAAAATCGGGAATTTCGGCGCGCGACCCCCCAATGTTGTGGCGGACGCCGTGGGCGCGCAGGCTCAGCTCAGCTCACACCACCCAGCTTCGCCGCGAGGAAGCGTCGTCCGGCCTCGAGGCCGACCTCGTCGATGCCGTGGCCGAGCCCGGGCCGCTCCAGTGCTTCGACCGGCACGCCGAGGGCCGCGAGCACGCTCTTCGCCTCGCGCATGGCCGCGATCGGCAGCACCTCGTCGGCGGTGCCGTGGATGAGCAGCACCGGCGGCTTGGCGGCGAGCTCGTCCGCAAGCGCAGGCCCGCCGACGAGCCGGCCCGAGTAGCCGAGCACGCCGGCAACCGCGCGCGCGCGGCGCAAGGCGACGTGGAGGGCCATCATCGTCCCTTGGGAGAAGCCGACGAGGGCAAGCCGGTGCTCGTCCAGGCCCCGCCGTGCCAAGGCCGCGGTGATGAAGTCGTCGAGGACGGGGACGACGGCGCGCACGCCGGCGAGCACGCGCTCGGGCGAGCGGTCGGCGAGGCTGAACCATTGCCGGCCGAAGCCCATGTCGCAGGGGAAGGGCCCGTGGGGCGAGAGGAACTCGGCATGGGGGAGGCTCCCGGCCCAATGGGGGGCCAATCCGATGAGGTCGTTGCCGTCCGCACCCCAGCCGTGGAGCAGGATGACGAGGGCCTCGGCCGCCCCGCCGGCACGCGGGGGGAAGCTCGGACCGCTCAAGCTGAAAAGCTCGGACATGGGGCGCTCGTCGCTCACGGGGTCACGGGAGATCTATGCGTTTTCGCATCCAACGCTCAGCCGGGCGCGTTGCGGTAATAGTGCCACATCAGGCGTGCCGCGTAGCTGCGCCACGGCCGCCAGGGCTCGGCGATCGCGAGCATGCGCTTGCGATCCGGGCGCTCCTTGAGCCGCTTCAGGCGCTGCACCGCGACCACGACCGCGAGATCGTCGACCGGCCAGATGTCGGGGCGCCGGAGGGCAAAGAGGAGATAGATCTCGGCACTCCAGCGCCCCAGCCCCTTGAGTGCGGTGATGGCGGCGATCGCCTCCTCATCCGGCAGGCGGTGGATGTGCCGGAGATCGAGACGCCCGCTCGCGAGCGCTTCGGCGAGGCCGCGGCCGTAGAGGACCTTCTGCCGGCTGAAGCCGATTCCGCGGAGGCGCGCGTCGTCGAGGGCGAGGAAGCTCTCGGGCGAGAGCGGGGTCGCGAGCGCCTCGAGGCGCCGCCGGATCGCCTCGGCGGCGGCGGTCGAGAGCTGCTGGGAGAGGATGATGTTGAGGAGGGCGGCAAAGCCGGGAGCGCGCTTGCGCAACGCGGGCAGGCCCGCCTCGCGATGGGCGCGCGCGAGGTCGGGGTCGCGCCGGCCGAGCTCGGCGAGGGTCTCCTCGAGGGTCTTGCGGCTGAAACGCGGCGTCATGGGGCTCCCGAGAGCTGCAGCTTCCCTTAGCCGAAACTTTGGCGTACTGCCAGAGCCATGTCGCCCGCGGCAGCCATCGTCACCCGCTTCGCCCCGAGTCCGACCGGCGGCCTCCATCTCGGCCACGCCTACGCCGCCCTCTTCGCCGAGCGTGCCGCGCGTGCTGTGGGCGGGCGTTTTCTCCTGCGCATCGAGGACATCGACCGCACGCGCGTGCGCGCTGCCTTCGAGGACGCCATCTTCGAGGACCTCGCCTGGCTGGGGCTCGCCTGGGAGACGCCCGTGCGGCGCCAGTCCGAGCACATGGCCGACTACGGTGCCGCCTTGGCCCGGCTCGAGGCCATGCACCTCGTCTATCCCTGCTTTTGCACGCGCGCCGAGATCGCGCGCGAGATCGCAAGCGCCGCCGCAGCACCCCACGGCAGCGCGATGCGTCTCTATCCGGGCACCTGCCGGCGCCTATCGCCGGACGAACGCAACGCGCGCCGCGCGGCCGGAGAGCGTTACGCGCTCCGCCTCGACGTGGCGGCGGCTGTGGCGCGCGCGGGCACCCTATGCTGGTACGACCGCGGCCGCGGGAAGATGCGCGTCGAGGCCGAGCGGCACGGCGACGTGGTGCTGGCGCGCAAGGAGCTGGGGACGAGCTATCACCTCGCCGTCACCGTCGACGACGCGCTCCAGGGGGTCACCTTGGTGACGCGGGGCGAGGACCTCCTTGCTGCGACCGACGTGCACCGGCTGCTCCAGGCGCTCCTCGGGCTCGCGGTGCCGGACTATCACCATCACCCGCTCCTCTTCGACCAGCACGGCCAGCGCCTCGCCAAGCGCGCGGGGGCCGCCACCCTCGCGGCCTTGCGCGCGGCGGGTGTCAGCGCCGGCGAGGTTCGCGCCCGCGCCGGATTTCCTGACGCATGAGGAACGTTCGAGAGGAAGGAGTGGTGCCGAGGCGAGTGCGGCAGCGCCGCGCTCGGCGCTAGAGCACGCCGCTCTTGAGCTTGCGGTCGAGCCCCTTCTCGTAATAGAGCACGCCGAAGAGGAAAATCCAGGCGCCGACGACGACGTACCAGGGCATGTCGTTCTTGAGCACGACGATGACCGAGAGGCTGAGCGCGTAAAAATAAAGCAGGCCGATGGCAAACGCGCCGACCCCGACGAACAGCCCCTTGACGATCCCCGGCCCCATGGCAAAGCAGCTTAACCGCCAAACGCCGCCAATACAACCATGTTCGGGACGCCCCGCCGGCCGCGCCTACAACGAGCAAGATCGAACTCGGCCGCAACCGCGAGGCCGCCCGCGGCGAAGCCGCGTCAGCGCCGGCCGAAGAGTTTCTCGATATCGGCGAGCTTGAGCTCGACGTAGGTCGGCCGGCCGTGATTGCACTGCCCGGAATGGGGCGTTGCCTCCATCTCGCGCAGCAGGGCCGACATCTCGGCCCCCGTGAGGCGCCGGCCCGCGCGCACGCTGCCGTGACAGGCGAGCGTGCCGCACACCTCCTCGAGCCGCTCCTTGAGCGAGAGCGCCTGGCCGATCTCGGCGAGCTCGTCGGCGAGATCGCGCACCAGCCCTTGCACGTCGCATTCGCCCAAAAGCGCCGGGATCTCGCGCACCACGACGGCGCCCTCGCCGAAGGGCTCGAGTCCGAGCCCGAGCTCGGCGAGCTCGTCCGCACGTCGGACGAGGCGCTCGGCCCGACCGGCGTCGAGCTCGACGACTTCGGGAATGAGAAGAAGCTGGCGCGCCACGCCGCGCGCGGCGAGGGCCTCCTTCATGCGCTCGTAGACGAGGCGCTCATGGGCGGCGTGCTGGTCGACGATGACGAGACCATCCTCGGTCTCGGCGACGATGTAGGTCTCGTGCAGCTGAGCGCGGGCGGCCCCCAGCGGGAAGCGCGGCGGCGCTTCCTCGGCCGGCGACGGCGCATCGGTCATGCGCGCCTCCGGCCGGTCGAAGCCGGCGGCATCGTCGCGGTCGAGCGGCGCCTGGTACTCGGCGGCGGCCTCGGCGAGCGCGCGAGACGGCGCGCCGGA
>DATJAC010000192.1:0-11320 GCA_035516655.1 Alphaproteobacteria bacterium | reverse complement strand
GCAATGGGTGGCGCCGACGCAGGGGCGGATGCGATCCTCGCGGCCGGCGGCGAGCTTCGCCACGATGTGGGGATCGGCGATATGGGCGCGCGTCATGGCGACCATGTCGAGGAGCCCTTCGCGGATCGCATGGCGCGCGGTCGCGACCTCTGAGATGCGCGCCGCGTGGAAGACGGGCAGGCGGACCTCGCGCTTGAAGGCGCCCACGCGCGCGAGCCACGGGGCCAAGGGCGAGGCCATGCCCGGCATGTTGTCGACGGCAAGCGCCAGCTCGGTGTCCATGCGGCCGTAGATGGCGTTGAAGAAATCGATCCCGCCGGCAGCCTCGAAGATGCGCGCGATTTCGACGCACTCCTCGAAAGGCAGGCCCCCACCCTCGCCCTCGTCGACGACGTAGCGCAGGCCGACGATGAAGCGCTCCCCCACCCGGCGGCGGATCTCGTCGTGCACCATGAGCCCGAAGCGGCAGCGGTTCTCGCGACTGCCGCCGAAGCGGTCGCTGCGCCGGTTGGTTTTGGGCGAGAGGAACTGCCCGATCAGGTGCCCGCCGGCGAGGGTCTCGATGCCGTCGAGCCCGCCCTCCTCGCAGCGCCGGGCCGCCTCGCCGTAGGCTTTGACGACGCGCGCGATGTCGTGCGCGTCCATTTCCTTGGGGAAGCTGCGATGGAGCGTCTCGCGGATGGGGGAGGGGGCGATCGTCGGCAGCCAGTTCGTGGCATAAGGCTCGCCTCGGCGGCCGAGATGGGTGATCTGGCACATGAGCGCCGTGCCGTGCCGGTGGATGCGCTCCGAGAACTGGCGCAAGTAAGGAATGACGGCGTCGTGACCGACGTTGAGCTGGCGGAAGATATTGGGCGAATCGGGGGCCACGTTCGAGGAGCCGCCGAACATCGTGAGGGCCAGCCCGCCCTTCGCCTTCTCCTCGTGATAGAGCTGATAGCGCTCCTTGGGGGCACCGTCCTCCTCGAGGCCGCAGGCGTGACTCGTGCTCATCAGTCGGTTCTTGAGCACGAGCTGCTTGAGCGTAAGCGGCTGGAGGAGGGGGTCGCCCGCAGGCGTGCGCGGCGCGGGGGGGCGGCTTTCCTCGAGGTTCGTCAACGCGGGCTCCCCCTCCTCGCCGGCACGACACAGCGTTCGCGCAGCACCTCTGCGTGCGCGATCCTAGGTCGAGCGCCCGCCGCTGTCACGGCGGAAAGGCTCGAGGGTTTGGCAGCGGGACGGCGCGGAGCCGCGGCTCGCGCCCGGGGGGCAGGCGCGGGCCGCGGTCCGCCTCAGGCTGCACTCATCAGTGCGCCGGGACGGTGCGCCAAGGGGTCGGGCATTGCGCCACGTAGGGGTAATATCCGGGCGGGTTGTCGCAATAGTAATACTGCGAGGCCACCGGGGGTGCGCCACTCACTACGGCCGGCGGCACGTAGGGGTCGGGGTAGGGATAGACCGGGGCTGGGTAGAAATACCAGAACCCGCCGACCACCCACCACCAGCCGGGCCGGCCACCGTGGGGCCCGTGGAACCAATGGCCGCCGCGCCAGTGATCCCAGTCGCCCTCGTGGAAGCGATGGATGTCCCCACCCCAGCGCCAGCGCTCCTGGGCGTGGGCCGGCGGGCTGATCAGGCCGGAGAGGGCCGCGGCTGCAACCGCGGCCAGGGCCAAAGTTCGCATGCTTTTGCCAGTGCCGGTCTTTCGTCGCGCACCTTCGAGGATGCTCATAGCCGCCACTCCTTCATGTTCGGACCGAAATTCAATCGGTAAATATGAAACGCAGGAGTAGCGTTTTCCCTGCGCGCCGCCGGCTCCCCCGACGATAAAAAAAAGCTACGTCATTTCCGGGGGTTGCCACATTCCCGCCATATTCCGGGCGCGGGCGCGCAGAGGAGCGGCGGCGTTTCTCGCGTGAGCTTTTACCCGCTTCGTCCTATAGAAGACGGCGTCGAGCGGCGTGCGGTGCCGACGGGGAAGAGCGAGAGAGAGTGAGCGCGAGCCATGCCGGTCGAGATTCTCGCCATGGGCGAGGCGATGGTCGAGTTCAACGCGACGGGCCCGGCGGAGGAGGGAGCCCGCTACGTGCAAGGCTATGGCGGCGACACCTCGAACGCCGTGATCGCCGCCGCCCGTCAAGGAGCTGCTGCCGGTTATTTGAGTGCGGTCGGCGAGGACTTTCTGGGCGATGCGCTCCTATCGCTCTGGCGGCGCGAAGGGGTCGACTCGAGCCTGGTCAAGCGTGATCCCTCGGCTCCGACCGGCATCTATTTCGTGACCCACGGCAATGCCGGCCATAGCTTCACCTACTGCCGCACGGGCTCGGCCGCGAGCCGGCTCGCGCCCGCCGACGTGCCAGAGGCGGCGATCGCGGACGTCAAGATCCTCCATGTCTCGGCCATCAGCCAGGCGATCAGCGCCAGTGCCGAGGCGGCGGTCGAGCATGCGATCGCCTGCGCGCGCCGGCACGGAGTTGCCGTTTCCTACGATACCAACCTACGGCTCAAGCTGTGGCCGCTCGAGCGGGCCCGTGCCACCATCCACGCCACCCTCGCCAAGGCCGATATCGCACTGCCCAGTCTCGAGGACGCGCAGCTCCTGTGCGGCTCGCTGGAGCCCGATGCCATCGTCGATTTCTATTTGGCGCTCGGCACGCCCTTGGTGGCCCTCAAGCTCGGCGCTGCCGGCTCGCTCGTGGCGACGCGCGATCGGCGCCGGCACATCCCCGGCCACGCGGTCGCGGCGGTGGACGCAACCGGGGCGGGCGACACCTTCGCGGGGGCCTTCCTGGCCCGCCTCACCGCGGGCGACGATCCGCTCCGTGCCGCCACTTACGCCAATGCGGCGGCAGCCCTCTCGACGACCGGCTATGGGGCCGTAGCCCCCATCCCCACGCGCGCCGAGGTGAAGCGCTTGCTCGCCGAGAGCCCGGCGCGCGCCTTGAGTTGAGGAGCTCCCAATGAGCCGGACGCCGCTTGGCCAGTCGCCCGAGGTCGCAGCCCTCTTGGCCCGGGCTCGGGTCATCCCCGTGCTCACGGTCGAGCAGCCGATGACCGCCGTACCCTTGGCCCGGGCCCTCGTGGCGGGTGGGCTTGCCGTGCTCGAGATCACGTTGCGCACCGATGCGGCCCTGGCCGCCGCGAGCGCGATCATGGCGGAAGTGGAAGGGGCCGTCGTCGGCATCGGCACGGTCCTGACGGCAGCCGAGATGCGTGCTGCCGGCGCGGCCGGGGCGCGCTTTGCCGTGAGCCCGGGGGCGAGTGCCAGCCTGCTCGACGCCGCGGCGGACGCAGGCATGCCCTATCTTCCCGGTGCGGCGACGGCCTCCGAGATCCAAGCCCTGCTCGAGCGCGGCTACAGCCACCTCAAGTTCTTCCCGGCCGAGAGCCTCGGCGGCGTCGCGGCCTTGCGCGCTCTCGCGGCACCTTTTCGCCAGGTCCGCTTCTGTCCGACCGGCGGCATCGACGCGGCCAAGGCGAAAAACTATCTCGCCCTGGACGCGGTTCCGGCGGTGGGGGGCTCGTGGGTAGCGCCTGCGGATCGCGTCGCCGCGCGGGACTGGGCTGCGGTCACCGAACTCGCGCGCCAAGCGACCACCTTGGGCCGCCCGCGGTCACCGGTCGAGATTGCGGAAAAAAGCGTCTAGTTTCAAGAGGATGCGAGTTCGTCCTGCGCGCCGCCAGAGGCTTTCGGGGCGTTGCCGCCGGGCCGGGCAGCGAGCCCCGGGCCATCGCGAGGCGGTGCGACAGCCCGGAGCCTCGAGGCAATGCTATCCGGCTCAGATCTTGAGGGCCGCCCGCGTCGCCTTGTCGAGATGGCCGGTGGCCTTGAGGCCGTGCGCCTGCTGGTAGCTCTTGAGCGCGGCATGGGTCTTGGGGCCCATCATGCCGTCGGTTGCAAGGCTCGCCCCTTCCTTGTTGAGCGCGGCTTGGGCGCTCTTCACCATGGCGCTGCCCATGTGATGATGATGGTGGTGGTGCATCATGTGCTTCTTGGGCATGGTCGTCGCGGCGGGCGCTGCCGTTGCGGCCGGCGCCGGCGCGGTCTGGGCGGTGGCAGCCAGCGGCAGAACGGTCGCGACTCCGAACATCAAAGCAACGGAGAGGGCAGCGGTGCGGATGGTCGTCTTCGTCATTTTTTACGCTCCTGTGAGACTGGGCAGCTTAGTCGGCAATATTTCTACCAGCATTGCATGTATTCTTACAAGCCAGTGAATGACAGAATTTTGCGCGAATACGAACGAGAAGTATCAACTCGCATGCCACGGCGCTGTTGTCATGGTTGCCCTTGACCGACCTCAATGCGTCCGTGCGGCCCGGAGCACTTCAGCCGGCACCGCCGCTCTGCCATCATCGCTGCTCCGTTCTTAGCGCCTGCCCGCGTCCGTGAGCGCCGCCCTTCCCGCATCCTTCGCCGCATGGTTCGCCCGGCGCGCTTGGCAGCCTCACCCGCACCAGCTCGAAATGCTGGCCGCGGCCGTGCGCGGCGAGTCGGCACTCCTCATCGCACCCACCGGGGGCGGAAAGACGCTCGCCGGCTTCCTCCCCACCCTCGTCGAGCTCGCTTCCGCGCCGACGCAAGGACTCCACACCCTCTACATCTCGCCCTTGAAGGCGCTTGCCGTCGACGTCCACCGCAACCTCGAGCAGCCGATCGCCGAGATGGGCTTGGCGATCCGTGCCGAGACGCGCACCGGCGACACGCCGCAGTCGAAACGCGAGCGCCAGCGGCGCACGCCGCCGCAGCTCCTTCTCACCACGCCCGAGTCGCTCGCCCTCCTGCTCTCCTACGAGGATTCGGCCGCGCTCTTCGCGGGCCTCAGCACCGTCATCGTCGACGAGCTGCACGCGCTCGCCGACAACAAGCGCGGCGATCTTCTCGCCTTGGGTCTCGCGCGGCTCGCGACCCTCGCCCCCGCGCTGCGCCGCATCGGGCTTTCCGCGACCGTGGGCGAGCCCGCCTTGCTCGGCGACTGGCTTGCACCTGCGGGCGGTGGCGGCAATAAGGGCCTCTCCATCATCCGCGGCGGCGAGGGTGCCAAAGCCGAGATCTCCATTCTCGTCCGCCGCGAGCGCATGCCGTGGTCGGGCCACATGGCGCTCAACGCCATGCCCGAGGTCATGCAGGCGATCCGAGCCGCGGGCTGCACCATCGTCTTCGTCAACACCCGCGCGCAGGCCGAGCTCGTCTTCCAGGCGCTGTGGCGGCTCAACGACGACAACCTGCCGATCGCCCTCCATCACGGCAGCTTGGCGGCCGAACAGCGCCGCAAGGTGGAGGCGGCGATGGCGCGCGGCGTGCTCAAGGCCGTGGTCGCGACCTCCTCGCTCGACCTCGGCATCGACTGGGGTGCCGTCGATCTCGTGGTCCAGGTGGGAGCGCCCAAGGGGGCCTCGCGGCTCATTCAGCGCATCGGCCGCTCCAACCATCGCCTCGACCGGCCGAGCCAGGCGCTGCTCGTCCCCGGCAATCGCTTCGAGCTCCTCGAATGCCGGGCGGCGATCGAGGCGATCGAGGAGGGCGAGCTCGACCGCGAGCGGCCGCGCGAGGGAGCGCTCGACGTGCTTGCCCAGCACATGACCGGGATCGCGGCCTCCGGCGGCTTCCAGGCCGACGCTCTCTTCGCGGAGGTGCGGAGCTCGGGCCCCTACCGCCGACTCGCCCGCCGCGATTTCGACGACACGCTCGCCTTCGTGGCGACGGGGGGTTACGCGCTTGGCGGCTACGAGCGCTTCCGCCGCCTCGTCCGCGGCCAAGACGGGGCCTATCGGGTCGCCTCGCGCGAGGTCGTGCATCGCTATCGCATGAACATCGGCACCATCGTCGAGCAGCCGATGCTCCAGGTGCGCCTGCGCGGCGGACGTCTCTTGGGCGAGGTCGAGGAGTACTTCATCCAAGGCCTCGTCCCCGGCGACACTTTCATCTTCTCGGGCGAGCTCTTGCGCTTCGAGGGGGTGCGCGAGACCGCCGCGATCGTGACCCGGGCCGCGGGCGAGGCGCCCAAGGTCCCGGCCTATGCCGGCGGGCGCCTGCCGCTCACGACCAACCTCGCCGCCCGGGTGCGGGCGATGCTGGCCTCGCCTCCGCTCTGGCGCCGGCTCCATCCCGAGATCGCGGAATGGCTCGAGATGCAGCAAAAGCGCTCGCTCTTGCCCATGCCCGAGGGCCTGCTCGTCGAGCTCTTTCCGCGCGGCGGCAAGGAGTACCTCGTCGCCTATTGCTTCGAGGGCCGCAACGCGCATCAGACGCTCGGCATGCTGCTCACCCGCCGCATGGAGCGCATGGGAGCTCATCCGCTCGGCTTCGTGGCGAGCGACTATTGCCTGGCGGTGTGGAGCCTGGCCCCGCCCAGGGACGTGGCCGCCCTCTTCGATCGCGACATGCTCGGCGACGACCTCGAGGCCTGGATGGCCGAATCGACGATGCTGAAGCGCACCTTCCGCAATGTGGCGGTGATCGCCGGCCTCATCGAGCGGCGCCATCCCGGGGCGAAGAAGACGGCACGCCAGGTCACCTTCAACGCGGACCTCATCTACGACGTGCTCCGCCGCCACGAGCCCAATCACATCCTCCTGCGCGCCACGCGGGCGGACGCCGCAACGGGCTTGACGGACGTGCGCCGGCTGGCCGAAATGCTGGAGCGGGTGGCAGGACGCATCACGGTCAAGCGCTTGAAGCGCGTCTCGCCGCTGGCCGTACCCGTGTTGCTGGACATCGGCCGCGAGAGCGTTTACGGGGATGCGATCGACGCGTTGCTCGACGAGGCCGCGGCGGAGCTCATCGCCGAAGCCTACGCGCCGCCGGACCCGCAAGGGGTGATGCTCTAGCCTCCTGGGGTCCCGGTGCCGCGCGGACGCGATGCATTCCGGCCGCGGAGTTTTACCGGCCGATGATGCCAGGCGATCTTGGAGGTGCGGCTTGGCCGCGATGGTGAGCTTGAACGGTGCCGAGCTGATGCTCGATCCCTCCGGGGCGGCGTGGTGGGCGGAGCGCTCCACCCTGGTCGTGGCCGATCTCCATCTCGAGAAGGGCTCGGGCTTCGCCAAACGCGGCCGTCTGCTGCCGCCCTACGATACGCGCGCCACGATCGAGCGCTTAGCCGTCGTGCTGCGCCGCTATCGCCCCGCTCGCGTCATAGCCTTGGGCGACAGTTTCCACGATCGCGAGGCGGCGGCGCGCATGGCTGCCGCCGATGCGGCCCTCCTCGAGCGCCTCGTCGCCGAGCATGACTGGATCTGGATCGCGGGCAACCACGACCCCGTCCCGCCGACGGCCCTCGGCGGCAGCGTGCGCGCGGAGCTCGCCCTCGCCCCGCTCGTCTTCCGCCACGAGCCGGAGCCGGGCTATGTCGCAGGCGAGGTCTGCGGCCATTTCCATCCCAAGGCGGCAGTGCGCGCGCGCGGCCGGCGCATCTCGGGCCGCTGCTTCGTGACCGACGGCGGCCGCATGGTGCTCCCGGCCTTCGGCTCGTATACGGGCGGTCTCGACGCGCTCGACCCGGCGATCAGCGAGCTCTTCGAGCGGCAGGTGCGCGTCTATCTCATCGGGCGCGAGACGATCTACCTCTTTGCCGCCGAGCGGCTCGAGGGCATGCGCCGCAGCGAGCCGGCGGCATCCGCGCGCTGACGGGATGGCGGCGCCCCCCGCCGGGTCAGGGTGCGGCGGGAGCGTAGCGAAATTCCAGGACCTGGCCCTTCCTGTCGACGTATTGCTCGCGGAGGAGCAGGCCGTTGCCGTGATCGTACCACAGCTCGCGCGCCAGCTCTCCGCTTGCGGTCACGTGACGTGCCGGCACGTCCTCGGCACCTTGAGCGAGCGGCTCGTCGGCACCCTGGCTGAAATGGACGTTGAGGATGCGGCCGCTGTCGAGGTCGAGGACCGATTGTGCTTGCGTCATCTCGAGCTGCCACAGGCTCGAGGGCACGAGGCCTGGGGGGGCCGGGAGCCGGCCGGCGGACCCGCTGACCATGAGCCCGGAAGGGGTGGCGTCGAGATCGACCTCGGCGGGCGTATCGTAATTATTGACGTCGGTCGTGACCTCGACGAGAGCCCCCACGCGCCAGACCTCGCGACAGCGCAGCATGTAGTGCTCCGAGACTCGCTCGTCGATACGAAGGGCGGCGAGCGTCCGATCGGCGAGACGGTGCCAGAGCTCGGGGGACGCAATATCGATCTCGTTCTCCACGACCAAGGTCTTGCCCTCATGGTGGAAGGCCAGGAGCTGGCGGCCGACCTTGACGCCGTTGATCAGGATGTCGAACGGGCGCTTGCCGTCGGGTGCGTCAAGGGCATGGGCCGGGGCCCGCATCCCGCCGATGAGCCCGAGAATGAGGGCGGCGAGCCCGAGGCGGCGGAGGACGGAACGCGGCGAGAGAATCGGCATGGCGGCCTGCGGCATGGGCTCGGGAGCCAAGTCTCCCATCGCGGACGAAGCGACGCAAGCGCGCCCCAACCGCCGGTGCCGCGCGGACTGCGGCGGAGACTTGCGCGGCGTTCCGCTCGAAGGCTCAAGGGTGTAGACTCCGGCCATGGCACGAGCCGCGGCCAAAGCAGCGAGTCGCACCCGCGATCCCTTCGGGCGCAGCCGCCACGACCACAAGGATTGCCTGGTGCAGGCGATGCGCACGGCCGAGCGCCTGTGCGCGCTCCGCGGGGCGCGGCTGACCAAGCTGCGTCGGCGCGTGCTCGAGCTCATCTGGCGCAGCCACGATCCCGTCGGGGCCTATGCCATCCTCGATGCGCTCCGGGAGGACGGGCGTGCCGCAGCCCCGCCCACGGTCTATCGCGCCCTCGAGTTCCTCTCCGAGCAGGGCCTCATCCACCGCATCGAGTCGCGCAATGCCTATCTCGGCTGCGCCGATCCCGAGCACGCGCATGCCAGCCAGTTTCTCATCTGCGCGCGCTGCGGGGCCGCCTCCGAGCTCCATGACGGCCACATCCAGAACGCAATCGGCAACAGCGCGCGCGAGATCGGCTTTCGCGTGCAGCATCTGATGGTCGAGGTGGTCGGGCTTTGCCCGAGCTGTGCCCGCGAGACAGCCGCCGCCTGAGGCCGCAGCTCAGCCTCTCGCCTGCGCCGGACTGTCGAGCTCGTGCGCCGTCCAGACAGCACAGGTGAAGAGCAGCAAGGCGCCCGCCTGGTGGCAGGCCGCGAGCGGGATGGGGACCACGAGAAGGAGGGTCGCGATCCCGAGGCCGATCTGGACGAGCGCCATGAGGGCGAGGAGATCGGCGGCGCGCCGCGCGCGGGGAGCGAGGTCCAGCGCGCCGAGCGAGAGGCGGAAGAGGATGACGAGGACGAGGGTCAGGAGGGCGAGGAGACGGTGGTCGAATTGCACCGTCGTCACGTCGGCGAAGAAGCTCGCGAACCAGGGCGAGCTGGGGAAGAGGCCGGCGGGGACGAGCCTGCCGTCCATGAGGGGGAAGCTGTTGAAGACGAGCCCGGCATGGAGCCCGGCCACGAAGGCGCCCGAGACCGCCACGAGAAAAATCCAGGCGACGAGAAGCTTGCTGGCGAGCCGCGGGCGGGCGGCGGCCATGCCGGGGGGCGTGCCCTCGCCCGGAAAGAGCAGGTCGAGGGCGAGCCAGAGCATATAGGCATAGATGACGAGGGCGGCAGCCAAGTGGGCGGCCAAGCGGTATTGGCTCACCGAGGTGCCTTGGGCGAGCCCGCTCATCACCATGAACCAGCCAAGGGCACCTTGCAATGCGCCGAGGACGAAGAGGAAGGCGAGCTTGGGGGCCAAGCGCCGCTCGATGCGGCCGCGCCAGAGGAAATAGAGGAAGGGGAGAAGGAACACCGCAGCGATGAGACGGCCCCAGAGGCGATGGACGTACTCCCACCAGAAGATCGTCTTGAACTCGCCGAGCGTCATGCCTGCGTTCTCGAGCCGGTATTGCGGCGTGGTCCGGTAGAGCTCGAACTGGGCCTGCCATTCGGCGTGGCTGAGCGGGGGGACGGCACCCATGATCGGATTCCATTCGGCGATCGAGAGGCCCGAATGGGTGAGCCGCGTGATGCCGCCGATGACCACCATGGCGAAGACCATGGCGCAGCAGGCCAAGAGCCAGCAGGCGAGCGGGCGCGCGCGCACGCGCGGATGCAGCTGGATTGTTGCGAGGCCGGGCTCGGTCATGGGGGCTGCCAGAGTGCCGAGCCCGAGCGCCGGCCGCAAGGGGATTGCGCCGCTCAGCCGCGGGCATGCGGTCGCCGCAGCGCGTGAGCGTCAGTGCAGCCGGAGCTGGCAGCTCGCGTAGCGGATCTCGGCCGGCCGCACGAGGTGTTTGCTCGCGATGCGCACCGAATGGAGCTTGCCGTCGAGGTGGCGCTCCCAATAAGCGAGAAAGCGCCGCAGCATGGGATAATCCGGGCTCAAGTCCGGCTGCTGCCAGATGAAGCTCTGCAGCACGGTCGGGAAATCGGGCAGATGATAGAGAATCTCGGCCGTCGTCAGACGATAGTCCCCGAGGATGGCTGCGGACGTGCGCATCGCTTGTACCTTTCGGCAGTTGCACCGCTGGCTTCGAGGTCGACACGCCATTGTCTCTGCTGCGCGGGCGAACGCAAATAAAAAAATTAGGCGAATCAATGGATTAGCAGCATGCCCTTGCAAGTGCTGCCAAGGCGGCCGAAGGTCCCCCAAAATACTGGCACTCGCACGGCAAGAGTGCTAACTATGGCGCCAGGCCCATCCATCCCACGAAAAGTCACGGAGGAGTCGCCATGAGATTTCGGCCTTTGCACGACCGTGTCGTCCTGCGCCGCATCGAGCAGGAGACCAAGACCGCGGGCGGCATCATCATCCCGGATACCGCCAAGGAGAAGCCGCAGGAGGGCGAGGTGGTCGCCGTCGGCCCCGGCGTGCGCGACGAGAACGGCAAGCTCCAGCCCCTCGACCTCAAGCCCGGCAACCGCGTGCTGTTCGGCAAATGGTCGGGGACGGAGGTCAAGATCGACGGCGAGGAGCTGCTCATCATGAAGGAATCGGACGTGATGGGCGTGATCGAAGGCCAGAAGGCCGGCAAATCGAAGGCGGCATAGGCAGAGCTCATAGGTCTAGGTAGGAGTGCAGATCATGGCAGCGAAAGACGTCAGATTCTCGGGCGACGCGCGGGCACGGCTGTTGCGCGGCGTGGATATCTTAGCCAACGCGGTCAAGGTGACCTTGGGTCCCAAGGGCCGCAACGTGGTCCTCGACAAGTCGTTCGGCGCCCCGCGCATCTCCAAGGACGGGGTGACGGTGGCCAAGGAGATCGAGCTTGCCGACAAGTTCGAAAACATGGGTGCGCAGATGCTGCGCGAGGTCGCGAGCAAGACCTCGGACGTGGCGGGCGACGGCA
>DATJAC010000191.1:0-2345 GCA_035516655.1 Alphaproteobacteria bacterium | reverse complement strand
GGAGGAGGTGGCGGCCCCGGCCGCCATGCGCGTCACCGTCCACCTGCCGCCGCCCCTGGCAGCGCCGGCCGAATCCCCGGCCCCCCCGCCCGCCGCCGCCGCCGCTCCGGCCCCTGAGCGGACCGCACCCGCGGCACCGCTGAGTGCCGAAGTGCAGCCCGCAGCTCCGGAGCCGCCCCCGCCAGCGCCCCCCGAGCCGGTCCAAAGTGCCAAGCCGCCCGGCAAGTCCGGTGCCGCAGCCGGACCCCAGCTCGCCCTCGCACCGGCACCCGCCCCCGGTCTCGTCGAGCGCAACAGGGTCGGGCCGCTGCCGAAAGTCGCCCCCGACGGCCGTGCACCCTGGCGCGTCTATGCCCGTCCGTTCGACAAGAGCGACAGCCGGCCCAGAGTCGCCGTCGTCATCGGCAATCTCGGTCTCTCCAGTGCCGCGACCGAAGCGGCGATCCAGGAGCTGCCGGGCGGGGTGACGCTGGCGTTCTCGCCCTATGCCCACGGCCTCGAGGATTACATTCCGCTGGCGCGCGCGGCCGGGCACGAGGTGCTCTTGAGCCTGCCGATGGAGGCGGAGGAGGCGAATGCCACGAGTGCCGGACAGCACGCCCTCCTCACCACCGTGACGGCATCCGAGAATCTCGCGCGCTTGAGCTGGCTGCTCTCGCGCTTCACCGGCTATGTGGGGGCCACGAACTACCTGGGCTCGCGCTTCACGAGCGAGGAGGAGGACATGCGGCCGGTCCTCGAGGAGCTCAAGAACCGCGGTCTCCTCTTCCTCGACAGCCGCACGACGCGCAGCAGCGTGGCGGCGCGCATCGCGGGCCAGCTCGATCTGCCGGCGGCGAGCACGGAGCGCATCATCGACGGCGAGGCCTCGCGCGACGCCATCGACCAGATGCTCGAGGCCGTCGAGGAGGAGGCCCGGCAGAAGGGCTCGAGCATCGCCATGGGCTTTCCTTATCCGGTGACGATCGAGCGCGTGGCGGCCTGGACCGCGACGCTTCAGCAAAAAGGCATCTCGCTCGCCCCGGTCTCCGCCCTGGTGCATGCGCGGAGCGGCAGCTGATGAACGAGCCGCGGCAGGAGGACGGCGGCAGCTATCGCCTGGGTGTCGGGATCATGCTCTTGAACGGCCGCGGCCTCGTGTTCGTGGCGGAGCGCATCAACATGCCGGGTGCCTGGCAGATGCCCCAGGGCGGCATCGACGCGGGCGAGGCGCCGGCCCATGCAGCCCTCCGCGAGCTCGAGGAGGAGATCGGCACGGACAAGGCCGAGATCCTCGCCGAGAGCCGGGAGTGGCTCAGCTATGAATTGCCTGTCACCGTGCGCGCGAGGGTCTGGAGCGGGCGCTTCCTCGGCCAGCGGCAGAAGTGGTTCCTCTGCCGCTTCACCGGGCAGGATGCGGATATCGACCTCGAGCGCCATCATCACCCCGAATTCAGCCGTTGGCGCTGGCTCGAGCCGCATCTCCTCCCAACGCTCGCCGTCGATTTCAAGCGCAAGCTCTACGAGGCGGTGCTCGCGGAATTCCGCGCCCATCTCGCGGCGCTGAGCGAGCAGCGCTGAGGCTGGCCTATCCCGGGGAGATATGATTATGGTAGCGCAAGGCCCGATCAGATTGAATCGGGTATTGTATTCGTCATGCCCGCGAACGCGGGCATCCAGAAATCCTGGACCTCCGCTTGCGCGGGGGTGACGAGCGGAGTGCTGCGACGCGACCGGAGCCTGCTTTGGGTCCGCGGCGAGGGAAGCGAGGCACGAGAGGCGCATGGAGAATCTCTGGTCCGATCGCGACGCCGAGGCCGCCGTCAAGCGCTACGCCGGCGAGGGTGCGGGCCGCGACCTGGCCCTCCGGGTCTATAGCACGCGCCTTCTCGGCGGCGAGCCGCGCTTGGTGCAGCACGGCGGCGGCAATACCTCGCTCAAGACGCGGGTGCGGGACGTCCTCGGCGAGGAGGTCGAGGTTCTCTGCGTCAAGGGCAGCGGCTGGGACATGGCGACGATCGAGCCACCCGGCCTGCCCGCGGTGCGGCTCGAGCCTTTGCGCAAATTGCGCCGGCTCAAGGCCCTCTCGGACGAGGCGATGGTGAACGCGCAGCGCGGCAATCTCATCGACAGCACGGCTCCCAACCCCTCGGTCGAGACCCTGCTCCACGCCTTCCTCCCCCATGCCTTCATCGATCATACCCACGCGAACGCCGTGCTCGCCTTGAGCGATCAGCCCGACGGCCAAGAGATCTGCCGCGAGGTCTTCGGGGCGCGCGTCGCCATCGTCCCCTACATCATGCCCGGCTTCGCGCTTGCCAAGAAGGCGGCCGAGGTCTTCGAGGCGGGTACCGAGGTGGAGGGCC
>DATJAC010000190.1:0-17576 GCA_035516655.1 Alphaproteobacteria bacterium | reverse complement strand
CAAAAGCGTCGCCGGCAGCTTCTTCACCCCCGCCCTCTTCAGCGAGCGCACCAAGCGCCTCGTGCGTTTCCTCAACAGCTTCGGGTGAGCGGGCGAGGGCGATGGCTCAATTTCACCCCATCCTTCGAGACGCCGCCTGCGGCGGCTCCTCAGGATGAGGTGAAACTCTAAATGCGGGGTCCTCATCCTGAGGAGCGTCGCGCTTGCGACGCGTCTCGAAGGATGAGGACTGAGCCGAACTGACCAACTTCTCGCGCTCCCTCACCCGAAGCGCGCGAGAAAGCGCACGAGGCGCTTGGTGCGCTCGCTGAAGAGGGCGGGGGTGAAGAAACTGCCGGCGACGCTTTTGCTGATCTCGCTCAGGGTCGGATAGGGGGCGATCAGGCCGGCCATGGCCGCGATCCGGAGGCCCCGCGTGATCGCCAAGCTCCACGGCAGGATGAGCTCGCCGGCGTGCGAGCCCACGATGGTCGCCCCCAGGATGCGCCCCCGGCGGGTGGTGATCACCTTGGCGAAGCCGCCGCTCCGGCGCTCGGTGCGGGCGCGGTCGTTCTCGGCGAAGGCCCAGCGCAGGATGCGGATGGCACCCCGCACCTTGCGGGCAGCTGCCTCCGTGAGGCCGACCTGGGCGAGCTCGGGGTCGCTGTAGGTGACCCAGGGTACCGCGCGCTCGTCGACCTTGGCCGGCAGCCGGAAAAGCGCGTTGCGCACGACGACCCCGGCGTGATGGCTCGCCATGTGGGTAAACTGGTACCGCCCGGTCACGTCGCCCAATGCATAGATGCGCCGGTTCGTCGTGCGCAGACGGCGATCGACCGCGATGCCATGGGCCGAGAACGCGACTCCCGCCGCCTCGAGCCCGAGCCCCGCCACGTTCGGGCGCCGACCGGTCGCGACGAGGAGATGCGAAGCGGCGAGCGTCTCGCGCGCGCCCTCCCGCTCGATCGTCATCGCGATGCCCCCATTCGCGCGCGCGAGGGCGAGAACTTTCGTCGCTTCGTAGAGCTTGACCCCGTCGCGGCGGAGGGCCAGGCGCACGACGTCCGCCGCCTCGGGATCGTCGTTGCCGAGGAGGGCCATGAGCTCGACCACGCTCACGCGCGCGCCGAGCCGGGCGAAGGCCTGGGCGAGCTCGACCCCGATCGGCCCGCCGCCGACGATGACGAGATGCTCGGGCCGGGCCGCTAACTCGAAGACGGTCTCGTTGGTGAGGTAGGGCACTTCCGCAAGCCCGGGCAGCGGCGGGATCGCCGGAGCCGAGCCGGTCGCGATGACGAAGCGGCGTGCCTGGATGCGCTCCTCCCCCGCCGCGAGCTCGCCCTCGCCGAGGAAGCGGGCCTCCGCGCGGATCACCTTGCAGCCGAGGCCCTCGAAGCGCTCTTGCGAATCCTGCGGCGCAATCGCGGCGATGATTTCCTGGACATGGGCGTGAACGCGCGCGAAATCGACCTGCGGCTCGCCCAAGGCGACGCCGAACTCGGCCGAGGTGCGGGCGAGGGCCGCCCTCTGCGCCGCCGCGATCAGCGCCTTCGACGGCACGCAGCCGTAGTTGAGGCAGTCGCCCCCCATGCGGCCGCGCTCGACGAGGGTGACCCGGCGGCCGAGGAGGGCCGCAGCCGCCGCGACCGAGAGCCCGCCCGAGCCCGCGCCCACGACGCAGATGTCGACCTTGAGCGTCTCCGCCATGCGCCTTCCTCAAAAGCCGCAGCTCTTCCGCCTTCAGCGCTTGCGTGCCGTGACGGCTTTATACGCGACCGGCACCAAGGCGAGAAGTGCCAGACCTATGAGCGGCAGCAGCACGGCCGCGCGGGTGAAATCGTCGAGGGCCGGAGTGCGGCCGCTCTCCAATACCTCCGCCACCCCGTTTCCCGCCAGCGCAAAGACGAAGGTCCCGGGGATGATGCCGAGGAAGGTGCCGAGGACGTAAGTGCCGAGCGGAACGTTGAGCAAGGCGGACACGAGATTGACCAGCCAGAACGGAAAGACCGGGACCAGGCGAAGGAAGAGGAGATAGCTGAGTGCCTGCGCCTGAAAGCCCGCTTCCATCTTGTGGAGGGAGGGCCCGGCCTTGGCCGCGAAGACGGCACCGAGGCTCGTGCGCGCCGCGAGGAAAAGGAGAGTCGCCCCCAAGGTCGCGGCAAAGACCACGTAGACCGTCGCGAGGACGGGCCCGAAAAGAAAGCCGCCGAGCACGGTCGCGACCGCCCCCTCCGGCACGGAGAAGGCCGTCATGGCCGTGTAGGCGACGAGATAGACGAGCGGGGCCGCGAGCGGATGGGCGGCCACGAAAGCGAGGAGCTCGGTGCGGCTCGCGCGCAGCATCGCCCAACTCAGATAACGCTCTCCGCCGAGGGCGAAGAAAAGCACGAGCCCCGCGATCAAGAGGGCGAGCGGCCACCAGCGCCTGGCCTGGAAGGGGCCCGGCCGTGCCGGTCGATCGCCGCCCTCGCTCGGTTGCGTCATGGCCGCTCCGGGAACGCACGTTCCTCCGACGTCTCCGCGAGCTCCCATCTTGCCCTCAGAAGCTGGCCGGAAACGAACGCGCTATCTTCGATGGATTACCTGCCACACATCGTCATTCCCGCGAAAGCGGGAATCCATCACCGGCCTCGAGCCGGGCTTCGAACATGGACCCCGGCTTTCGCTCGCGTGACGAATAGAGGATTGGAAGTGAACGGATCATTTTGAGTCAGCCTCTCGGCTGCGCTTCGGATCGTCGCTCCCAAAACCGCGCGGGGGGCCTTTGTCCAACACCGCCGCGTGCCGCGAGCGCTCGCCCGCCGGCGGTTGACAGCAGGCACCGCAGCCCCTAAAAAGCCCGCCTATTTCGAAGGAGGACGCAGGTGAAGCGAACCTATCAGCCCAGCCGTCTCGTCCGCAAGCGCCGGCACGGTTTCCGGGCGCGGATGAAGACGGTCGGCGGGCGCAACGTGCTCTCGGCACGCCGCGCCAAAGGGCGCAAGCGTCTCTCCGCCTAAGGCCATGGCTCCCTCCCTCGGGCGCTTGACCGAGCGCTCCGAGTTCCTGCGGGTCGCGGCCGCCCGGCGCCGGTGGGTGGCGCCAGGCCTGATCCTCCAGGCCTACGAGCGCAAGCCCGCCGATGGGGTGCGGGTGCCGGCCGAAATCGTGCGGCTCGGCCTGACCGCGAGCCGCAAGGTGGGGGGTGCCGTCGAGCGCAACCGGGCGCGCCGCCGGCTGCGCGAGGCGGCCCGGCGGCTCCTGCCCGCCGGGGCTGCCCCCGGCTACGACCTCGTCCTGGTGGCGCGCGGGGAGACGCTCAGGCGGCCCTTCGCCGCCCTCCTCACGGACTTGGCGACCGCCCTCGGCCGCCTTGGCATCGCGCGCGGACCCGAGCCCGATGCCAAGGCGTGACGCGAGCGGGCGAAGGGTGTAAAAGTCCGCCTGCCCCGGCCGGTTTCGGCAGCGTTCCGGCGCGGCCGACCCGCCGGTTTAGAGGCTCGATGATGACGCTCGTCACGCGATTCCTGCGGTTTTTCGTGCGCGGCTATCAGCTCCTGCTGAGCCCGCTCTTGCCGCACGCCTGCCGCTACGAACCGAGCTGCTCCCACTACGCGCTCGCCGCCCTCGAGCGCCACGGAGCGCTCCGCGGCAGCGCATTGGCGCTGAAGCGGATCGCGAGCTGCCATCCCTGGAGTGCGGGCGGCTACGACCCCGTCCCCGAGCCTGCGCGCGTGCGCGGGCGCGGCCAAGTCTCATAGCCGCCGCGAGAGCTGTGCGCCCCACCCTCAGCCGTCAGCCACCGCACCCGGCAGCCTGGAAGCAAGTCGAATGATGGAACAGCGCAACCTGATCGCGGCGATCCTTCTCTCGATCGCGATCGTGCTCGGCTTCCAGTTCCTCGTCGAAGCACCGCGGCTCGAGAAGGAGCGCGCCCGCCAGCAAGCGCTCCAGCAGCAGACGGCAGGTCAAGCCGCACCGCAAGCGGCCACCGCGGGCGCCAAGCCGCAACCTCTGCCCGCCGGCGAGCCGGCGACGACTCCCGCCGTCCCGGGTGCGGCCCCTGCTCCCGCCGCCGCCGCCGCGGCACATCTCGACCGCGCGGTGGTGCTCGCCGAGAGTCCGCGGGTTGCGATCGCGAGCCCGTCGCTCAAGGGCTCGATCGCGCTCAAAGGGGCGCGCATCGACGATCTGATGCTGGTCCAGTACCACGAGACGGTCGATCCCAAGAGCAAGGAGATCGTGCTCTTGACCCCGCCGGGCATGCCCGATGCCTATTACGCGGAGTTCGGCTGGGTCGCGGGCGCGAGCGGGGTCAAGCTGCCCGACGCCGACACGCTGTGGCAGGCCGACCGCACCACCTTGACGCCGACAACTCCGGTGACGCTCAGCTGGAACAACGGCCAGGGCCTCAAGTTCGAGCGCACCTACGCGATCGACGAGCACTACATGGTGCAGGTGACCCAGAAGGTCGAGAACAGCGGTACCGCGGCGTTAACACTCTTCCCCTACGGTCTCGTCTCGCGCAGCGGCGACCCGCCGACGAGCAACTACTACATCCTCCACGAGGGCCCGCTCGGCGTCCTCGGCGGCGTGCTCCACGACGGCTCGTTCTTCGACAAGGCGAAGATCAACTACAAGGATCTCGAGAAGGGCTCCTACGAGCAGGAGACCACCGGCGGCTGGCTCGGCTTCACCGACAAATACTGGCTCGTGGCCCTCGTCCCCGACCAGAAGGTCCCGGTCCGCGCGCGCTTCAGCGACAGCGCTACGGGCGGCAACAACAAGTATCAAGCCGACTACGTGGCGACCGCGGGGCTGGCACTCGAGCCCGGCCAGGCGATCTCCGCCGCGAGCCGCATGTTCGTGGGCGCCAAGGAGGTCACCCGGCTCGACACCTACGAGGAGAAGCTCGGCATCGAGCGGCTTTCCTATGCGATCGACTGGGGCTGGTACTGGTTCTTCACCAAGCCGATCTTCTATCTGCTCGACTATCTCAACAAGCTGGTCGGCAATTTCGGCGTCGCCATCCTGCTCCTCACCGTCATCATCAAGGGCCTCTTCTTCCCGCTCGCCAACAAGTCCTACCGCTCGATGAGCAAGCTCAAGAAGCTGCAGCCCGAGATGCTGAAGATCCGCGAGCGCTTCAAGGACGACCGCGAGCGCATGAACAAGGAGATGATGGAGCTCTACAAGCGCGAGAAGGCGAACCCGGCCTCCGGCTGCCTGCCGATGGTGATCCAGATCCCGGTGTTCTTCTCGCTCTACAAGGTGCTCTTCGTCACCATCGAGATGCGCCAGGCGCCGTTCTTCGGCTGGATCCGCGACCTCTCGGTGCCCGACCCCACGAGCATCCTCAACCTCTTCGGCCTCTTCAGCTGGACCCCGCCCGAGCAGATCGCCTTCCTGTCGATCGGCATCTGGCCGCTCATCATGGGGGCCACGATGTGGGCGCAGCAGAAGCTCAACCCGGCGCCGCCCGATCCCGTGCAGGCCAAGATGTTCATGGTGCTCCCGCTCGTCTTCACCTTCATGCTCGCGCGCTTCCCCTCGGGCCTGGTGATCTACTGGGCGTGGAACAACTGCCTCTCGATCCTGCAGCAATGGCTGATCATGCGGAGTGCTGGGGTGAAGCCCTCAGGTGGAGTGAAGCCCGCAGCGGGGGTGAAGCCCTGAGCGGGGATGGCGGCGTCGGCGCTGCGGATGATGCGGCAGCACTCGAGGCCGGCCGCCGCCTCTTCGCGGGCGAGGTGCGCTTCATCGCGGGCGTGGTCGATCCGGACGCCCTGCCGCCGGCCGGGCTGCCGGAGGTCGCCTTCGCGGGCCGCTCGAACGTCGGCAAATCGAGCCTGATCAACGCCCTCACCGGCCGCAAGAGCTTGGCCCGCACCTCGCAGACGCCCGGCCATACCCGCCAGCTCAACTTTTTCGCCCTCGGCGAGCGGCTGATGCTCGTCGATCTGCCGGGCTACGGCTACGCCAAGGCGCCGAAGCTCGCGTCGGCGGCCTGGCGGCGGCTCCTCCACGCCTATCTGCGCGGCCGGCCCACGCTCAGGCGGGTGATCCTTCTCGTCGACGCCCGCCACGGCCTCAAGGAGAGCGATCGCGAGATGATGAAAGCACTCGATGCCGCCGCCCTCGGCTTTCAGATCGTGCTCACCAAGGCCGACCAGTGCGGCGAGGCGGCCCTCGCCGCACACGTCGCCGCGATAGTGCGCGAGCTCCAGCAGCATCCCGCCGGCCATCCGGAGCTGGTGGCGACGAGTGCGGTGAGCGCACGCGGCATCCCCGAGCTCCGCGCCGCCCTCGCCATGCTGGCGGGTGTCAACTAGTTCGGTTACAGTCGCGGCCCATGGCCCAGAAGGATCACCGCTCCCGCCATCTCGAGTGGCTCGGCAAAGCCGGCATTCTCTCCGAGGCGCTGCCCTATATGCGGCGCTACGCCGGCAAGAGCTTCGTCATCAAATACGGCGGCCACGCCATGGGCGAGGAGAAGCTCGCCGAGAGCTTCGCGCACGACATCGTGCTCCTGAAGCAGATCGGCATCAATCCGATCGTCGTGCACGGCGGCGGGCCGCAGATCGGCGACATGCTGAAGCGCCTCAACATCACGAGCTCCTTCGTCGACGGGCTGCGCGTGACGGACGCCGCGACCGTCGAGATCGTCGAGATGGTGCTCTCTGGCCGCATCAACAAGGAGATCGTGAGTGCGATCAACCGTGCCGGCGGCCGAGCGGTCGGACTCTCCGGCAAGGACGCGGGCCTCGTCACGGCGCGCAAGCTCACGCGCACCCGGCGCGATCCCGATTCGCGCATCGAGCAGGTGCTCGATCTCGGCTTCGTGGGCGAGCCCGAGAAGGTCGATCCCCGGGTGCTGCAGATCTTCAAGGACTCGGACATCATTCCCGTGATCGCCCCCGTGGGTGCGGGGGCGGCGGGCGAGACCTACAACATCAACGCGGACACGGTCGCAGGGGCGATCGCCGCCGCCGCGGGGGCGGCCAGGCTCTATCTCCTCACCGACGTCGCCGGTGTGCTCGACAAGGAAGGCGAGCTCGTCGCCGACCTCACGGTCGCGCGCGTGCGCACGCTCATCGCCGAGGGCACCATCTCGGGCGGGATGATCCCCAAGGTCGAGACCTGCCTGACCGCGGTCGAAGGCGGGGTCGAGGCGGCGGTGATCCTGGATGGGCGCATCCAGCACGTGCTGCTGCTCGAGGTCTTCACCACCGCGGGCATCGGCACCTTGATCGCGCGCGGGTGAGGGGGCGAGGACTCTTCCGCGATGCCGCCTTCCGCAATCGCTGAGAGTTCGCCCCTCCCTACGCCCGGCGCCTTCGCCCACGTCGAGACCTGGATCTTCGATCTCGACAACACGCTCTATCCCGCCTCGTCCCGCCTCTTCGACCAGGTCGACCGCCGCATCGGCGCCTTCATCGCCGAGGCTTTCGCCCTCGACCCGCTCGAGGCGCGCCAGCTCCAGAAGCACTACTTCCGCACCTACGGCACCACCTTGCGCGGCCTGATGAGCGAGCGCGGCGTCGATCCCCATGTTTTCCTCGATTACGTGCACCGCATCGACCGCTCGGGACTCGAGCCCGACCCCGCCCTCGACCTAGCGCTGGCCCGCCTCGCAGGGCGCAAGCTCGTCTTCACCAACGGCTCGGCCGACCATGCAGCCCAGGTGATGGAGCGGCTCGGCATCGCGCGGCACTTCGAGGCGGTCTTCGACGTGGTCGCGGCGGGCTTCCTGCCCAAGCCCGATCCCGCCACCTACCGCCTCCTCTGCGAGCGCCACGGCATAGCGCCCGCGAGGGCTGCCATGATCGACGACATCGCGCGCAACCTCGCCCCCGCCGCGGCCATCGGCATGACGACGGTGTGGCTGATGACCGACAGCGAATTCGCGAACGCCGGCGCGGACGAGGCGCATGTCCACCACCGCACGCCCAATCTCACGACCTTCCTCGAAAGCGTGATCGCCGCGCATCCGCCGCCGCCCGGTTGACAGCACCGGGGCGCTGTCCCATTCTCGCCGCCGCAACCGCGCGCATAAGGTCCCGCCGCCATGGAGAGCCCCGAGCTTCAAAGCATCATCGACGGCGCCTGGGAGAAGCGCGAGACGCTCAACACCGGCAGCGAAGGCGAGGTGCGGCGCGCGGTCAACGCGGCCTTGGCGGCACTTGACGCTGGCAAGCTCAGGGTCGCCGAGAAGGCGGGCGGGGTCTGGCGGGTCAACGAGTGGCTCAAGAAGGCGGTCCTGCTCTCCTTCCGCCTGAACGACATGGCGGTCATCCCGGGCGGGCCGGGCGACCCGGCCAAGGGCGGGAGCGGCTGGTTCGACAAGGTGCCGTCCAAGTTCCAGGGCTGGAGCGAGGAACGCTTTCGCGCCGCCGGCTTTCGCGCGGTCCCCGGTGCGATCGTGCGCCATTCGGCCTACATCGCCCCCGGCGTGGTGCTGATGCCCTCTTTCGTCAACTTGGGTGCTTACGTCGGAAGCGGCACCATGATCGACACCTGGGCGACGGTCGGCTCCTGCGCCCAGATCGGCAAGAACTGCCACCTCTCGGGCGGGGTCGGTATCGGCGGGGTGCTCGAGCCCCTGCAGGCGAGCCCGGTCGTCATCGAGGACGACTGCTTCATCGGCGCCCGCAGCGAGGTGGTCGAGGGGGTCGTGGTCGAGACCGGCAGCGTGCTCTCCATGGGCTGCTACATCGGCTCGACCACCAAGATCGTCGACCGTGAGACGGGCGAGATCATGACCGGCCGGGTACCTGCTTATTCGGTCGTCGTCCCCGGGTCCCTGCCGGGGAAGCCCGCCGCCGACGGCATTCCGGTGCCGAGCCTTTATTGCTGCGTCATCGTCAAACGGGTCGACGAGCGCACGCGCGCCAAGACCTCGATCAACGAGCTGTTGCGCACGTGAGGGCCACCCTCAGCAACAGCCGCGTCGACCCGGTCGAGCTCACCCGCTCGCTCATCCGCTGCCCGAGCGTCACCCCTCAAGAGGGCGGGGCCCTCGCGCTCCTCGAGGGGCTGCTCGCCGGCCTCGGCTTCGCCTGCCGTCGCCTCAAGTTCAGCGAGAAGGGCACGCCCGACGTCGAGAACCTTTATGCCCGCATCGGCACGGTCGGCCTCAATTTCTGCTTTGCCGGCCACAGCGACGTCGTCCCCGTCGGCAGCGAGCGCGCCTGGACGGTCGGTCCCTTCGCCGGCACGCTCAAGGACGGCGAGCTCTACGGCCGCGGTGCCACCGACATGAAGGGGGCGATCGCCGCCTTCGCCGCGGCGGCGAGCCGCTTCCTGGCAGCCCGCGGTCCCGACTTCGGCGGCTCGATCAGCCTGCTCATCACCGGCGACGAGGAGGGTCCCTCGATCAACGGCACGAAGAAGGTGCTCGCCAGGCTCGCTGCCGAGGGCGAGCGGCTCGATGCCTGCGTCGTGGGCGAGCCGACCAACGTCGAGCGGCTCGGCGACATGATCAAGATCGGCCGGCGCGGCAGCCTCAACGGCCGGCTCGCGGTGCGGGGTACCCAGGGCCACACCGCCTACCCCCACCTCGCCGACAATGCCGCCCACAAGATCGTGCGCATGCTGGCAGCCCTCGTGAGCGAGCCCCTCGACGAGGGCAGCGCCTACTTCCAGCCCTCCACCCTCCAGATCGCGAGTGTCGACGTGGGCAACCCCGCGAACAACGTGATCCCGGGCGAGGCGACGGCGCGCTTCAACATCCGCTTCAACGACCTGCACACGCCTGAGAGCCTGGAAGCCTGGCTCCGGCAGCGCCTCGATCAGGTGAGCCGCGACTACGATCTCGCGATCGAGGTCTCGGGCGTCTCCTTCCTCACCTCGCCCGGCGCCTTGAGCCGCCTCGTCGCCAAGGCGATAGCCGAGGTGACCGGCCGCACGCCCGAGCTCAGCACCACCGGCGGCACCTCCGATGCGCGCTTCATCAAGGACCACTGTCCCGTGGTCGAGTTCGGCCTCGTCGGCCGCACCATGCACAAGGTCGACGAGAGGGTGGCCATCGCGGACCTCGAAGAGCTCAGCCGCATCTACGAGGCCGTGCTCGCGGGCTATTTCGAGGCGCCATGATCGGGGTGAAGGAGATCCTCTACGGGATCTACGGCGGCTATCGCCTCTGCCGCTTCGACGCCCAGGGCCTCGCCTATTTCGACTCGACGATCGGCGGCTTCTGGCGCTCCTTCTTCGCGGCGGTGCTGGTGGCCCCCATCTATTTCATCACCGTCCTCCTCGATCTCGACTTCTCGACCGTCGAGGCGAGTGTGGGGCGTACGTTCCTCCTCGAGAGCCTCGCCTACGTCATCCTCGTCTTCGCCTACCCCTTGGCGATGCACTACATCAGCGAGGCCCTCGATCGGCGCCAGCAATACTTCCTCTACATCGTCGCCTACAATTGGGCGAGCGTGACCTACAACGCCATCGCATTGCCCGTGGACGTGCTGTCCGCGAGCGAGCTCCTGCCCAAGGCGGCGGCGGACACGCTCGAGCTCGCGGTCAGGCTCGCGATCTTGGCCGTTCTCTGGTTCATCGCTCGGACGGCCCTCAACGTCCCGCGGCTCATTGCGGTCGGCCTCGTGGCCCTCGATTTCGTGCTCAGCCTCGTCGTGAGCAGCATCATCAACGCTCGCCTCGGCATTTCCTGAGGCGAGGGCCGGCCGTTTGCTCTGAGCGCGATCCGAAAGACCCTCGCCCGCTTGCGGGAGAGGGAAGGGGCCCATCCCGAAGGGATGGGAAGGGTGAGGGAATGCCTGATGTCGGAGCCGTCCCTCACCCTCCCACGGCCTTGCGGCCGCGGGTCCCTCCCTCTCCCGTAAACGGGAGAGGGGCGTAACGTGATCGACGCCTCCGTAAAGACCTGTGCGTCAATGAGCGCGCGAGCGGAATGTGACGAGACGAACGGCTCTCCTCGATTGAATTTCGCTAGTACAGCACCTCCACGAGGTAGAGCCCCTCGGGCGGGGCGGTGGGCCCCGCCTCCTTGCGCGCGCGCGCTTCAAGGATGCGGCGCACGTCGGCCGGCGTCATCTTGCCCTCGCCCACGAGCTTGAGCGTGCCGACCATGTTGCGCACCTGGTGATGGAGGAACGAGCGCGCGCGGGCCTCGAGCGTCACGACCGAGCCCTCCTTGGCGAAGGCCAGCACGTCGAGCGTCTTCTCCGGCGACTTCGCCTGGCAGTCGGCCGCGCGGAAGCTCGAGAAGTCGTGCCGGCCGACGAGCTCCGTGGCGGCTTCCTGCATGGCCTCGAGATCGAGCGGCTTCTCGATGTGCCAGGCGCGCCCCGCCTCGAGCGCCAGGGGTGCGCGGCGGTTGACGATGCGGTAGCGATAGGCGCGCTCGCGTGCCGAGAAGCGGGCGTGGAAATCGGCACTCGCCACCTCCGCCGCGACGACGACCATGGCGTGGGGCCGCATGTGGAAATTGACCGCGTCGCGCACGACCGCGGGCTCGGGCGGCGGCTGGCGCGCCAAATCGATGTGCGCCACCTGGCCGAGCGCGTGCACGCCGGCATCGGTGCGGCCGGCGGCGTGGCTCGTCACCGCTTCGCCGCAGAAGCGGAAGACCGCGGTCTCGAGCACCTCCTGGAGCGAGAGCCCGTTCGCCTGGCGCTGCCAGCCGACGAAGCCGCGCCCGTCATACTCGAGCGTGAGCTTGTAGCGCGTCACGGCAGCACCGTGCCGGCGCGGACCGCCGTCCCGCGCAAGTAGTCGGCGGCCGCCATGGCATTGCCCCCCGCGCGCTGCAGGCGGAGGAGACGCAGGGCCCCCGCCGACGTCGCGATCGTGAGGCGATCGTCGAGTGCGCTGCCGGGCCGTGCCGAGGCAGCGCTCGACTGCACCTCGGCGGCAAGCACGCGCACCCTCGCACCGGCCAGTTCGCACCAGGCACCCGGAGCAGGGGCGAAGGCGCGCACCTGGCGCTCCAATAATGCCGCCGGCCGGCGCCAGTCGAGCCGCGTCTCCGCCTTGTCGATCTTGGGCGCGTAGCTCGCACCCGCCTGCGGCTGGGGCTTAGGCTCGAGGCGGCCGGCGGCAAACCCGTCGAGGGCCGGAACGATCAAGCGCGCACCGAGAGCGGCGAGCACGTCGTGGAGCTCGCCCGCCGTCATCGCCGGCTCAATCGCGACCCGCTCCTGCACCAGGATCGCACCGGTATCGAGGGTGTCGTCCATCTTCATGATGGTGACGCCGCTCTCGCGATCGCCCGCGAGGATGGCGCGCGCGATGGGGGCTGCCCCGCGCCAGCGCGGCAGCAGCGAGGCGTGAACGTTGAGGCAGCCGAGGCGCGGGCTCGCGAGGAACGCGTGCGGGAGAATGAGGCCGTAAGCGACGACGACCGCGGCATCGAGGGCGAGGGCCGCGAAGCGTGCGGCCTCGGCACCGTCGCGGAGCCGAGCCGGCGTCGAGAGGGGGAGCCCGTGCGCCGCCGCGAAGCGGGCGACGGCCGAGCTCTGGGGCCGCTGCCCGCGTCCCGCCTTGCGTGCGGGCTGGCTGTAGACGGCGGCAATCTCATGGCCGGCGGTACCGAGGGCCGCCAAGGCCGGCACGGCAAACTCGGGCGTTCCCATGAAGGCGAGCCGCAGCCGGCTCATGTGAGCCTCGCGCCGAGGCGTCTCACGCAGGCACTGACTGCTTGAGCCTCTTGGCCTTCTGCAGCTTGCGCAGAATGATGCCGCGCTTCAGCCCCGAGATGTGATCGACGAAGAGGACGCCGTCCAGATGATCGATCTCGTGCTGGATGCAGGTGGCGAGCAGGCCTTCCGCCTCGAGCTCGCGGATCTCCCCCTCGGCGTCGAGATAGCGCACCCGGCAGCGCCGCGGGCGCGCCACGTCGGCATAGTGATCGGGGAGCGAGAGGCAGCCCTCCTCGAAGGTCTCGAGCTCCTCCGAGCGCCACAGCACCTCGGGGTTCGCCATGGAGATGGGGGCGGGGGCCGCCCCCTCCTTGGCGACGTCGACCACCAGCACGCGCTTGGGCACCCCCACCTGCGGGGCGGCGAGCCCGATTCCGGGGGCGGCATGCATGGTTTCCAGCAAATCCTCCATCAGCCGGCGGATCTCGCCGTCCACGCGGGGGACGGGCTTGCACTTGAGCTTGAGGCGCGGGTCGGGGGCCGTGATGATCGGCAGGATGGCCATGGCGGCGGGCTCTTTGGAACGTTTCCAAGCGCTTGACCCTGCCTTAGGTATGGGTTTGCCCCCGTCGCGTCAAGCACCGGCACCCGCGAATTCGGGAGGCGGCAGGCGGGCAATTTGTCTACACTGCCCCCATCCGCCGGCATGCCGCCTTAGTGCCTCGAGTGAGGGGACTTCGATGAATATCGTCCTCGCCGTCTTCATCTTCGTCGCCGTCTTAGCTGCCGTCGTCGCCCTCGTCTTCGTGCTGCGCAGCCTGCGCGGCACATCGACGGGGGGGCGCCCATCGGCGGAGCTCACCGGCCGGCTCGATCAGATGGCGGGGGCCCAGGCCGGAACGCTGGCCGAGATGCTGGTCCGGCTGCAAGCCCAGGAGGGGGCCCTCGCCAAGCTGCTCGAGGAGCGCCTCGATAAGGTGACGGCCAACGTCAATGAGGCCCTCAAGACGACGGCTACGGAGCACGCGAAAGGCCTTGGCGAGCTGCGCGAGCGCATCGCCAGGATCGATGCGGCCCAGGCCAACATCAACGAGCTCTCGAGCCAGGTCGTGAGCCTCAACCAGATCCTCTCCAACAAGCAGGAGCGCGGCGCCTTCGGCGAGATCCAGCTCCAGGACCTGGTGCGGAACGTCCTGCCGCCCTCGGCCTACGAGTTCCAGGCGCAGATCGGGGCCGGCAGGCGCGTCGACTGCCTGCTGCTCTTGCCCATGCCGCCCGGGCCGATCGCGATCGACGCCAAGTTTCCGCTCGAGAGCTACAAGGCCCTGCGCGCGGCGAGCGACGATGCGCAGCGCCAGCTCGCTACGCGCGCCTTCAGGACGGACATGCAAAAGCACATCGCCGACATCGCGGAGAAATACATCGTCCCCGGCGAGACCGCCGAGCAGGCGCTCCTCTTCCTCCCCTCGGAAGCCGTCTATGCCGAGCTGCACGCCAACTTCGGCGAGGTCGTCGAGCAGTCCTATCGCAAGCGCGTCTTCGTGGTTTCGCCGACCACCTTGTGGGCGACCCTCAACACCATCCGCGCCGTGCTCAAGGACGTGCGCATGCGCGAGCTCGCGGGCGTGGTGCAGAAGGAGGTTCATGTCCTGCTCGACGACATCAGGCGCCTCGACGACCGCGTCGGCAGGCTGCGCAAGCATTTCGAGGATGCCAACGACGATATCCGACAGATCGGCATCTCGAGCGACAAGGTGACGAAGCGCGCCGAGCGCATCAGGGAGCTCGAGTTCGACGAGGCCGGCACGGCCGCGGCCCTTCCCGAGGCGGAACGCCCCGCACTCGCCGGTATCGCCCGGTCGGGCGAGGCGGAGGGCGGCAAGAGCGGGGTTGGATCAAGTTGAATCGGCCGTTTCCATCGTCATTCCCGCGCAAGCGGGAATCCATCGGCCCCCGGACCCCCGCTTTCGCGGGGGTGACGACCAGGCTCATTCAACTCGATCGCACCGAGCTCTAAATGGCCGACGCCCCCCTCGGCAGCGCAAGCTCGCCCTGCATCGGGGTCTGCCGGCTCGACGGCAAGAGCGGGCTCTGCCTCGGCTGCCGGCGCACGCTCAAGGAGATCGCGGCCTGGCCCGGCCTGGCCCCTGCCGAGCGTGCGGCCATCCTGGCGCGTCTCAAGGGCCGCAAGGCGGCGGCCGGCCCCGGCCGCAACGGTTGAGATCGCCCGGCAAAAGGGCTAGAAGGGCCGCACCCCAGCACCCCCGCCGCCGCCCGCGTCCGGACGCTGGCACGAGCCCGAGACATTTCCGAGCGAGATGATGCCCCCGAGCCCTTCCGCGGTGCCGCCGAAATACTCGGTCGTGATCACCGTCTACAACGAGGAAGGCAACATCGATCCCGTGCTCGCCGAGCTCTATCCGGCACTCGAGCAGCTGGGCGAGTCCTTCGAGGTCGTCTATTGCGACGACGCCAGCACGGACGCGACCGCACGGCGCCTCGCTGCCGCGCGCGAGCGCTATCCGCACTTGCGCGTGGTGCGCCATCGCGCGAACGGCGGCAAGAGCCGCGCGCTCTGGACCGCGGTCGATTGCGCGCGCGGGGAGTGGCTCATCATGCTCGACGGCGACGGGCAGAACGACCCGGCCGACATCGCAGGGCTTCTCGCCAAGCTCCGGGAGGTGCCCGTCCCCACCCTCGTCGCCGGCACGAGGCGCCGGCGCCGGGACAGCTGGCTGAAGCGGCTCTCCTCGCGCATCGCCAACAAGGTGCGCCGTGCGGTGCTCAAGGACGACACGCCCGATACCGGCTGCGGGCTCAAGCTCTGCCGGCGCGAGGCCTTCCTGCGTCTGCCGCGCTTCGATCACAGCCACCGCTTCCTTCCCGCCCTCGTGCGGCGCGACGGCGGCAGCGTCGCCTTCGTCGAGGTGACCGACCGGCCGCGGCTGTCGGGGCAATCCAAGTACGGCCTGCGCAACCGGCTGTGGACCGGCATCGTCGATCTCGCGGGCGTCTATTGGCTCATGCGCAGGCCGACGCGATCGGCGATCGAGAACGAGGAGTAAGGGATGACGGCGGAGAAAATCTGGCTCGGCGTCGGCCTCTTCGGCCAGGCCATGTTCTTCATGCGCTTTCTCGTGCAGTGGCTCGAGAGCGAGCGCCAGCGCAGAAGCGTGATCCCGCTCGCCTTCTGGTATTTCAGCATCGGCGGAGCCGCCATCCTCCTCGCCTATGCCATCTATCGCCTCGATCCGGTCTTCATCGTCGGGCAGGCGGGCGGCTTCCTCATCTATGCGCGCAACCTCTATCTCATCCGGCGCGAGCGGGCGGGCGGTGCCGCGGCGTGAGGGCTACGGCGCGCCAGGACGGCCGAAATATGATTTTGCCCTTGAATTGTCTTGATTTCCGATCAATCTGCAAAGCGGGACCTGTGCCGAGGGAGATGTACGCGAGGAGCCTCTCGGCCGGCCCCACTGGAGCGTTGAAATGATCAAAGCAAGAATCATGCTGCTTCTCCTGGCAAGCACCCTCATGTCATTCCCTGCCTCAGCCCAGGTCTCGATGGAGCCCCGCACGCAAGGGTCGATCACCTATATCAGCGGCGGCATCGGGCTCGACGACATGGAGATGCTGCGCGAGCTGCGCCCGAGCTACAACATGCACCTCCTTTTCGCCTCGCAAGGCAGCGGGCAATATCTCGCCGAGGTCAACGTCAAGATTCTGGACCAGAAGGGGCAGACCCTGCTCGAGGCCATCGCCGACGGGCCCTACTTCTATGCCAAGGTCAGCCCCGGCAAATACAGGATCGTCGCCGAGTCCGAGGGGATCGCCCTCAGCAAGATCGTCGAGGTCTCGGGCAAGGGCCCGATCTCGGAGTCCTTCTACTGGCCGGCCGCGAAGTAGGCCGGCCTGCCCCGCCCGCCCCGCGGGTCGGCTTGCCGAGCCGGGCGCCATGAGGCAGGTCATGGAGCACCCCACCCGCCGCCACGGCCCGCACCACGGGCACGCCCACGGCCTCTCCTCGTTTGAAGCGCTCGCCGGCACCTTCGCCCTCGGAGCCCTCCTCAACCTCGTCTTCATCGGCGTCGAGGTCGTCTTCGGCATCGCGAGCAACTCGGTGGCTTTGCTGGCGGACGCCGGCCACAACTTCGGCGACGTGCTCGGCCTCCTCGTCGCCTGGGGCGGTGCTGCGCTCCAGCACCGCCGACCCTCCGCGCGCTTCACCTACGGCTTCGGCGGCAGCTCGATCCTCGCCGCCCTCTTCAATGCGATCGTGCTGCTGATCACCGTCGGCGGCATCGCGGTAACCGCTCTCCAGCACCTCGCCGAGCCGGCCCCCGTGGCGGGGACCACCGTCATGGTCGTGGCCGCAGTCGGCATCGTCGTCAACGGGTTGACCGCGCTCCTCTTCCGCCGCGGCGGCGAGCGCGACCTCAACGTGCGTGCCGTCTTCCTCCACATGCTGGGCGACGCCGTGGTGTCGGTCGCCGTCGTCCTCGCCGGTGCGGGCGTAGCGCTCAGCGGCCGCAGCTGGATCGACCCGGCCTTGAGTCTCATCGTGGCCGTCTTCCTCGTGGCGAGCACGTGGCGGCTTTTGCGCCGCTCGCTCGCCATGGCGCTCGCCGCCGTGCCCCACGACCTCGACCTTGCGGACGTCAAGGGCTTCCTCGCCGAGCGGGCCGGCGTGGCGGCGGTGCATGATCTGCACATCTGGCCCATGAGCACGACCGAGCGCGCGCTCACCTGCCATCTCGTGGTACCGGACGGTCACCCGGGCGACGCGGCCTTGAGTGCCCTCGCCCGCGAGCTCAATGAGCGCTTCGCGATCGGCCACGCCACCATCCAAATCGAGAGCGGCGATCCGGCCCACCCCTGCGAGCTCGTCCCCGATCACGTGGTGTAGGGACCAAGGAGCTTAGAGCTGAATCCGATCAAGTAGAACATCTCTTTCGTCACCCCGGCGAAAGCCGGGGTCCAGGGGCAACGGCCCATCACCTGGTCCTGGGTTCCCGCTTTCGCGGG
>DATJAC010000189.1:0-5452 GCA_035516655.1 Alphaproteobacteria bacterium | reverse complement strand
TCGCCGCCTTGGCCTTGACCGCACTCGGCGAGCCCTCGCGCAGCGCCACGACGACGTCGGCGACCCCGCTGTCCCGCAGATTCATGGCGTGGGCATGACCCTGGCTGCCGTAGCCGACTACGGCCACCTTCTTGCCCTTGATCAGGCTCACGTCGGCATCTCTGTCGTAATAAACGCGCATGATGGAGTCCCTCTTCAGTTCGTCATTGCGAGGAGGCGAAGCCGACGAAGCAATCCAGGATCGCGTCGCGAAGCTGGATTGCTTCGCCTTCGGCTCGCAATGACGATGTACCAACCTAAATCGTGGCGACACCTCGGGCGATCGCGACTACGCCGCTGCGCACGACCTCGATCTGCCCAAGCTCGCGCATCAGGCCTATGAAGGCGTCGATCTTCTCGCGCGAGCCGGTCATCTCGAAGACGAAGGATTTCGTCGTGCTGTCGACCGCACGGGCGCGGAAGATGTCGGCGATCCTGAGCGCCTCGACGCGCTTCTCCCCGGCGTTCACGACCTTGATGAGGGCGAGGTCGCGCTCGATGTACGAGCCCTCGGCGGTGAGGTCGTGCACCTGGTGCACCGGGACCAGGCGGCCCAGCTGGTTCTTGATCTGCTCGATCACCATGGGGGTGCCCGAGGTGACGATGGTGATGCGCGAGCGGTTCTCCGCGGTCTCGACCTCGGCCACCGTCAGGCTCTCGATGTTGTAGCCGCGCCCGGAAAAGAGCCCGATGACGCGCGCGAGCACACCCGGCTCGTTGTCGACCAGGACCGCCATCGTATGCCGCTCGCTCCGCTCCGGCATGGCCGCACTCGCTCCTGGCACCTTGAGTTGTCTCGCCGCCATCGCCCGCCCGCTAGACCAACACCATGCCTTCCTCGGTCGCCGGCTTGCCCGCCTTGTCCTCGGGCCCGAGGATCATCTCGTGGTGGGCGCGTCCGGCCGGGATCATGGGAAAGCAGTTCTCCGCCGGGTCGACCCGCACGTCGGCGATCACGGCGCGTTTCGTCGCGATCATCTCCTTGATCAAGGCGTCGACTTCTGCGGGTTTTTCGGCGCGCAGGCCGACGGCGCCGAAGGCCTCGGCCAGCTTCACGAAATCCGGCAGCGAATCCATGTAGCTCTCGGCATAGCGCCCGCCGTGCAGGAGCTCCTGCCATTGGCGCACCATGCCCATGTATTGATTGTTGATGATGAAGATCTTGACCGGCAGGCGGTACTGCTGGACGGTCGACATCTCCTGAATGTTCATGAGGATCGAGGCCTCGCCGGCTACGTCGATGACGAGGGCGTCGGGGTGGGCCACCTGCACGCCCATCGCCGCCGGCAGTCCGTAGCCCATGGTGCCGAGGCCGCCCGAGGTCATCCAATGGTGGGGCCGCTCGAACTTGAAGAACTGGGCCGCCCACATCTGGTGCTGACCGACCTCGGTCGTGATGTAGGGCTCTCGCCCCTTGGTGAGCTCATAGAGCCGCTCGATCGCGTACTGCGGCTTGATGATGTCCTTGCCTTGCGCGTACTTGAGGCAATCGCGCTTGCGCCAATCCTCGATCCGCTTCCACCAGGCGTCGAGCGCCTTCTGGTCCGGGCGCCGCTGCTTCGCCTTCCACAGCTTGATCAGGTCCTCGAGCACATGGGCGACGTCGCCCACGATGCCGAGATCGACGCGCACGTTCTTGTTGATCGAGGAGGGGTCGATGTCGATCTGGATCTTCTTGGCATCCGGCGAGAACTCGGCGAGCTTGCCGGTCACGCGATCGTCGAAGCGCGCGCCGATCGCGAGCATCACGTCGCACTCGTGCATGGCGAGATTCGCCTCGTAGGTGCCGTGCATGCCGAGCATGCCGAGGAACTGGCGGTCCGTGCCCGGGAAAGCGCCCAGGCCCATGAGCGTGTTGGTGCAGGGAAAGCCGGTCAGACGGACGAGCTGAGCCAAGAGCTGTGCCGCCGCCGGGCCGGAGTTGATCACCCCCCCGCCGGCATAGACGATCGGGCGCTTGGCCGCGGCCATGAGCTCGATGGCGCGCTCGAGCTCGGCGCGCTCGGCCTTCATCTTGGGCTTGTAGCTGCGGTGCTGCACGCGATCGGGCCCGAGGTAGAGTGCGGGCCCCTGCAGGATGTCCTTGGGCAGATCGACCACGACCGGGCCCGGCCGGCCGGTGCGCGCCACATAGAAGGCTTCGTGCATGACGCGCGCCAGGTCGTTGGGGTCCTTCACCAGGTAATTGTGCTTGGTGCAGGGACGCGTGATGCCGACCGTGTCGGCCTCCTGAAAGGCGTCGTTGCCGATGAGGTGGGTCGGCACCTGGCCGGTCAGGCAGACGAGCGGGATCGAGTCCATGAGCGCATCGGTCAATCCGGTGACCGCATTGGTCGCCCCCGGACCGGAGGTGACGAGGACCACGCCGGTCTTGCCGGTCGAGCGCGCATAGCCCTCGGCCGCATGCACGGCACCACCCTCCTGCCGCACCAGCACGTGGCGCAGGGCATTCTGCTGATAGAGCGCATCGTAGAGCGGCAGAACGGCCCCGCCCGGATAGCCGAAAATGACCTCAACCCCTTGATCGACAAGGGCTTTGAGGACCACGCCCGCTCCTGTCATGGCACCCGCCGACATCACCCGACTCCTCCGCGATGGCCCGTCCTGGCGCACCGCCGTGAGGCCCACAAGGCCCGCAAAGACAACCAAACCCGCCGCTTACCGCCCGAATCGATGCGCGGGGAGTGGCAAACTAGACGCTCACTTTATTTCGGTCAATAGAGTTTGACGAATAAAATTAAAGATTCTCTCTCGAAAACTTTCCGAATATTGCGCGTCCGGAGCGTCCGTCACCGCGAGAACCTGGGGTGCAAGCCGATGGTGGCGGAACCAGGTGACCTGGCGCTTGGCCAGACGGCGGCTCGCCTGCTGGGCGCGGCGGACGGCCTCCGCGAGTGCCACCTCGCCCCTGAGAAATGCTGCCAGTTCGGGCACGCCGACCGCCTTCATGACCGGAAGCCGAGGCTCGAGGCCGAGGGCAAGAAGGGCTGTCACCTCGGCGACCGCACCCGCCGCGATCATGGCAGCGAGCCGCCGATCGATGGCCGCATAAAGCTCCGAGCGCGGCGGATCGAGCAGAATGGCGGCGAAGGCGAGATCGGCCGGCGGCCCTTGGCCGAGGTCCCGCTGCAACGCGGCGAGGGATCGGCCCGTCGTCTCGAGCATCTCCCATGCGCGCATGACGCGCTGCCGGTCGCGCGGGCGCAGCCGCCGGGCGGTGAGCGGGTCGCGCGCGGCCAAGGCGGCGTGAAAGCCTTCGGCGCCGAGCTTTGCGTAAAGCGCGCCGGTCTCCTCGCGCACCTCGCGCGGGACCTCGGGAAGGGGCGTCATTCCCGCGACGAGGGCCTGGAGATAGAGCCCGCTGCCGCCGGTCACGATGGCGAGGCGACCCGCGGCCCGGGCCTCCGCTATCTCGCCGAGCGCCAACTCGCGCCAGCGTCCGGCCGAGCAAGCTGTCTCTGCCGCGAGGACGCCGTAGAGGCGATGGGGGACGCGGGCGAGGGCGTCCGGTCCCGGACGTGCTGTGAGCACGGCGAGCTCGCGGTAGACCTGCATGCTGTCGGCGTTGATGACGACCCCGCCGAAGCGCTCGGCCAAGGCCAGGGCCAGGCCCGATTTGCCGCTTGCGGTGGGCCCCGCCACCACGAGAACCGGCTGCGTCATGCAAGTCTCGCCCAGCACTGCTCGGCACCGCCGGGGCGCCCAACGGGGGCTGCGAGCAGGCTTGCGAGAGGGTGCCGCTTGCCCCTAGATTCGCACCCGCACAAATTCACGTTCCCATGCAACAGATCCTGACCCTGGTTGCGGGCCCGCCGGCGCGCGGCATCGACAATAGCATGCTCGCGGCGGCTTGTGCGGCGCTCGCCCGCGAAGGCGCAAGCGTGGGTGCTCCGCTCTGGCTTGCCGAGCGAGCCGCCCTCGACCTGCCCTTCGAGGCAGCGGCACCCGCGCGCGCCCAGGCGGCTGCGACTGCCGCCCTCGCCGCTTGGCCGATCGATCTTCTCGCCCAGCCGTGCGAGGGACGCCGCAAGCGACTTCTCCTCGCCGACATGGATTCGACCATCATCACCCTCGAGACGCTCGACGAGCTCGCCGATTTCGCCGGCGTCAAGGACAAGGTCGCAGCGCTCACCGAGCGCTCGATGCGCGGGGAGCTCGATTTCGAGACCACCCTCCTCGAGCGCGTGGCCATGCTCCGGGGCCTCTCAGCAAGCGCCCTCGAGCGCACTTGGCAGCGCGTTGCCCTGACCAAGGGGGCCTCGACACTCGTGCGCACGATGCGCAAGGCCGGCGCCTTCACCGCCCTCATCTCCGGCGGCTTCAGCTATTTCTCGCACCGCGTGCGCGAGCTCGTCGGCTTCGACCATGACGAGGCGAACCGCCTCGAGGTGGCGGATGGGCGCTTGACCGGACGCGTGCTCCCGCCCGTCATGGACGCCGCGGGCAAGCGCGCCACCCTCGAGCGCCTTGCGCGCGAGCACGCCCTCCCGCTCGCGGCCACGCTGGCCGTCGGCGACGGGGCCAACGACCTCGCGATGATCGCCGCCGCCGGCTTGGGTGTCGCCTATCGCGGCAAGCCGCCCCTCGCCGCGGCTGCGCGCGCGCGGGTCGACCACGGCGACCTCACGGCCCTGCTCTACTTTCAGGGCTACCGCGCGGAGGAATTCGTGATTTAAAGTCCCGGTCGGAAAATCGCAACACCAGGAAAACACTCGTCATTGCGAGGCGCCCGAAGGGCACCGAAGCTATCCAGGCTTTCGCACCAGGAACGCTGGATTGCTTCGCTACGCTCGCAATGACGGCTACCACCCGGGCGATACGAGCGCACGAATCGGGGCGCTAACCACCGGGGGCGTCGGGCCTCGGTCATCGCGCCCCCGCCGGCTACTTCTTGCCGATGCGCACGGCTTCGAAGCGGATATCGCCCGCGCGCTCGATGAGGAGGAGGACCGAGGTGCGGCCGGATTGCCTGGCCTTGTCGACGAAGTTAGCTACCTGGGCGGGTGAGGAGACCTCCTCCTGGTTGACCTCGACGATGACGTCGCCGGCCTTCAATCCCTTCTCGGCGGCACCGCTGCCCTCGGCGATGGCGGTCACCACGACGCCTTTGACCTCGGAGCCGATCTCGAATTGCTCGCGCAACTCGGCACTGATCGGAGCGAGCGAGAGACCGAGGCCTTCGACCTTCTCCTCCTTGTTGGGTGCTGCCGCCTTCTTTTTCTCCTTGGGAGAAACGCTCGCGACCTGCTCGCTCTCCTCGAGCTCGCCGACCTTGGCCGTCACCGTCCGCCGCGCCCCCTTGCGGATGATCTCGACCGGAACGCTCTTGCCGATCTCGGTCTCCGCGACGATGCGCGGCAGATGGCGCATGTCGGTAACCTCCTTGTCGTCGAACTTGACGATGACGTCGCCT
>DATJAC010000188.1:0-3319 GCA_035516655.1 Alphaproteobacteria bacterium | reverse complement strand
TCGGTCGTCAACCTCGACCCCGTCATCGAGACCATCCGCAAGGCCAAGGACTCGGGCGAGGCGCGCGCAGCCCTCATGGCGCGGGCCTGGCCGGTCAAGGACCTCGCCCCGCTCATCAAGCTCGTCGACGAGCCGGGCCGCGGCGTCGTCGACAACGCCTACCGCCTCTCCGAGGAGCAGGCCAAGGCGATCCTCGATCTCCGCCTCCACCGCCTGACCGGGCTCGAGCGCGACAAGATCGCGGACGAGCTACGCGAGGTCGTGCGGCAGATCTCCGGCTATCTCGCGATCCTGGCCTCGCGCGAGAAGCTGCTCGAGGTCCTGCGCACGGAGCTGCTCGCGATGAAGGAGCGCTTCGGCACGCCGCGGCGGACCGAGATCCAGGACCTCGAGTTCGAGCAGGACATCGAGGCGTTGATTCAGCGCGAGGACATGGTGGTGACGGTCACGCACGCGGGCTACGTCAAGCGCGTGCCGCTTTCCGCCTATCGTGCGCAGAGGCGCGGCGGCAAGGGCCGCTCGGCGATGGCGACGCGCGAGGAGGATTTCGTGAGCCGCCTCTTCGTCGCGGACACGCATACCCCGGTTCTGTTCTTCTCCTCGCGCGGCATGGTCTACAAGATGAAGGTCTACCGCCTTCCCGCCGGCACCCCGCAGGCGCGCGGCAAGGCGCTCGTCAATCTGCTCCCCCTTTCGGCGGGCGAGACCATCACCGCCCTCATGCCGCTGCCCGAGGACGAGGCCAGCTGGGCCGAGCTCGACGTCATGTTCGCGACTGCGAGCGGGGACGTGCGGCGCAACAAGCTCTCCGACTTCGTCGACGTCAAGGCGAACGGCAAGATCGCCATGAAGCTCGAGGAGGGCGATCGCCTCATCGACGTGCTGCCGGCGACCGAGCACGATGACGTGCTGCTGGCGAGCAAGTTCGGCAAGTCCATCCGCTTCTCCGTCGGCGACGTGCGCGTCTTCGCCGGACGCGGCTCGACCGGGGTGCGCGGCATCTCGCTCGAGGGCGACAACGCGGTCATCTCCATGTCGATCCTGCGCCATGCCGAGTTTGCGACCGGGGAGCGCGACGCCTATCTGCGCCTCGCGGCCTCGCGTCGGCGCGAGGCGGGAACCGCGGAGGAGGTCGTGGAGGAGGGCGAGAGCGCTCAGGCGGTAACGCTTTCCGAAGAGCGCTTCAACGAGCTCGCGCGCGCCGAGGACTTCATCTTGACGGTATCCTCCGCCGGCTTCGGCAAGCGCAGCTCGGCTTACGAATATCGCGTCACGGGGCGCGGCGGGAAGGGCATCGAGGCGATCGATCTCGGCCGCGAGCCCGCGACCACGCTCGTCGCCGCCTTCCCGGTCACGGCGTCCGATCAGATCATGCTGGTGACCGACGGCGGGCAGTTGATCCGCTGTCCGGTCCATGATATCCGCATCGCCGGGCGTGCCACCCGCGGGGTTACTCTCTTCCGCGTCGCCGGCGGGGAGCGCGTGGTCTCGGTGATCCGCCTCGGGGAAGACGCCGCCAACGGCGGCAACGGCGCCGACGACGACGCTGCCGCTGCGAACGGCGGCGCCCGCGGCAACGGCAGTGCCGGCGGCAACGGTACTGCGGAGGACGGCGCGGATGGCTGAGCGGATCGGCGTTTATCCCGGGACCTTCGACCCGATTACCAACGGCCATCTCGACATCATCCAGCGTGCCGCGCGCATCTTCGACCGCGTCATCGTCGGCGTCGCGGTCAACGTCGGCAAGGGCCCGCTCTTCACCCTCGAGGAGCGCCTCGCCATGGTGCGCGAGGAGTGTGCTGCCCTCGGCCAGGCCGGCAACGGCAACATGGCGCGGGTCGAGGTGCAGACCTTCGACAACCTCTTGACCCGCTTCGCCCACGACGTGGGGGCGAATGTGATCATCCGGGGCTTGCGCGCGGTTTCGGACTTCGATTACGAGTTCCAGATGGCGGGCATGAACGCGCGCGTGGCCCCCGACATCGAGACCGTCTTCCTCATGGCGGCCGAACGGCAGACCTTCATCGCCTCACGCTTCGTCAAGGAGATCGCCCTCTTGGGCGGCGACATCACGAGCTTCGTGCCGCAAGGGGTCGCGGCACGGCTCATCGGGCGCTTCCGCGCGCAAGCCGGCAAGCGCCGCGGCGCCAAGCCTTGACGCGCGACCCGAAGACCCTCTCCCAAGGAAAGCTGAAAGTGAACATGCGCAATTTCCTGAAACCCCTGTTGATGGCAGCCCTCCTCATGACCGCAACGCTGGCGACGGCCAAAGCGGCCGATCTCGAGAATACGCTCTACCTGGACCTCAAGGACGGCCGCGTGGTGATCGAGCTGCGCCCGGACCTGGCGCCGCGCACGGTCAAGCGCTTCAAGGAGCTGGTGCGCCAGCATTTCTACGACGGGCTCACCTTCCACCGCGTGATCGCGGGCTTCATGGCCCAGACCGGCGATCCCAAGGGCAACGGCACCGGTGGGTCGGGCCAGAACATCCCCGCCGAGTTCTCGCGCACGGCGCATTTCGAGCGCGGCACGCTCGGCATGGCGCGCTCCTCCGATCCCGATAGTGCGGACAGCCAGTTCTTCATCTGCTTCGACGAAGCCAGCTTCCTCGACGGCAAATACACGATCTTCGGTCAGGTGGTGAAGGGCATGGAGTTCGTCGACAACATCAAGAAAGGGTCGAAGGACCAGAACGGTGCCGTGAGCGGAACGCCCGACAAGATCGTCAAGCTCCAAGTCGCGGCCGACGTGAAGCCTTAGCGCGGCCTCGCGCGGCCTCTCCGCGATTGACCGCAGGCCGCTCACGCGCCTATATGCAGACCGGCCGGGCCGGCGTCCGCGCCTGAGTGCCGAGCGCGTAGCTCAGTGGTAGAGCAACTGACTTTTAATCAGTAGGTCCCGGGTTCGACCCCCGGCGCGCTCACCAGGAAAATCAAAAGCTTAGGGGAAGAACTGGAGCATCACCAGCCAGCGACCATCTGGGCCGTGGCTCAAGCGGGTGCCAGCTCGAACGCCCCCCGGCGGATCAAGGCGGTCGCGGCCTCGCAGGGCACCGGGCGGCTGAAGTAATAGCCTTGCGCTTCCATGCAGCCGCGCGCCCTGAGGAACTGCAATTGCTCTTTGGTCTCGACCCCCTCGGCAATCAACGCGATGTGCAGTGCGGCGGCAAGGTAGGTGATGGTCTCGATAATGGCGGCGCTGTTCGCGTCTGAGGGCAAGCGCGCGACGAAGACCTGAGCGATCTTGATGCGGTCTATCGGGAACGATCGCAGATATTCGAGGGACGAGTATCCGGTCCCGAAATCGTCGAGCGCTATCT
>DATJAC010000187.1:0-2462 GCA_035516655.1 Alphaproteobacteria bacterium | reverse complement strand
GCGTTCCTCAGATCGAGGCCCCTTGCCTGCGTCCGCCATCTAGCGGCGGCCTTGCGCCGACCGCGTACAGAAGCACGGCGCCCGGTCCGCCAACTCAATTCAATTGACACACCCCGCCCCAATCACAGAAGGATGAGGACCCCTTGGTTAGGGTTTCACCTCGTCCTGAGGAGCCGCCGCAGGCGGCGTCTCGAAGGATGAGGTGAAACTGACCCACTGGCCGGTTCTCTAAATTATACCAAATGCGCAAAATGGGGCACGGTCCCAAGCGGCTCCGCAGGCAGCTCATCGGATCAGCGCCCTAGACCGAGAAGTACTTCGCCTGCGGGTGATGGACGACGATGGCGGAGGTGCTTTGCTCGGGGTGGAGCTGGAACTCCTCGCTCAGAGTGATGCCGATGCGTTCGGCGCCGAGGAGCGAGAGGAGCTGCACCTGGTCCTCGAGGCGCGGGCAGGCCGGGTAGCCGAAGGAATAGCGCGAGCCGCGGTAGCCCTGCTGGAGGAGCTGCTCCATCTCGCGCGAATCCTCGCCCGCGAGGCCGAGCTCGCCGCGGATGCGCTTGTGCACGTACTCGGCGAGCGCTTCCGCCATCTCCACGCCGAGGCCGTGGAGATAGAGATAATCCTGGTAGCGGTTCTCGGCGAACCACTCGCGCGCCACGTCCGAGGCGCGCTGGCCGACCGTCACCACCTGGAGCCCGATCACGTCGCGCACGGGCTCGCTCACGTCGCGGAAGAAGTCCGCGATCGCGAGCCCGCCCTCGCGCGCCTGGCGCGGGAAGGCGAAGCGCGCGAGCGCCTTCGCGTGGTCTTCGGGGTCGAAGAGGATCACGTCGTTGCCCTCGGCCGCGGCGGGCCAGTAGCCGTAGGCCGCCTGGGGCTTGAGGATGTCCTGCTGGATCGAGATGTCGAGCATGCGCTTGAGCTCGGGCCTGAGCTCGCGGCGCGCCCATTCCATGTATTCGGCCAGCCGCCGGCCCTCCTTGCGGAAGCCCCAATGGAATTGGAAGAGCATGCGCTCGTTGAGATAGGGGACGAGGGCCTTGACCGGCACGCGGGCGATCACGCGCGGACCCCAGAAGGGGGGCGCGGGCGGCTCGATGCCGCGGTTGAGCTCGGCGCGGTGGAGACGGATCTCCTCGACATCGACCGGGCGCAGCTCGGCTGCCGGTGCCTTGGGCACGCCGCGCACGCGCGCGGGCTTGCTTGACGGCCGGGCATCACGCTTCCGCGCGATCTCGTCGGTGAAGTCGACGAAGGTGCCGTTCACCACCTTCTCCATGAGGTGAAGGCCGTCGAAGGCGTCCCGCGCATAGGCGAGGCGGCCCGTTCCATAGGAGCGCGCGCAGTCTTCTTCGACGTATTGACGCGTCAGCGCCGCGCCGCCGAGAAGGACGGGCACGTCGACACCTAACCGCGTCATCTCCTCGAGGTTCTCGCGCATGACGACGGTCGACTTGACGAGCAGGCCCGACATGCCGACGGCGTTCGCCCGATGCTCCTTCGCCGCCTCGAGGATGTTCGAGAGCGGCTGCTTGATGCCGAGGTTGACGACCCGGTAGCCGTTGTTGGTGAGGATGATGTCGACGAGGTTCTTGCCGATGTCGTGCACGTCGCCTCTAACGGTCGCGACCACGATCGTCCCTTTCTCCTGCCCGGCGACCCGTTCCATGTGGGGCTCGAGATAGGCGACGGCCGCCTTCATGCATTCGGCCGAGCGCAGCACGAAGGGGAGCTGCATCTTGCCCGCACCGAAGAGCTCGCCCACCACCTTCATGCCGTCCAAGAGGAAGCGGTTGATGATGTCGAGCGGGGGATGGCTCTCGAGCGCCTCGGCCAGGTCCTCGTCGAGGCCCTGGCGGTCGCCGTCGACGATGCGCTGGGCGAGACGCTCCTCGACCTTCTCGGGCCGCGTCTTCTTCGCCTTCTGCTCCTCGAGCCTGTCGGCGAAGAGCGCCATGAAGGCATGAAGCGGATCGTAGCCCTCGCGGCGGCGATCGAAGATGAGGTCCTCGGCCGCGGCGCGCTCGGCCTCGCCGATCTTGTGGAGCGGGAGGATCTTGCTCACGTGCACGATGGCCGCACTGAGCCCGCGCTGCTGCGCGTGGTCGAGGAAGACGGAATTCAGCACCTGGCGCGCCGCCGGGTTGAGGCCGAAGGAGATGTTCGAGAGGCCGAGCAGGATTTGCACCTCGGGCAGCTCCGCCCTGATGCGCTCGATCGCCTCCAAGGTGGCTAACCCGAGCTTGCGGTCGTCGTCGTTGCCGGTGCAGATCGTGAAGGTGAGCGGGTCGATCATCAGATCGGCACTCGGCAGGCCGTGGCGGTTGCAGGCGAAGTCGTGGAGGCGCTTGGCGATCTCGATCTTGCGCTCGACCGATTTCGCCATGCCCTCCTCGTCGATGGTGAGGGCGATCACCGCGGCCCCGAAGCGGCGCGCAAGCGCCATGCGCGCCTCGGCC
>DATJAC010000186.1:0-10359 GCA_035516655.1 Alphaproteobacteria bacterium | reverse complement strand
TCCGATCAAGTGGAATCAATCCACATCGTCGTTCCCGCGAAAGCGGGAACCCAGGACCAGGTGACGGGCCGTTGCCCCTGGACCCCGGCTTTCGCCGGGGTGACGAAAGAGATGTTCTACTTGATCGGATTCAGCTCTAGGTGCGAAGCCCTCCCCAGATTGCTTCGGCACCCTTCGGGCGCCTCGCGATGACAGGTGGCTTCCTCGAGCGCGAGCTGCTCAGTCCCGGCCCGTGAGGAAGGGCGCCATCAGGCCCGCCACCGCATCCGGCGCCTCGATGAGGATCGAATGGCGCAAGTGCGGCAGGATTTCCAGCCGGGAGCCCGCGATGCGCGCGTGCATGAGGCGCGCCATGCGCGGGTTGGAGCCGAGATCGTTCTCCCCGGTCGCGATCAGGGTGGCGGCTTTGATCTCATGGAGCCGGTCGCCGAGGTCGCTTTCCGCGAGGACGCGGTAGGCGGCGGCATAGGCCGCCGGATCGTTCTCGCGGTTCTGCGCGGCGTGTGCCGCGATGATCTCGGGATGGGCCTCTCGGAACTCGTCGGTGAACCAGCGTGCCACGGAGCGCTCGAAATGGGCACCCGGGATGCCGCCGGCCACGAGGGCCAGCCGCGCCTGCACGCGCTCACGCTCCTCGGCGCTGCGGCCGGCGACCGTGCTGAGCAGCACGAGACGGTCGAGACGCTCGGGCCGCGCCAGGGCAAAGCCTTGCGCCACGAGACCGCCGAGCGAGAAGCCGGCAAGATGACAGCGCTCGACACCCTGCGCGTCGAGGAGGCCCTCGAGGTCGCGCACGAAATCGGCGAGCCGGTAGGGGCCCTTCGGCTTCGCGGAGCCGCCGTGACCGCGCAGGTCGTAGCGTAAGGTGCGCCAGCGTCCGCCCAGGGCGGCGATGACGCCGTCCCAGGCCTCGAGCCGGCTGCCGACCCCGTGGATGAGGGCGAGCCAGGGGCCGTCGCCTTCGATGCGATAGCGCAGCCGGATGCCGCCAACCTCGCTTATACCCTCCATGAGGCCCCTTGCCTGTGGCTGCCCAAGAAAACACATATTGCCGAGCATCAAGGGCGATGGCCAGCCGGATGCCGCGCGCAGGGGGCATGGACCTGCGGCGTATTAGATAGCGGGCCGAGCGGGACTGCACTCCCCGCCGGTGCTAAATCGAGGGACGGACCGTCATGAAGCGTATCGAGACGAGACTGGCCGCGATCGCGACGCTGGCGCTCCTCGGCGGCTGCGTCAACCCGCCGGTCGGGCCGAGCGTTGCGGTGATGCCTTCGCCCAACAAGCCCTTCGAGGTGTTCGCCCAGGATCAGGAAGTCTGCCGGCAATATGCCAACCAGCAGATCGGCGGACCGGGGGCCACCGAGACCGCCGCGGCCAATCAGGGCATCGGCAGCGCCATCGTCGGCACGGTCTTGGGGGCCGGGCTCGGTGCCGCGGTGGGCGGGGCCGGAGGGGCCGCCATCGGCGCTGCCTCGGGTGCCATTGCCGGCACCGCGGTCGGCGTCGGCTCCGCCCAAGCGACGGGCTGGGAGGGCCAGCGGCGCTACGACATCGCCTACGCGCAATGCATGTATGCCAAGGGCAACCAGCTGCCGGGCGCTCCGCTTGCGGCCTATCCGCCGCCCCCACCGCCGAATGCGATCCCGCCGGTGAGTGCGGCACCCACCCCGCCCGTGACCGCGGTACCCCTGCCGCCAGCACCCAGGACCTGAGCCGGCACGCGCGGCATTTTCGGCCGGAGCTCAGCCGAGAAAGCCGTTGGCGAACATTCGGCTGAGCGCCCACAGCAGCAACATCGCGAGTGCCAGCGCGCAAATGATGCCGGGCATTCCCGTCGCCCAGCGCGCCCAACCGGTAAGCTCGGGCCCGCCGAAGCGCTTGATCTTCTTCTGGGGGCCGGCGCTGCGGAGATGGCCGGCGAGCTCGGTGACGCGATCGGCCAAGCGCCCGGACGAGGCATCGACGCGGTGTCGAGCGGGAACGAAGAAATCGAGCTCGCTCGACGGCTCCGGGGGCTCGATGAAGATGCCGAATATCGGCATGCCGCGCTGATGGGCGGCCAGCATCTCCTCCCGCGCCGGCCGCGACGTCTCGGTCGCTTTCGAGACGACGAGCACAAAGGCGCGCGCCCGCTCCATCTCGTTGCGCAAATCTCTGCCCACCCCGCGGCCGCCGCGCAGGCCCCGCGCGGCCAGGATGCAGCGCACGCCGAGATCCTCGAGGAGCTCGCGGATTTCCCCCGCTTTCGCTCCGTCGAGCGGCGCGTAGCTCAAAAAGGCGGCGTCGGACCGCTCGGGCCCTGCCATGCTCAGGACCTCCTCGATGAAGCCTAGGCTTATGCGGCCGAAAGGCAAAACATTTCGGATGGGGCTCCTGCCGCCGCCGGACGGTGTTCCGCCTCAGCGCGCCGCCGCGACGACGCCGCGCTCGCCGAGGGCCGAATCGAGCATCCACTCGACCCCGGCGAGCCGGGCGCTGCCGTAGCTCGTCCCGTTCTGCCAGTTCTCGAGCTGCGCTTCCTTGAGTTGCTTGCCGCGCAGCCCGCGCGCCTGGAGAGTCTCCCACGCCTGCGGGAGATCGAGGAAATTGGACGGGATGGCCAGCTTTGCGTCGCGGTCGATGACGCCCAAGGCAAACAGCGCGCCCGCGGCCGAGCCGGGCATCAGCGAGAGGCCCTGCTGGGTCGCCGGCGAATAGAGCTCGAATTGCACGCTGACCGGGCCCGCCGCCGTGGTCACCCCGCCCATGCCCCCAGCTTGCGCTTCCAGCGTGAGCTTGGCCGACATGAGGACCGCATCGGGCTGCCAATGGGCGCGCGCGTATTTGATCGCGCGCTCGGCGATGGCCGGCACGCCCGCGACCGGCCAGCTCGCCTGCTTGGGCAGGATGTCGTCGGCGGCGTTGTGGAGGGGGGCATCCTGCGCGATGCGCCGCCATGAGATCTCGTTGCCGCCGGCGAAATGAAGGGTGAGGGCGTTGCTGCCATCGAGGCGGAAGGTGCCGGTCGTGTAGGGCATCGACCCGGCCTGCATCATGAAGGTGCCGCTGTCCTTGCCCTGGACGAAGAGCTGCGGATTGTAGGTGCTGTCCTTGGTGGCGCCGACGTTGCCCTTGTTGCCGGTATAGGGGGCGGGGCAAGAGTCGCTGAACTGCGTCTGGCCGAGCGCCTGCACGTCGAGGATGCATTCCGTCTTGGTGCCGCGCGCATCGGCGAGCGAAGCCTGCCAGCGCCCGGCCAAGGGCGATCGCATTGCATCCATCGGATTGGGAGGCGGGGCGGGCCGCATAAGCCACGCCGTCACGACCGCGACCAAGAGGGCCACGCCGACCAGCGAGAGCTGGGCATAGCGCTTCTGCGGCAGCTTGCGGGCGAAACGCTTCCAGGTTTGCGCCTCGCCCTTGAGCACGCGCTCGGTCGTCGCCACGATCTGCGGCAGGTAGCTCGGCAGCGGCTGCGGGTAGGCGTTGAGCCAATGGGAGACGCCGAGGAAATACTCCATGTCCTTGGTCGGCATGGCGTCCGCGATGCGCACCGGGATGAGCGGCAGGCGCTTGGACACCGCACACTCCATCTCGCGCACGACCTGGGGCGAGTCGTTGGATTTCTCGCTGAAGATGACGAGAATCGCCCGGCTCGCCTCGATGGCTTCGACGATGCTGCCGCCCCACTGGGAGCCGGCGGCGATGTCGCGGGGTGCGATCCAGCACTTGATCCCGGACCCCTCGAGCGCCTGGCAGATCATGTCCGCCGCGGCCTGGTCGCGGGTGGAGTAGCTCAGGAAGATGTCGTGCGGCACGCCTCAGGATGCGCATTTTCACCCTTGCCGGCAAGCCGAAACGGCGCTGCGCCGGACGCGCGAAAATGCCGCGCGCCGCGACCGGCGCGCGGATCGTGAGGGGGCGGGTCGAAGGAGCGCGCTCGGCTCCAATTGTTGCCGCTTCGGAACATTGTTATACACACGAGGCGGCCGCTCGCGAGTACCTTCGAACCTTGCTTCGCACCCTTTCCCGCAAGACGGCCGCATGACCGCGGGCGGCGACAACGCCGAACTTCTCGGAGTATGCATGACCATCGCACTGTCAGCGGGCGGGCGTCATTTTGGCTGAAGCATCGGCACCACACCCCGCCACCCTCGCGACCTGGACGGTGCGCGCCATTGGTTGCGCCGCTTTGACAGCGCTGCGGGCGAGCCGTGGCTTGGTGCACCGTCTTTCGGGGTCGTCCTTCTGGGCTGCCGGAGAGGATGTCGTCTGGCTCGCGAGCCGCGAGCCTTTATCGCATCCGCGCGCATTCACCTTGGCCGCCCCCTGGCCCGGCCCTTGCGATGAAGGTGTCCTCGCGCTCGAGGAAGCGGTCGTCTGGCGGCCAGCGCTGCCGCGCACTACCGCAGCGAGCCTGGCCGAACTTGGCCGTGCAGCCGAGGCGCTCGCCGCGTCGGTCGCGGCGCTTGAAGCGCCGCACGGGCTCGGGCTCCTCTTGCGCGATGGCACGCCGGATTTCCCGCTGGTAAACGCGCGCGCGCGCATGCGGCGGGTGGCGCAGGTGGCGTGCGGCGGGGATATGGATGCGCTCGCCACGGCGATAGCCGGTCTCGTCGGGCTCGGTGCCGGGCTGACGCCCTCGGGCGACGATTTCCTGGCGGGGATCGCTTTCGCGACCCGGCTCGTCGAGGCCGCCGCTGCCGGGATGCGCCCGCGCGGGCAGGCGATCCGGGAAGCGATACGCACGGCCATTCCCCAGAAGACGAACCGGGTCAGTGCGGCCCTCCTCTCTGATGCCACCCAAGGCTTCGGCTTTCGCGCGATGCACGAGCTCTCAGCAGCCCTCGCGGCACGACGCGACGGGGATGCCCTGCAGGCGGCCCGCCGGCTGACGGCACTCGGCCATTCCTCCGGCTGGGATCTGCTCGTGGGCCTGCTGGCGGGGCTCGCGGGCGCCCGCATCCTTCCTTGACGCCGCCATGTCGCAATTGCTGACCGCAGATCCTCTCGGCGTCATCACTCTCGGCATCGACGCCTTTGCCGAGTCGGCGCGCCGAGGAGGGGCCGAGGTCGTCGCGGTGGACTGGCGCCCGCCCGGCAACGGCGATCCCCGCTTGGCGCAGCTCCTTGCCGCGATGATCGGCGATGCCGGCGATCCCGCGGGGATCGGCTCGCGCATCGATCGCGCCAACCGGATCGCGATCGCGCGCGTGCTTGCAGCACGGCCCATGCTCGTCGACGTGGCCCTGCACGCGCGCGAGATCTGGCCCGAGATGGGCCGCACGCTTTGGCACGCGGGACCGCCCATCGCCTGGCAGGAGATGTGCGGCCCGATGCGGGGGAGCGCCGTCGGCGCCGTACTCTACGAGGGTTGGGCGCGGACCCCCGAGGCGGCATTCCGGCTCCTCGAGTCGGGTGCGGTCGAGTTGGCGCCCTGCCACCATCACGGCGCGGTCGGGCCCATGTCCGGGATCATTTCGCCCTCGATGCCGCTCTTCGTGGTGCGCAACGAGGATCACGGCAATCTCGCCTACACGAATTTCAACGAGGGCATCGGCAAGGTGCTGCGCTTCGGGGCCAACGACGCTTCCGTGATCCGCCGGCTCAAATGGATCGAGAAGGTGCTGGCACCGGCACTCAAGCTTGGGCTCGCGCGCATCGAGGGCGGGGTGGCGCTGAAGTCGATCCAGGCGCAGGCGCTCCTGATGGGCGACGAGGTCCATAGCCGCAATACGGCGGCGACCCTGCTCTTCCTCAAGGCGATCGCAACCCCGCTCATCGCAAGCGGGCTGGCGCGCCGGCACGCGGAAGAAAGCCTGCGTTTCATCGCCGACACCCCGCAGTTCTTCCTCAATCTCTCGATGGTCTCGAGCAAGGCGGCCATGGACGCGGGGCACGGGGTGGCGGAGAGCTCCATGGTGACGGCGATCGCGCGAAATGGCGTCAACGTCGGCATCCGGGTGAGCGCTCTCGACGCGCGCTGGTTCGAGGCGCCTGCCGAGCTCCCGGCCGGCCTCTTCTTTCCCGGCTATCGGCAGGAGGACGCCAACCCCGATCTCGGCGACAGCGCCATCGCCGAGACCGCGGGCTTCGGCGGCTTCGCCTTCGCGGCCTCGCCGGCCTTGGTGCAGCTCGTCGGCGGCACGTCCGCGATGGCCACCGCCTACTCGAACGCGATGTACGGCATCACGCTCGCGCGCAATCCGAGCCTGGCTCTTCCGGCCCTCGACTTCGCCGGGGCACCCGTCGGCATCGATATCCGCAAGGTCCTCGACAGCGGCGTCCGCCCGGTCGTGACGACCGGCATCGCGCACAAGACGGCCGGCATCGGCCAGATCGGGGCCGGCGTGGTGCGCGTGCCGCTCGGCTGCTTCACGGCTGCCGCCTATGCGCTCGCCGCCCGCTTAGGCATCGAGGGAGGCGGCGCGGCGATACCTTAAAGCCCCCGCCTCACGTCGCGAAGAGGGCCAGCGCCTCGAGGGCCGCACTCGCATCCTCGAGTGCGCGGCCGTCGATCTCGCGGATGGCCGTGAGAGAGAGGCTGTTGCTGAGAAAGCCCGCCTGGACCCGAGCGAGGTCCGCGCGCGCGATCGCCGTCTCCTCGGCGTCGAGGAGCTTCACCAGACGCGCGCGCGCGAGGCCCGGGAGCGCACCCTCGGCGATGGGTGCGGTGCGCCAGCGGCCGCTCAGCCTGACGAAGAGGTTGCCGACCGTGGCGCACACGATCCTGCCGCGGCTGTTCATCATCAAGGCGTCGTCCATGCCGCGCGCATCGGCCTCGCGCCGGGCGATGAGGTTGTCGCCGTAATTGAGCGACTTGATGCGCGCGAGAGGGGAATGCTCGTTGCGCCGCGTGCTCTCGGCAACCGCGAGCTTGAGGGCCGCACGCGCCGGCGGCAAGGGTGCGACCGTCGCGAGCAAGGTCGGGCGGGGCGGGGTCGTGGGTGGCCAGAGGCCGCGCTTTTCGGAGGGTCCGCGGCTCAAGGTGAGGCGCACCGCACTCGCCGGATGACCCCCCGCCTCGAGGAGCTCGACCAGGCCGCGCGCGATGGCATCGTCGCCGAGCGGGACCGGGATGCCGAGCACGGCAGCCCCGCCGCGCAGCCGGGCGAGGTGATCCTCGAGCCAAAGGGGTGCCTGAGCGCGCGCGCGCAGGGTCTCGAACACGCCGTCGGCGAGGGTGAAGCCGCGATCGAAGGGGGAAAGTGCCCGGTCTTCGGCCGGCCGAAGCTCTCCGTCGAGCCAGACCGGCGTCAGGCTCATCTCGTTCCGGCTCGCACCTGCGGCGGGATCGCGTCCTCGGCGGCACCCTCGATATGAAAGAGATCGGCATCGAAGCGGCCGGTCGCGGCCGTCACGATGGCGCGGATCGAGGCTTTCGCCTTCAAGAGCATCTCGTCGAACTCGCCCTGTGGGGTCGACTGCGCGACGATACCCCCGCCGATGCCCATGCTCAAGCGGCTGCCGGTCTGGACGATCGTGCGGATGACGATGCTGAGGTCCGTGGCCCCGTCGTCGCCGAGAAAGCCGAGGGCACCCGAATAGACGCCGCGCGCGCGCTGCTCGAGACGGTCGATGAACTCGAGGGTCCTGAGCTTGGGCGCTCCCGTCATCGAGCCGCCCGGGAAGGCCGCGCGCACGAGATCGAGCGACGATGCCTCGGGCTTCAAGAGGCCGCGCACGGTCGTCACCAGCTGATGCACCGTGGCGTAGCTCTCGACCGCCATGAGAGAGGGCACCTCCACGCTGCCCGCAACGCAGGCGCGCGAGAGGTCGTTGCGCAGGAGGTCGACGATCATGAGGTTCTCGGCGCGGTCCTTCTCGCTCGACTGCAGGCGGTCGGCGAGGATGCGGTCGTGCGCGGGGTCGGCCGAGCGGGCGATCGTGCCCTTGATCGGCTTGGCTTCGGCGCGGCCCTGGCGATCGACCGAGAGGAAGCGCTCGGGCGAGGCGCTCAGCACGGCCCCGCCGGGCCAGCGCAGGAAGGCGGCGAACGGTGCCGGATTGACCCGGCGCATCACGCGGTAGAGCTCGAGCGGGTCGATCTCGAGCTTGCAGACGAGCTCGTTGGTCAGGCAGACCTGATAGGTCTCGCCCTGGCCGATCCAGTCGAGGCAGCGCTCGATAGCCGAGGTATAGGCATGATGGTCGCGATCGAGCGCGAATTGCACGGGCGTGCGCCGGCTGCCGAGCTTGGGCTCGGGTGCGGGGGCGAGACGGGCGATTTCGGCCGCCATCGTCGCGAGCCAGCCGTTCGCCGCCGCGGCCTCGTCTTCCGCCGCGACCGCGACGAGATAGCTCCGCCCACCCAGGTGGTCGACGGCGATGAAGCGGTCGGCGCGGATGAAGAAAGCCGAAGGGGTCGCCGCACGCCGCCGCGTGGGTGCGCCGCATTCGTTGCGCAGCTCGTAGCCGAACCAGCCGACGTGGCCGCCGACGAAGGGGCAGGGCGGGGCGTCGAGCGGGGTGCCCGCGCGCTCGCGCTCGAGATAGCTGAAGATGTCGCTGCGCTCGATGCGGTCCCCATCTGCGGTGCGGATCGAGAGTCGGCCGGTCAAGGTGTCGTAAGAGACCGCACTCGCGCGCGGCCCGCTCATGTCGCCCATGAAGGACCAGCGCGAGCGCCCGGGCTCGACCAGGCTGCTGTCGAGCCAGAAGGCGGTCGGCGCGGCGCCGTAGAAGGAACAGAAGGCCGCTTCGCAGTCGATCGCCGTAGGGAGCTCCTGCCAGAACGCGCGCAGGGCCGGCTTCTTCGGCGCCAGGCACTCGACCGCGGGGGCTGCCGGACGAGCGGACGTCGGGAAGAGACGCCGCGGCTGCTCGCGTCGGGTGAGGTCGCGGAAGTTGGCGATGAGTTGACGGCCGAATTCGGTGAGGATCGATTCGGGATGGAACTGCACGCCCCAGACCGGCCGCTCGCGGTGACGCAGGCCCATCACCAGCCCGTCTTCGGTCCAGGCGGTCTCGAGGAGGGCTTGCGGGAGGGGACGGGCGACGAGGAGCGAATGGTAGCGCACCACGTCGAAGGTCGCGGGCACGCCGGCGAAAAGCTCGTCGCCATTGTGCCAGACGCGGCTGAGGCGCCCGTGCATGGGGGCGGGCGCGGTCACCACGGCACCGCCGTGGAGGGCCGCTATGCCCTGATGGCCGAGACAGACGCCGAGGATGGGGACGCGCGCGTGGTTGATGGCGTCGGCCGAGAGGCCGAAATCGGCGGGACGGTCCGGACGGCCGGGGCCGGGCGAGATGACGACGTTGTCGAACTTCCGCTCGGCGAGCTCGGCCCAGCTCATCGCGTCGTTGCGCACGACGAGCGGCTCTTCCTGGTTCGCCTCGGCGAAATAATGGGCGAGGTTGTAGGTAAAGGAGTCGTAATTGTCGATGATCAACGTCTTCATGGCCGCTCCGCAGGCTGGTCCGTGGCACCCCGTTCGGGGCTTCTTGATCGCTCTCCCGAGGCCTCTGCCGGCGGCCTTGCCAGAAGATGAGCAAAAGCGGGGCCATGGCCCTCGGGCGTGGGAGCGGGCCAGCGCCGGGGATCCGGAAAAGCCGGAACGTTGTTTTAGATCAATGGGTTATCGAAAGACACCCGGGCCCAGCCTGCGGCGCGGGCGGCGCTGATGCCGGGACCCCGGACAGACGGGACTGCATTTCGCTGCAAAATCAGCGGCAAATTGCCAAGGCGGCAGGGCCCGGCGAGCCTAGTCTGGTCTGTTACGGGGGGAGGGTGAATTCTGGCGCGGGGACCGGTCCGCGGCCGCTCGACCGCCTCAAGCCGCCTTGCGTGCCGGCGGCGCCAGTGCGGCACCGTCATGGACGATGATCGTGAGCGAGGCTCTCTCGTCGCACTCGTGCCGGGCGAAGCGGATGGCGTCCCGGCACTTGAAGAAAATGCCGAGCACCATGCCGTCGGCCCGCCATGCCTGCCAGCGGCCGCGCTCATTCAGAAAGATCTCGAAACGTTGGCTGGGATCCGAACGGGCGGGTGCCGGCAGGCACGTTATTTCGCTCTCCTCGCTCATGGACGACGCTCCGTAGTTGTGAAGACGACATGCAAAAAGATAGTCGGACAAGCTTACGTTTCCTAAAAAAAAGTTCATGCAAAATTGCGGCGATATTCTAAAAGCAAAATAAAAACCGAATCGCGCAGTCCGGCAGCGCATGGGTCTCACGTCATCCTTCGAGACGCCGCCTGCGGCGGCTCCCCAGGATGACGTGAGACCCTCAACACGCGGTCCTCATCCTTCTGTGATTGGGGCGGGGTGTGTCAATTGAATTGAGTTGGCGGACCGGGCGCCGTGCTTCTGTACGCGGTCGGCGCAAGGCCGCCGCTAGATGGCGGACGCAGGCAAGGGGCCTCGATCTGAGGAACGC
>DATJAC010000185.1:0-6753 GCA_035516655.1 Alphaproteobacteria bacterium | reverse complement strand
GCCTTCGATGACATCGCGGAGCTCGCGGCCTGCTTTCGCGGCAGTGCGGAGATGGCGCTCGAGAGCGCTCAGCAGGGTGCCGCCTTCCTCGCCACGACGCGGCGCGCCTGGCCCGATGCTCGGCTCGAGGCCTTTGCCGCGCGCCGCGGCGACGCTGTCGTGGCCCTCCCCATTGCCGTGGCCCTCGCTTGCGCGGGCCGGGTCCCCCTCGAGCCGGCCCTTGCCGGCTATCTGCAGGCGATGGGCGCCAACCTGATCTCGGCGGGCGTGCGCCTCATCCCTTTGGGCCAAAGCGACGGACAGTGGGCGGTGGCCGCCCTCGAGCCCGTCGTGGCGCGCGCGGTCGCGGCCGCGAGCAGGGCCCCGCTCGAGGAGATCGGCTCGGCGGCCGTGCTTGTCGATTGGACCTCGATGCGCCACGAAACCCAATATACGAGGCTCTTCAGATCATGACCCCATCCCCGCACGGCCCCTTGCGCGTCGGCATCGGCGGCCCGGTCGGCTCCGGCAAGACGGCGCTCGTCGACCGGCTCTGCAAGCACATGCGCTCGGGCTACCGCTTGGCCGTCGTCACCAACGACATCTATACCAAGGAGGACGCCCAGTTCCTGACGCGCTCGGGAGCGCTTGAAGCCGAGCGCATCATGGGCGTGGAGACGGGCGGCTGTCCGCACACCGCGATCCGCGAGGATGCCTCGATCAACCTCGCGGCGGTGGCGGAGATGCGCCTGCGCTTTCCCGCGCTCGACCTCGTCTTCATCGAATCGGGCGGGGACAACCTCGCCGCCACCTTCAGCCCCGAGCTCGCCGACCTCACGATCTACGTCATCGACGTGGCGGCGGGCGACAAGATCCCGCGCAAAGGGGGACCCGGCATCACGCGCTCGGACCTCCTCGTGATCAACAAGATCGATCTCGCGCCGCTTGTCGGCGCCGACCTCGGCGTGATGGAGCGCGATGCCCGCAAGATGCGCGGCGCGAGGCCCTTCCTCTTCACCAACCTAAAGGCCGATCAAGGTGTTGCCGAGATCGCTCGTTTCCTGGTCGAGGCCGGCGGCCTCGCCGAGACAGGGATCGCGCAAGGCGCCTGAGCGGTCGCACTTCCCTTGCGGAAGATGCCAAGCTGGGCCATCCTTCCGCCGTCAGCTCGAGGGGGGATGCGCATGCCGACCAATCAGGAGCTTCTGGAGCGGCGCAAGAACGCGGTGCCGCGCGGGGTCGCGAGTGCAACCGGCGTCTTCGCGGCACGGGCCGAGGACGCAGAGGTGTGGGACGTCGAGGGCAAGCGCTACATCGACTTCGCGGGCGGCATCGGCGTGCAGAACGCCGGCCATCGCCATCCCAAGGTGCAGGCGGCCGTGCGCGAGCAGATCGAGCGCTACACCCATCCCTGCTTCCAGGTGACGCCCTACGAGCCCTACGTGGCGCTGGCCGAGAAGCTCAACCGGCTCGCGCCGACGACGGGTCCGAACAAGACGATCTTCCTCACGACCGGTGCGGAGGCGATCGAGAACGCGGTCAAGATCGCGCGCGCGGCGACCAAGCGCCCGGCGGTCATCTCCTTCGTGGGCGGCTTCCACGGCCGCACCATGATGACCTTGGCGCTGACCGGCAAGGTCGAGCCCTACAAGAAGGGCTTCGGGCCCTTTCCGGGCGAGGTCTATCACGTGCCCTACCCGAACCGCTTCCACGATGTCACCGCCGAGGATGCGCTTCAGGCGCTTGCCTTCCTCTTCAAGGCGGATGTCGAGCCGAGCCGCGTCGCGGCGATTCTGATCGAGCCGGTCCAGGGCGAGGGCGGCTTCTATATCGCCCCCTTCGACTTCCTGCGCGCGCTCAGGAAGCTCTGCGACGAGCACGGCATCCTCCTGATCGCCGACGAGATCCAATGCGGCTTCGGACGCACCGGCAAGATGTTCGCGATCGAGCACGCGGGCGTTAAGCCGGACCTCGTCGTCATGGCGAAAAGCTTAGCTGGCGGCATGCCGCTCTCGGCCGTGACCGGGCGCGCCGAGCTCATGGATGCGGTCGAGCCGGGCGGGCTCGGCGGCACTTACGCCGGCAACCCCGTCGCCTGTGCCGCGGGTCTCGCCGTGCTCGAGGTCTTCGAGGAGGAGAAGCTGCTCGAGCGCAGCACCAAGATCGGCGAGAAGATCGTGCGCCGCATGACCGAGCTCGCCGCCTCGAACCGCTTCCCCTGCATCGGCGAGGTGCGCGGGCTCGGCGGCATGGTCGCGATCGAGCTCGTCGAGGACCGCACCACCAAGAAGCCCGCAGCAGCCCTGGCCAAGCGCTGGTCCGAGCGCAGCCTGGCGAACGGCCTCATCCTGCTCAACTGCGGCGTCTACGCCAATGTGGCACGCGTGCTCGTGCCGCTCACCGCGAGCGACGCCATCATCGACGAGGCCCTCGGCCTCCTCGAGCGCTCGCTCGAGGAGGCGATGGCGGCATAGCTCCCTCGCCCGGCAACACTCGCGCGCCGCCCATCTCCGCCTCGTCGTCCCGGCGAAAGCCGGGACCCATTTCAGAGCGGATGCGGCGTCTTTTCATTTTGCAACAAAGGTGATGCTGGTCGATGGATACCGGCTTTCGCCGGTATGACGGGTCCGGTAACGCAAGAGGATGGCATGGAAGGGGAGCGCTCGAGGGCTCCCTGAGATCTCTCAATACGACTTCGGCAGTCCCAGCACGCGCTCGGCGATGTAGTTGAGGATCATGTGCGGGCTCACGGGGGCGATGCGCGGGATCCAGGCTTCGCGCAAATAGCGCTCGACGTGATACTCCTCGGCGTAGCCCATGCCGCCCAAGGTGAGCACCGCCGTGCCGCAGGCCTCGATCGCCGCTTCGGCCGCGAGATATTTGGCGGCGTTCGCCTCCGTTCCGCAGGCCTTGCCCTGGTCGTAGAGCTGGGCCGCCTTGAGCACCATCAGGTTCGCCGCCTCGAGCGCCATCCAGGCCTTGGCGAGCGGATGCTGGATGCCCTGGTTCTTGCCGATCGGCCGGTCGAAGACGACCCTCTCGCGCGCGTAGGCCGCGGCCTTGCCGAGCGCCGCTCGCCCGATGCCGACCGCCTCGGCCGCGGTTAGGATGCGCTCCGGGTTCATGCCGTGGAGGATCGAGCGGAAGCCGTTCCCCTCCTCGCCGATGAGGTCGTCGGCGGGCACGGTCATCCCGTCGAAGAAGACCATGTTCGAATCGACCGCGTGCCGCCCCATCTTGGGGATGAGGCGCACCTCGGTATGCGTGCGGTCGAGGTCGGTATAGAAGAGCGAGAGGCCCTCGGTCTTGCGCTTGACCGCGTCCAACGGCGTGGTGCGCGCCAGGAGGAGGATCTTGTTGGCGACCTGGGCGGTCGAGGTCCAGATCTTGGTGCCGCTCACGACATATTGGTTGCCGCGCCGCTCGGCCTTGGTCTTGAGCTCGGTGGTGTTGAGCCCGGCATCGGGCTCGGTGACGCCGAAGCAGGCCTTGTCCTCGCCGCGGATCAAGGGCGGCAGCATGCGGCGCTTCTGGGCGTCGCTGCCGAAGACGACCACGGGCTGGAGCCCGAAGATGTTCATGTGGAGGGCCGAGGCACCGGTCATGGCGGCCCCCGATTCCGCGACCGCCTGCATCATGAGGGCCGCCTCGGTGATGCCGAGCCCGCTCCCGCCGTAGGCCTCGGGCATGGCGATGCCGAGCCAGCCGCCCGCGGCGATGGCCTTGTGGAATTCGTGGGGAAAGTGCCTCTCGCGCTCGCAGGCGAGCCAATAGGCGTCGCCGAAATCAGCGCAGAGCTTGAGGATCGCCTCGCGGATCTGCTCCTGCTGGGGACTGAGCGCAAAATCCACCTTAGCCGCTCCGTGGATGGCCTCTGCCGGCAGCATCGCAGAGCCGCCGCCCTTCTTCCAAGGGAAAAGGAACTGCTCAGTTGACGAAGCGGCGCCACACCTGGCCGAAGGCCGCGACCGCGCGGTCGACCTCGCCGTCGCCGATGTGGCGGTGGGTGACGAGACGGAGGCGGTCACGGCGCGCGGGGCTGGCGAGTACCTGCTGCTCCGCGAGCGCTTGCGACCACTCGGCCGCGGTGCGGCGGCTCGAAGCCACCTCGACCATGACGATGTTGGTCTCGACCTCGCCTGCCGCAACGAGGCTCGGGTCGACGGCGTGGAGCCCCTGGGCCAGACGCTTGGCCCGCGCATGGTCCTCCGCCAGGCGCTCGATCATCTCCTCGAGGGCCACGATGCCGGCGGCCGCGACCGTGCCCGCCTGGCGCAGGTTGCCGCCCGCCATGCGGCGGAAGCCGCGCGCGCGCTCGATGAAGGCCGTCGAGCCGCAGAGGAGCGAGCCGATCGGGGCCGAGAGGCCCTTGGAGATGCAGAAGCACACGGAATCGCCGTTGGCCGCGATGCGCTCGGCGCCCACGCCGAGGGCGACGGCGGCGTTGAAGAGGCGGGCACCGTCGATGTGGACGGGGATGCCGCGCGCGCGGGCAAGGCGCGCCACCGCCGCCATATGGGCGAGCGGCAGCACGGCACCGCCCGCCGCGTTGTGGCTCGTCTCCATGGTGACGAGGGCGGTCCCTAGGCGGTTGGGCGTGAGCCCGGTGCCGATCGCCTCCTCGAGCGCCGCGAGCTCGATCGCTCCCCGTGCTGCCGGCAGCGGGCGATGGAAGAGGCCGGCCAGCCCGGCGATCCCGCCCATCTCCGAACGCGCGATGTGGCACTCGGCATCGAACAGCACCTCCCCACCACGCCCCGTATGGGCGAGGAGGGCCACGAGATTGGCCATGGTGCCGCTCGGCACGAAGACGGCCGCCTCCTTGCCCGTGCGCGCGGCCGCGAGGGCTTCGAGCGCCCTGACCGTGGGATCGCCGTCGCGCGAATCGTCGCCGAGCTCGGCGTCACGCATGCGCTCGCGCATCCGTTCGGTCGGCATGGTCACGGTATCGCTTCTGAGATCGATGGCCGTCATTCAAGGTACCTCTTGGGTCAGAGCAGCGACAATTCGTAGCGCCGCAGCAGGCGATAGATCAAGGCGAGCGGCAGAAGCGTGAAGAGAATGAGCACCGAGGCCGCCGCCGCGGCAACGCCCGGGCCCTCGCCGTCGAGGGCTTGGAACATCACGGCCGTGAGCGTCTGCCAGCGCGGACTGTAGAGGATCACCGTCGAGCTCAGCTCGGAGGCGACGGTGACCCAAGTCAGCACCATGCCGCCGACGATGCCGCCGAGCATCAAGGGTACGGTCAGCCGCGCGAAGGTCGCGGCCGGCGAGACGCCGAGGTTGACCGAGGCCTCCTCGAGGCTGGGATCGATCTGATGGAGGAGCGCACTCGCCGAGCGCACGCTGAACGGCAGCTTCCGCACGACATAGGCGAGCACCATGATGAGCCAGCCGCCGGTCAGGACCAACCAGCCGGCATTGAATGAGACGACGAGCCCGATCGCGAGCACGGTCCCGGCCACGGCAAAGGGGGCCGTCGCCAGGAGATCGAGGCAAGCCGTGACCGTCGAGCGCCGGCGCACGAGGACGTAGCCGATCGGCACGCCGAGGACGGTCGCCCCGACCGCGGCAAGGGTCGAGAGCAGGAACGTGTTCACGAGCGGCCGGGTCGAGCGCCCGAGGAGGTCGCGGAAATTGTCGAGGCTCGGCTGCGCATGGAGGACGGGGCCGCGGAATTGCATGAAGGAGATGGCGACCACGGCGAAGAAGGGAACGAGGGCGAGAAGCACCACCCCCCAGCTCCAGCCCGCGGCGACGAGGCGCCAGCCGCGGCCGACCGCGAGGAGGGGCGGTGCCGAGCGCGCACTCGTGGCGAAGCGGCGCCGTGCCAGATAGCGGCGCTGGACCACGAGTACGAAGGCCGAGACGGCCACGAGGACGACGGCGAGCACGGCCGCCGAGGCCGGGTTGGTATCGGTCTCGCCGACGAAGAGCTTGTAGGCCTCGACGGCGAGGATGGGCTTGTCCTCCGCGAGCACGAAGGGCACCCCGAAATTCTCGAGCGTCTCGATGAAGACGAGGAGGGCGCCCGAAAGTACGGACGGCAACACGAGCGGAAGGGTCACCGTCCGGAACGCGCGCCAGCGCGAGGCGCCGAGGTTCTGGCTCGCCTCCTCGACCGATATGTCGATCGCCTTGAGCCCGGCAAGGGTCGGCAGCAGCACATAAGGATAGAGTGTCAACGCATAGACCAGCACGATGCCAGGCGTGCCGTAGATCGAGCCGAAGGGAATGCCGATGGCCTGGAGTGCCTTGGTGACGAAGCCCGCGCGCCCGAGCATGAGCACAAGCGCGTAGGCGCCGACGAAGCTCGGCAGCACGAGCGGCAGGGCCGCGAGCGAGAGGAGGACCGCCTTCCCCGGCACCGGCAGCCGGGCAAGCGCAAAGGCCATCGGGAGGGCAAGGCCCACGGTCACGAGCGTTGCCAGCACGCCGATCGTGAGGCTGTTCATGAAGCTCGCGCGGTAGAAAGCGCTCGCGAACACCTTGGCATAGTTGGCAAGAGCTGCAGGCGCTCCGCTGCGATCGAAGAAGCTCGCACTCAACACGCGGACGAGCGGATAGACGAAAAAAAGACCGAGGAACGCGAAGCCGGCCGCGGTCACGGCGAGCGGGAAGGGCTGCCGCAGCTCGCGCAGGCTCATGGCACGCCGAAGGCGACGAGCCGGCGCGGATCGTAGGCGAGGCGCAGCTCCGCACCCGGCTCGAGCGCCTGGACGCCGCGATCGAGCAGGGCCACGCGCAACAGCGCGCCGCCCGCGAGGCGGGCCT
>DATJAC010000184.1:0-7864 GCA_035516655.1 Alphaproteobacteria bacterium | reverse complement strand
GGCGGCGGCGCCGCCGCGCGCCGAGGACAAGAGCTTCGCCGGCAGCGTGGCGGAGGCCGTCCTCGCCTACGGCCGCGGCGCCCTCGGTGAGGTGGGCCTCGCCCTTGATGGGGTCCGCACCGTCTTCGCCCTGGGCCCGAGCGCTCTTTTGAGCTCGCTCGCCGCGGCGAAGGCCGACGGCCTCGCCCCCTTGCTCGGCGCCGACGTGCCGCTCATCGGCAGCTTCGCAGCCCCCATGCAGTGCATGATGAAGGAGATCTGCGGGCGCTGCCTCCAGCCGGTGCGCGATCCGGCGAGCGGGAAGACCCGGCTCGTCTTCGCCTGCGTCGATGCCAACCTGCCCCTCGCCGACGCCGACGTCGCTTCGCTTGACGAGCGCCTCGCCCAGAACGGCGTCCAGGAGAAGCTCACCCGCCGCTGGATCGAGCACTGCCTTGGCGAGCTCCGGATGGACGCGTCGGGATAGGCGCCGTCCGATCTGACGATATCCGATTGATGTGATCGTCATTCCCGCGCAAGCGGGAATCCAGCGCCGGCATGGACCCCCGCGTGCGCGGGGGTGACGCAATGAACGTTTCCGCGAGTAGAGTAGCGCGCTAATCCCGCCCGGACGAACCCCCGAAGCGCCGGCGCATCATCAGGGCCGCGACGCGGACCACGGCTGCACGCGGCGAGCGCTGGGCGAGGAAGGCTCCCAAGCGATTGAGCCCGCCCACCACATGCAGGTTCTTGCGTCCGAGGGTCGCGAGCCCCTCGCGCGCCACCCGCTCAGGGCTCGCGAACCAGTTATGCGAGTTGGTGAAGCCGGCGCGACCGAAGAAGGCCGTTGCGGTGCCGCCGGGGCAGAGGGCGAGCACGTTTATGGGTGCTCCCCTGAGCTCGCCCGCCAGCGCCTCGGCATAGAAGAGATCGAAGGCCTTGGTGGCCCCGTAGGTCGCGAGATAGGGGGTCGGCTGGAAGGAGGCCGTGCTGCCGATGATGATGAGGCCGGCGCGCCGTCCCTTGGCGCGGGCGCGCTCGAGCATGCGGGGCAGGAGCGCCCGGGTGAGGGTCGTCACCGCCACCACATTGACCTCGACCATCTCGCGCTCGCGCTCCGCCGGATTGTCGACCACGCGGCCGAAACGCCCCAGCCCGGCGTTGTTGATGAGGAGATCGATGGGGAGCACCTCCGCCACCTTGAGGAATTGGCACCGCCCGGCCTCGCTTGCGAGGTCCGCCGCGACCGTCTCGACACTGCGCCCGGGGTGCGCCAAGGCCGACTTGGCCTCGGCGAGCTTGGCCGCGTCCCGCCCGGTCAGGAGCAGGTTGGTCGCAACCGGCAGCGCCTTGGCGAAGGCGGCACCGATGCCGCTCGTCGCTCCGGTGATTGCAGCGAAATCGTAGGCCATAGGCGCCTCGTCTCCCTCGCATGGAAAGAAGGATTATAGCGGCTTGCGTGGGCACTCTTGCAGGGGACGGCACAGGCCGCTAACTACTAGCCCCGCGGGCCGCCACGCGGCCCGCCCACGGCAAGCGGGGCAAGACCAAGGCTCATGCCGGCATTCCTCACCCTCGACGATCTCGACGTGCGCGGCAAGCGCGTGCTCGTGCGGGCCGATCTCAACGTCCCCATGAAGGACGGCAAGGTGAGCGACGCGACCCGGCTCGAGCGCTTGGCTCCCACGATCGACGAGCTCGCGCGGAAGGGGGCGCGGGTCATCCTGCTCTCCCATTTCGGCCGCCCCGAGGGCAAGCCCGTGCCGCGCTACTCGCTCGAGCCCCTCGTCCCGGCACTTGCGCGAACGCTCGGCGGGCGCAAGGTCGCCTTCGCCCATGATTGCGTGGGGCCCGAGGCCAAGGCGGCTGCAGCCCGGCTCGGGGACGGCGAGGTGGCCCTCCTCGAGAACCTGCGCTTCGAGCCGGGCGAGGAAGCGAACGACCCGGCCTTTGCCCGCGCACTCGCTTCCCTGGGCGAGCTCTATGTCGACGACGCCTTCTCTTGCGCGCACCGCGCCCATGCCTCGGTCGCGGCCCTCGCACAGCTTCTTCCGGCCGCGGCGGGGCGCCTCATGGAGGCGGAGCTCGGCTATCTTGCGCAGGCGCTCGAAGCACCCGCGCGGCCGCTTGCCGCGCTCGTCGGCGGGGCCAAGGTCTCGACCAAGCTCGAGCTCCTCGGCAACCTCGTCGCCAAAGTCGACCTCCTCATCATCGGCGGCGGCATGGCCAATACATTTCTCGCCGCACAAGGGATCGAGGTCGGCAGATCGCTCGCCGAGCGCGACCTGGCCGCGACCGCGAGCGCCATCCTCGCGCGCGCTGCGGCACGAAATTGCACGATCCTGCTGCCGACGGACGCGGTCGTCGCCGCCGGGCTCGAGGCGGGGGCGGCCTCCCGCACCGTCGCGATCGGGTCCGTACCCGCCGAGGCGATGATCCTCGATATCGGACCCGAGACCGCGGCGGCCCTCGCCGCGCGCATCGCACAGTGCCGCACGCTGGTATGGAACGGCCCGCTCGGCGCGTTCGAGACCCCGCCCTTCGATGCCGGTACGAATGCGGTGGCGCGCGCGGCGGCGGCACTGACCAAGGCCGGAAAGCTCGTGAGTATCGCCGGCGGCGGCGACACGGTAGCCGCCCTCCATCACGCCGGCGTCGCCGAGGACTTCAGCTATGTCTCGACCGCGGGCGGGGCCTTCCTCGAATGGCTCGAGGGCCGGGAGCTGCCCGGGGTCGCGGCCCTCGAAGCGGCGGCCAAGGCTTGAAGGCTGCGCGCTCCGAGGGTGGGCGCGATCTTGTCTCGCTCGCTGCGATGGTCCAAAGTGAGCCCCATGGCGGAGACGGAGCGGCCCGAGGATATGCGGCCGAAGGGCCCGAGCGTGCGGGCGGTGCCGGAGGGCGACAACCGCGAGCGGCTGATGTGCCCCGACTGCGGCTTCGTCCTTTACGACAATCCCAAGATCGTGGTCGGTGCGGTGGCGCTGTGGCAGGAGCGCGTTCTGCTTTGCAAGCGCGCGATCAATCCGCGCCTCGGCTACTGGACGCTTCCGGCGGGCTATCTCGAGCTCAACGAGACGACGAGCGAGGGAGCACTTCGGGAGGCGCGCGAGGAGGCCCGCGCCCGGCTCGCCCTCGACGGCCTCCTTGCCGTCTACAACATCCCGCGCCTGAGCCAGGTCCAGCTCATCTATCGCGCCCGCCTCCTCTCGCCCGAGGTCGCGGCCGGACACGAGACCGAGGCGGTCGGGCTCTTCGCCTGGGACGAGATCCCGTGGAGCGAGCTCGCCTTTCCCTCGGTCCACTGGGCGCTCCACCATGCGCGCGAGGTGTGGGGGAGCGAGCTCACTCAAGTGCGGAGCAATCCGCCGGGCGAGCTCGGCAGCTTGCGCTGATGTCGCGCCCGCGCCGTTCTGGAATCAGGTCACCGACGAGTTCAGGATGGCGCCCCTTGAAGCTTGTCGATCTCGGCTAGAATTTGTTCAAACTCGTAGGCGCTGGATTGCTTTAGCGGGCCTTCTCGCGGGACCGTGAAAAAATGCCGGATTTTGGTGGTCTTCCAAATTTCGTGATCGCCGTAATCCTTCACGAACACGCATTGTCGTCGCCAAAGCTCCTGGTCGACATGCTCCTTCGACAGAAGCGGGAGCGCCATCGTCAGGCAGCGCGTTGTACATTCATGACGTAGGTTTTCTTTTCAACGGAAGGATGATCCGCAGGCGCGCCGCCGATCTGCTTCACCACGTCGTCGAGGCTGGGGACCCAGCGGATACCATCGATCACGATGTCCGAGTTATAAAAGAGCAGGTCCTTGATCGCCGTTCCGAGAAGGGCATTCAGCTCCTCGAGCTTTGGGCCGGACAGGTGCAGCCCGCGAATGTGCGGGCTGTGGATGTAATAGCGATTCTCTTCGCGCCGCTCGAAGATGATCTCGACGTAGATTTCCGACGGAGTTTGCATCGAGTCAGCCTCTCAATGGGCGAGGGATAATTGAGCGACAAGTTACAAGAAATGTCAAGAAAATCAATCTGTTATATAACATCTTGATATGACTCGGTGAATCGCGGATGGAGCGATTCCAAAGAGCCGCCTGCCCTCAGCGGCTCGTCTGCAGCACGATGATCCCGGCGGCCACGATCGCGGCCGCGAGGATGCGGCGCCGCCCGAAGGGCTCTTTCAGGAAAAGGCTGCCGATGACGGCGGCGAAGATGACGCCCGTTTCGCGCAGGGCCGCGACCTGGCCCAAGGCACCGAAGGACATCGCCCAGATCGCGATGCCGTAAGCGAGGAGGGAAAGCATGCCCCCCACGAGTGGGGTGAACCAGGTGCTGCGGAAATAGGCGATGAGTTGGCCGCGGCGCCAGACGGCGGTGGCGAGGGCGAAGGGTATGCCGTCGATGGTGAAGAGCCAGGCGATATAGCCCAAGGGTGTGCCCGAGCGCCTGACGCCGATCCCGTCGACGATGGTATAGGCGACGATGGTGAGGGCGATGAAGAGGGCATAGAGCACGGCGCGCAGCTCGTCGCCCTGGGGCCGGCCGCGCTCGAAGGTGAGGCTCGCGGTACCGAGCGAGACGAGGCCGATGCCGAGGAAAGCGCGCGCGGTCAAAAGCTCCCCCACCGCAAGGGCCGAGGTGAGGGCGACCAGGACCGGGGCCGAGCCGCGCGCGAGCGGATAGACCTGGCTCAAGTCGCCGTAGCGGTAGGCCTTCACCAGGCCGATGTAGTAGCCGATGTGGATGACCATCGAGCCGACGAGAAACGGCCAGCTCGCGCGCGCGGGTGCCGGCAGCCAGAAGAGTGCCGCAGCTAAGGCCGGCAGCATCGGCCAGAAGGCGGTGAAGGCCATGGCGAGCGCCCGGTCGCCCGCGGCGCGGTCGCCCGCACTCTTGACGAGGGCGTTCCAGCTTGCGTGCATGAGGGCCGCGGCGAGTACCAAGAGGGCCGCGGGCAAGGCGAGCGGCATGGGGGTGGGGCTCCGCCGAGGGACGCGCATCGCGGGACGCGGCCAAGCTTGTGCCGGCTTAGGGCCGCGCCGTCAACTCAAATAGCGGCGGAGGCATTCGACCCGGCTCCGGCTCGGCTGTAACCGTCATTGCGAGCGCAGCGAAGCAATCCAGTGCGCTTGGTGCAAGAGTCTTGCTGGATTGCTTCGGCGCCCTTTGGGCGCCTCGCAATGACGAGCATGGTCTAGTCTTCGAGCCCCAGCAGGCTGCGCGCGAAGTCGCGCGCGTCGAAGGGGCTGAGATCGTCGGGCCCTTCGCCGATTCCGATCGCGTTGACCGGCAGCTTGAAGCGCTCGGCGAGGGCCACCAGCACGCCGCCGCGCGCGGTGCCGTCGAGCTTGGTGACGACGAGGCCGCTCACCTCGATCATGGCGCTGAAGGTCTCGACCTGGGCATGGGCGTTCTGGCCGGTGGTGGCGTCGAGTACCAAGAGGACCGCGTGGGGGGCCGTGGGATCGAGCTTGCGGATCACGCGCCGGAGCTTCTGCAGCTCGGCCATGAGGTCGGCGCGATTGTGGAGGCGCCCGGCGGTGTCGATGAGGAGGAGGTCGATCTTCGCCTCCTTAGCCGCCTGGAGCGCGTCGAAGGCGAGCCCGGCGGCGTCCGCCCCGGGCTCGCGCGCGAACACGGCCGCGTCGGTGCGCGCGCCCCAGATCTTGAGCTGGTCGATCGCGGCGGCGCGGAAGGTGTCGCCCGCGCAGAGCATGACCTTGAGGCCCGCGTGCCGATAGAGGCGGGCGAGCTTGCCGATCGTCGTCGTCTTGCCGGTGCCGTTGACCCCCACCACGAGGACCACGAACGGCTTCTTCGCGGGATCGAGCGCCAACGGCTTGGCGAATGGCGCCAGGATCTCCGCGATCGCACCCGCCAAACTCTCGCGCACCGCTTCCGCACTCGCCTCGCCGGCGAAGCGCTGGGCCGCGAGCTGCCGGGTGAGCTTCGCCGCCATGGCCGGGCCGAGATCGGCCGCGATGAGGAGCTCCTCGAGCTCGTGGAGCGTGGTCGCATCGAGCTTGCGCTTGGCGAGGATGCCGGCGATGCCTTCGCCGAGCCGGCTCGAGCTGCGGCCGAGCCCGGCCTTGAGCCGGCTCAGCCAGCCGCGCCGAGGCTCAGCCCCTTCCTCGCCCATGGCCGAAAATCCTCTTCAGACGACGCGGGCGAGAAGCTCGGCACCGTCGCTCGCGAGCAGTCTCGCCCGCACCAGGCTGCCGGGAAGGGCCGGACCTTCGAGCCGCACGGCGGCGAAGTGCTCGCTCCTGCCCCGGCCCGGCCCCTCGACGAGGACTTGGGCGGTGCGGCCGACCTGGCTGCTGAGGAAGCGGGCGAGGGCCGCTGACCCCGCCGCGCGCAGATGGGCCGCACGCGCCTTGCGCTCGGCGGCAGGGATTTGTGGCATGCGGGCGGCCGGCGTGCCGGTGCGCGGCGAATAGGGAAAGACGTGAAGGAAGGCGAGCCCGCAGGCCTCCACGAGCGAGAGGCTGTTCTCGAACATCGCCTCCGTCTCGGTCGGAAAGCCCGCGATCAGATCGGCACCGAGGGCTATCCCCGGACGCAAGCGGTCGAGCCGCTCGCAGAGTGCGATCGCCTGCGCGCGGCCGTGCCGGCGCTTCATGCGCTTCAGCACCAGATCGTCGCCGGCCTGCAGGCTGAGATGAAGGTGCGGCATGAGCCGCGGCTCCTCGGCGACGAGGCGGTAGAGCTCCTCGTCGATCTCGACCGGGTCGAGGGAGGAGAGCCGCAGGCGCCCCAAGGCGGGGACTGCGGCGAGGAGGCGGCGCACCAGCTGGCCGAGCGTGGGGCGTCCGGGCAGGTCCTTGCCGTAGTCGGTGAGGTCGACGCCGGTCAAGGCCACTTCCTTGACGCCGGCGTCGACGAGGCTGCGCACCTCTGCGGCGACACGGCCAAGCGGCGTGCTGCGGCTCGGACCGCGGCCATAGGGAATGATGCAGAAGGTGCAGCGGTGGTCGCAGCCTTGTTGGACCTCGACGAAGGCGCGGGCGCGGCCGGCAAAGCCGTCGGCACCGACCCCGCTCAAGAGATGGGCCGCGGTCTCGCGCAACGCTTCTGCGTCGGCGACCGCGATGCGCGCGGCCGTCTTATAGGATGCGGCCTTGAGCTTCTCGCCGTTGCCGAGCACCTGGTCGACCTCGGTCATGGCGGCGTAGGGCGTCGGGTCGATCTGGGCCGAGCAGCCGGTGACGATGATGCGCGCATCGGGGTGCCGCCGCCGCGCCTTGCGTATGGCCTGGCGCGCCTGGCGCTCGGCCTCTGCGGTCACGGCGCAAGTATTGACGATGACCGCCCCGGCGAGCCCCGCCTCGCGCGCGCGCGCGCGGATCACCTCGGATTCGTAGGCATTCAAGCGGCAGCCGAAGGTGATGATCTCGAGCCCGGCCATGCCGTCCTCAGGCGAAGACGGAGGGATCGAGCCGGCCGCGGAAGCTGGTCGCGACGGCACCGGTCAAGACCACGTGGTTGTCGCCGGCACGCCATTCGATGAGGAGCGGGCCGCCGTCGAGGAACACGGTCGCTTCGCGCGCCGCCAAGCCGCGGCGATGGGCGGCCACGAGGGTGGCGCAGGCCCCCGTGCCGCAGGCGCGCGTGATGCCGACCCCGCGCTCCCACACGCGCATGCGGAGCCGTCCGTCGCGGAGAAGTGCGGCGACTTCGACGTTGACGCGCTCGGGGAAGAGCGGATGATGCTCGATCTTGGGCCCGAGCTCGGCAAGCGGGATCGTCTCGGCATCGGGCACGAAGAAGACGACGTGCGGATTGCCGACATTGACGGCGACGGGATCCTCGAGCGGGCCGAGGGTGAGCTCGAGGTGAAGCGTGTCCATCGCGCGCGCGAGCGGAATCTCGCGCCAGTCGAGCCTTACCGG
>DATJAC010000183.1:0-5112 GCA_035516655.1 Alphaproteobacteria bacterium | reverse complement strand
AACTTCACGGAGTTGCCCACGAGGTTGAGCAGGACCTGACGCAGGCGGCCCGGGTCGCCGCGCAGGGCGTTCGGCACGTCGGGGGCGACGTAGCAGCCGATCTCGATGCCTTTCTCCTGGGCGCGGGGGGCCAAGAGCTCGACCGCCTCCTCGACGAGGTGGCGCAGCTCGAAATCCATGCGCGCAATCTCGAGCTTGCCGGCCTCCATCTTGGAGAAGTCGAGGATGTCGTCGATGATGGTGACGAGCGCTTCGCCCGATTTGCGCGCGGTCTCGGCGTAGCTCAACTGCTCGCCGTCGAGCCTGGTGTCGAGGAGGAGGCCGATCATGCCGAGGATGCCGTTCATCGGCGTGCGGATTTCATGGCTCATGGTGGCGAGGAACTGGGACTTCGCCTGGCTCGCGAGCTCGGCCTGCTCCTTGGCGGTGCGCAGGGCCGCCTCGCTCTCCTTCTGATGCGTGATGTCGATGCAGGTCTCGACCCGCAAGCCGTTCGCGAGCATGGTCTCGCGCGCCTGGATCCAGCGCCCGTCGGCGAGGCGGAAGTCGAAGGGTGCTTCGGGCTGCCGGCGGCGGGCGAGGCGCTCCTCGAGCCACCTGGCTTCGCACCCGGCCGCGTCGGCGAAGGTGCGGCGCTCGAGTGCCGCGCGCGTGATCGCCTCGAAGGCCGCTCCCGGCTCGAGCATGTAGCCGGCGTCGCCGTGGATTTCGCGGTAGCGCGTATTGCACTGGACGAGGCGGTCCTCCGCATCGAACACGGCGAAGCCCTCGTCGAGGGATTCGACCGCGTCGTGGAGCAGCGTGCGCGCCCGCATCGCCTCCATCTCGGCCTCGACCTGGGCCGTGAGGTCGGTGCCGGTGCCGCGGTAGCCCAGGAAGACGCCTTCGCCGCCGAAGATCGGCACGCCGCTCACCTTGAGGTAGCGCATGACGCCGTCGCCGCGCAGGCGGTACTTGAAATCGCGGAAGGGCTTCTGTTGCGCGAAGGTCTCGCGCTGGCGCTCCCATCCGGCCTCGTCGCCCTCGAGCAGGGCTAAGTCCTCGTGCGTCTTGCCGAGGATGTCGAGCGCGTTCAGGCCGACCTTCTCGAGATACCCCTTGGAGAAGTAGGTGAGGCGGCCGCGCTCGTCGGTCTCCCACAGCCAATCCGAGGAGGAGGCGGCGTAGTCGCGGAAGCGCTGCTCGCTGTCGCGCAAGCGCGCCTCGGTGAGCTCGCGCTCGCGCAAGAGGCGGTTGGCCCGCCCGATGCCGCGGAAGAGGAGGAGAAGGAGGAGCGTGCCTGCGACCGCCACACCGGCAAAATAAAGGACGAGGCGGAGATAGGCGTCGCGCAGGCGCTGGCGCTGGCTCTCCATCAGACGGTCGGCCTGCTGTAGCGTGTTCACGGTGAGCGTCTGGAGCGGCTCGGCGAACTCGTGCAGGCTGTCGAGGAGGCTGTAGATCGCCGTGCGATCGCCCTTCTTCAGGAGGGCGATCTCGGGTGCTATCACGTTGAGCCGGGTCAGGAGATCGCCGACCGTTTTCTCCGCCCCCTCGATCTCGAGCAGCTTGGCCGCGTTGGGGCCCTCGTGGAGGCGCTGCAGCCGGCCGACCAGCACGTCGAAGCGCAGCTGGATCACGTCCTGGCTCACCCTCGAGTCGGGGACGGCGAACTGGCGCAGCGAATCGAGCAAGCGGTAGAGGTCGACCTCGGCCTCGGTCGGCGCCCACACCACGTTCTCCTCGGCGGTGTTGGCGATCTGCTCCTCCTCGTTGAGGATGCGGTCGAAGCTGAAGAAGATGCTGGCCGAGAAGAGGGCGAGGGCGAGGATGAGGATGCCGTAGCCGCGCAGGCGCGCGAGGATGCTCATCGGCGTGCCGCCGCGCGGGTAGCACCCGGGGCGCAGGTGCGCAGGACGGCGGCTTGCGCACACCGTCCAGTCGGATTCGCTCGCCTCGTCTGGCTCAATTCCATCGACGCCTTGGCTGCCGTTGGCTGGCGATATATAGCATGCCCGCGGCCCCGATCACGAGGGCGAGTTGTCACGATTCGCGCACGCTCACGGGGCTGCCGAGCGAGAGGCCGAGCGCCTCCTCGGCGCGGCCCTGATTGACCGCGATCTCGGCGAGGCCGCTCGAATTCTCGTACCAGAAGGCGCTTCCCTGCGGCACCTCTCCGAAGGTGCGCGCGCGCGGGATGCGCCGCCCTGCCGCCTCGAGCACGCTGCCTGCGGCTAGCGCACTCGCGCGCAGGCCGGTGACGGCGTTGCCGAAATGATCGATATAGACGACGCGGGCCAGCTCGTCCGGCCATGCGGGCCGACGCAGAAGCTCGAGGGCGAGGGGATGCGCCCAGGGAGTGGCGGGTCGCTCGCCGCAGGCCAGGCGCGCGGCGATGGGGGCAAAGAGGTCGCGGCCGTGAAAGCTCGCGGAGAGCCGCTCGGGCCGCCAGGCGATCTCCCAGGCACGCACCAGCTTGGCCCGGCGCAAGAGCGGCTCCAGGAGGCCGTTGTCGGGGGCGACGTACCAGCGTCCGTCGATCTCGGCTGTCACCGCGCGGCGCGCACTACCGACCCCTGGATCGACCACCGCAAGGAAGACCGAGCCGGGGGCGAACTCGCCCGCCAGGGCCGCGAGCAGATAGGCCGCCGCCATTGGGTCGTGGGCCGGTGCATCCGCCATGAGATCGACGAGCGGCACGCCCGGTGCCGTCCGCAGGAGCACCGCCTTCATCTGGCCGACATAGGGCCCGCCGGGGCCGAAATCGGTGAAGAGCACGATCATCGCGAAAGTATGGGAGGCTCGCGCGGGGAGGGCAAGCTGCGGTGGCGCACCATTTCGATAATCGACATTCACCAGTGTTCGCGGAGGTGACAATCGCGATAGGCCCCTCTCCCGCGAAGCGGGAGAGGGGCTAAACTGATCGGCGCCTCCGCGAAAATTGGTAAATCGCACAGTAGCGCGCCTCGTGCCCGGTTGTTACGCTGGGCCGGCTTTCGCGGAGGTTCTCCCTTTCATGACCCATGTCCTCGGCCGCAGCACCCGCCTCGAGCTTCCCGTTGCCGTGCGCGGGGAAGGCATCCACCTCTACGACAGCACGGGCAAGCGCTACCTCGACGCCTCGGGCGGGGCGGCGGTTTCCTGCCTCGGCCACGGCCACTCTGAGGTCAACCAGGCGATCAAGGATCAGGTCGACAAGCTCGCCTACGTGCACACCAGCTTCTTCACGAGCGAGGCCCAGGAGGCGCTCGCCGACAACTTGGTGGCACGAGCACCGGCCGGGCTGGGGCACGTCTATTTCGTCTCCGGCGGCTCCGAGGCGGTCGAGGCGGCCTTGAAGCTCGCGCGCCAGTATCACCTCGAGCGCGGCGAGCCCCAGCGCGCCCACATCGTCTCGCGCTGGTTCAGCTTCCACGGCAACACCCTCGGCGCCCTCGCCGCCGGCGGCAACATCGCGCGCCGCAAGGTCTACGCGCCGCTCCTCTTCGACGTGCGCCATATCTCGCCCTGCTTTGCCTATCGCGGCCAGCGTGACGGGGAGAGCGAGGCCGCCTACGGCTTGCGCGTGGCGGACGAGCTCGAGGCGGCGATCCTCGAGCTTGGGCCCGAGACGGTTTGCGCCTTCATCGCCGAGACCGTGGTGGGGGCGACCATCGGTGCGGTTGCCGCCGTGCCCGGCTATTTCAAGCGCGTGCGCGAGATCTGCGACCGCTACGGCGTCCTGCTCATCCTGGACGAGGTCATGTGCGGCATGGGGCGCACGGGAACGCTTTACGCCTCCGAGCAGGAGGGCATCGTTCCCGACATCCTGGTCATGGCCAAGGGCCTGGGGGCGGGCTACCAGCCGATCGGCGCCATGCTGGTGGCGGATCGCATCTTCGATGCGATCGCAGGCGGGAGTGGTGCCTTCATGCACGGCCATACCTACATGGGACACCCGATCGCCTGTGCCGCGGCCTTGGCCGTGCAGCGCGTGATCGAACGCGACGGCCTTCTCGCCAACGTGCGGCGCCAGGGCAAGGCCCTCGAGGCCGCCCTCGTCGAGCGCTTCGGCAACCATCGCCACGTCGGCGACATCCGCGGCCGCGGCCTCTTCTGGGCGCTCGAGCTCGTGCGCGAGCGCTCGACCAAGGCCCCCTTCCCGGCCGAGCTCGGCCTCCACGCGCGCGTCAAGCGCCTGGCCATGGCGCGCGGCCTGATGTGCTATCCCATGGGCGGCACCGTCGACGGCAAGGCGGGCGACCATGTGCTGCTCGCCCCGCCCTTTATCGCGACGGAGGCGGAGATCGCGGAGATCGTCGGGCTGCTCGGCGAGGCGGTCGAGGCGGCGATCGGCGAGGTCGGTTGAATCCGAGTTGCGGCCCGAGTGCCGCTCGGTGCGAGCTGCCGCCGCCCCGATGCCCATTCGATCGCACGCCGAATTTGGGCTAGAATGATCGATGCCGCGAACGACCTCTCCGAGTCGCGTCGAGCCGAGGCTCTCCGGGCCCGAGGCGGTCGCGGTCGCCCCCTTGACCCCCGTCGAGCTCAGGCCGCTCTCGCGCGCGGCCCTCACGGCCATGGCGACGGCCGGCTACGAATTGGCCGAGCTCGAGCGCCTCTTTGCCAAGACTGCCGACAATGTGGTGGGCCTTGTGCTCGAGCATGAGCGGAATTTCTACGAGTGGACCCACTACCCCGCAGGCGACGTCCAAGATGCGGAGACGGGGGCGCAGTATTACTACCACGCCCACCCCAAGGAGGAGCGGCCCGGCGAGCACGGGCATTTCCACACCTTCCTCAGGCCCAAGGGCATGCCGAAGGGAATGAAGCCGGCCCTCGTGCGCGGCTATGTCCCGCCGCGCGCCGCCAACGATGCGCTCAGCCATCTCGTCGCCGTCGCGATGAGCGACAAGGGCCAGGCGATCGAGCTCTTCACCACCAACCGCTGGGTGACCGGCGAGACCTGGTATGCGGCCCCCGACGTGATCGCCATGCTCGAGCGCTTCAAGGTCGAGCTCGTGCGTCCCTCCTGGCCGGTCAATCGCTGGATCACGGCCCTCTTGCGCCTCTTCCGCCCGCAGATCGAGGCCCTCGTCCGCGAGCGCGACCGCGTGATGGGCGAATGGCAGCGCCGTAATGCGAAGCTCGACG
>DATJAC010000182.1:0-6073 GCA_035516655.1 Alphaproteobacteria bacterium | reverse complement strand
ACCCAGTTCGGCCTCACCGCCGACAACGTCGAGCAGATGCTCCACGCCGTGAACGAGAGCACGGTCGAGCTCAAGCTGCCGATCATCCAGGCGACGAGCTTCGTGCTCTATTGCCTCTCCGCGTCCTGCGGCTGCGTGGTCGAGAAGGCGACCGTCATGGCCAACCAAGCCAACGGCGACCTCGGCAACGCCTGGCTCAAGACGCATAGCGCGGGGGCCGGCTCCTACCGCCTGGTCGAGTGGCAGGCGAGCGACCACATCATCCTCGAGGCCAATCCGCACGCGGCGACGAAGCCCCATATTCCGCGCGTGGTGATCCGTCACGTAGCCGATCCGTCGGCCCAGCTCCTGACCCTGCAGAAGGGCGACGTCGACATCGCGCGCGACCTCGGCTCCGACCAGCTCAAGCTGGTGCTGGGCAAGCCGGAATACAACGTGGCGAAGATCGCCCAGCTCACCTCGATGTACATCGGGATGAATACGGGCGTGCCTGAGCTCAAGAAAGTCGAGGCGCGCCAGGCCCTCAAGTATGCGATCGATTACGAGGCGATCGCGAAGAACATCACGCCCAACATTCAGAACGTGTGGCAGTCCTTCCTGCCCAAGGGTATCCCGGGCGCCGTCGGCGACAATCCGTTCAAGAAGGACGTGGCCAAGGCCAAGGCGCTCCTCGCCCAGGCGGGATACCCGAACGGCTTCTCGCTCACCCTCGATCACTTCGCCAAGACGCCCTATCCGGAGATCGCCCAGGCCGTGCAGGCGGACCTCGCGGCGGTCGGGGTCAAGGTGCAGCTCCTCGCCGGCGAGCAGAAGCAGGTGATCAGCAAGACGCGCGCGCGCCAGCAGCAGTTGGCGCTGCTCACCTGGTTCCCGGACTTCCTCGACGCGCATTCGAACGCCCAGGCCTTCTGCCAGAACATCGACGATTCCGACGCCACCAAGCTCAAGAGCGTGGCCTGGCGCTACCACTTCTTCGACAAGGAGATGACCGATCTCGTCGATGCGGCGGTCAAGGAGTTGGACACGAAGAAGCGCATGGAGATGTACGCCAAGCTCCAGCGCGATTTCTTCCAGCGCGGACCCTTCATCTTCATGCTGCAGAACGTCGATTTCGCCATAGAGCACAAGGGCGTGTCCGGCTTGGCGTTGGGCGTTTTGCCCGACTACACCCGTTACGCGCCGATCACCAAGGCGTGAGCGGCACTCGCGACGCGGGCCGCTCGCCGGCCCGCTTCCGCGCCTCGCTCTCGAGCCTGGCGAGCGTTCCGATCACGCTCGGCGGCCTCATCCTGGTGACCTTCCTGATCGGCCGCGCCGTGCCGATCGATCCGGTGATCGCCATCGTGGGCGATCACGCCACCCCCGACGTGATCGCGCGCGTGCGCTTGGAGCTCGGCCTCGATCAGCCGCTCTTCGTCCAGTTCTGGATCTACCTCGAGCACCTCGCGCGCGGCGACCTCGGGCACTCGGTGATGACCTCGCGCCCCGTCACCCAGGACATTCTGATCTTCTTCCCGGCGACCCTCGAGCTGGCGACGACCGCGATCCTCATCGCCGTCGCCCTCGGCGTGCCGCTCGGCGTGATCGCGGCGGCCCGCCAAGGCTCGCGGCTCGACCAGGCCGTGCGTGTCCTGAGCCTCGCCGGCCAGTCGGTGCCGATCTTCGTGCTCGGCCTCGTCTGCCTGCTCGTGTTCTACGTCAAGCTCGGCATTGCGCCCGGTACCGGACAGCAGGACGTACTCTATGAAGGCATGGTGCCGCGGCTGACCGGCATGCGCGTGCTCGACGCGGCCTTGGCCGGCGATTGGGACGCCTTCTGGGATGCCCTCGCCCATCTGGCGCAGCCGGCCCTGGTGCTCGCCTACTTCAGCCTCTCGATCATCACGCGCATGACGCGCGCCTTCATGCTCGAGGCACTGGCCGGCGAATACATCATCGCCGCGCGCGCCAAGGGCCTCTCCCCCGCCCGCATCCTCTGGCGCCACGCCTTCGGCAACATCATGGTGCCGCTCATCACCATCATCGCCCTCACCTATGCGGGCCTGCTCGAGGGCGCGGTCCTGACCGAGACGGTCTTCAGCTGGCCCGGGATCGGGCTCTATCTCACGGGCTCGCTCCTGAACGCCGACATGAACGCGGTCTTGGGGGCCACCCTCGTCATCGGCTCGGTCTACGTCGGGCTCAATCTCTTGGCCGACTTGGCCTATCGTGTCTTCGATCCGCGCGTGCGATGAATTCCTCCATGAGTCCGACCAGGGCCTACCTCCTGAGCGATACGCCGCAGTCGCGCCGCCAGGCCGGGCTGGGGCGGGCCTATCGCGGCTGGCTGCAGTTCCGCCGCAACCGCCTCGCCATGGCCGGCCTCCTGGCCGCGGCGGTGCTGATCCTCGCCTCCCTCGCGGCCCCGCTCCTGGCGACGCACGATCCGAGCGCCCAAAGCCTGCCCGAGCGCTATGCCGCCCCCTCGGCCGAGCATTGGCTGGGTACCGACGAGGTCGGACGCGATCTCTATTCGCGCCTGCTCTACGGCGGGCGCATCACGCTCGGGATGGTGGTCGTGATCATGGTGCTGGTGGCCCCGGTCGGCCTCGCCGTGGGAACCGTCGCCGGCTATGCGGGCGGGTTCCTCGACCGCGCCCTCATGCGCCTGACCGACGTCTTCCTCGCCTTCCCTAGGCTCATCCTGGCGCTTGCCTTCGTGGCCGCCCTCAGGCCGGGGATCACGAGTGCGATCATCGCGATCGCCCTCACCGCCTGGCCGCCCTATGCGCGCCTCGCGCGCGCGGAGACGCTCACCATCCGCAATGCCGACTTCATCGCGGCGGTGCGCCTGACCGGCGCCTCGGCGACGCGCATCGTGCTGCGCCACATCGCCCCGCTCTGCGTCTCCTCCCTCATCGTGCGCGTGACCCTCGACATGAGCGGCATCATCCTGACCGCGGCCGGGCTCGGCTTCCTCGGCATGGGGGCGCAGCCGCCGATGCCGGAATGGGGGACCATGATCGCGACCACGCGCGGGGAAATCCTGGACGCCTGGTGGGTGCCCACCCTTCCCGGCATCGCCATCTTCGTGGCCTCGCTCGCCTTCAACCTTCTCGGCGACGGCCTGCGCGACGTGCTCGATCCGAAGCAGGGCTGAAGGCCATGGAGGTGATCGTCCGCAATCTCCGCATCGCCTTCCCCTCGCACCAGGGCATGGCCGAGGCGGTGCGCGGCGTCTCCTTCACGCTCAAGAAGGAGAAGCTCGGCATCGTCGGCGAATCGGGCTCCGGCAAGACCTTGACGGCGCGCTCCATCCTGCGCCTGCTGCCGCGCCAGGCCAGGGTCGAGGCCGATCGGCTGGAGTTCGACGGCATCGACGTGCTGCGCGCGGACGAGGCCGCGCTGCGCCGCATCCGCGGCAAGCGCGCCGGCCTCATCATGCAGGACCCCAAATACTCCTTGAATCCGGTGATGACCGCGGGTGCGCAGATCGCGGAGGCCTGGCGCGCCCATCGCGGCGGCAGCGGCAAGGCAGCGCTCGCGGCCGCGGTCGAGCTCCTGGCCCAGGTGCAGATCCGCGATCCCAGGCGCGTGGCGCTGAGCTATCCCCACGAGCTCTCGGGCGGGATGGGCCAGCGCGTGATGATCGCGATGATGCTCGCCCCCGATCCCGAGCTCCTCATCGCCGACGAGCCGACGAGTGCGCTCGATGCGACGGTGCAGGCCGAGATCCTGCGCCTCATCGAGGACCTGGTGTCGCGCCGCGGCATGGGGCTCATCCTGATCAGCCACGATCTCCCGCTCGTCTCGCATTTCTGCGACCGCGTGCTCGTGATGTACGGCGGCCGCGTGCTCGAGGAGTGCAGAGCCTCGGCCCTCGCGCGCGCGCAGCACCCCTATACGCGGGGCCTGCTCGACTGCCTCCCGAGCCTCGTCCACCCCCAGCGGCAGCTGCCGATCCTGGAGCGGGACCCCGCGTGGCTCGGGCCATGATCGAGGTGAACGACCTGCGCGTGCGCTTCGGCAGCATAGCGGCGGTGAAGGGGGTGAGCTTCCGGGTCGAGCGCGGGGCCGCCTTCGGCCTCGTGGGCGAGAGCGGGTCGGGCAAGTCGACGGTGCTGCGCGCCCTTGCCGGGCTCAACCGCGACTGGAGCGGGGACATCCTGGTCGCGGGCGAAGCACAAGGGCCCGCGCGCACGAAGGACTTCTTCCGCCGCGTGCAGATGGTCTTCCAGGACCCCTACGGCTCGCTCCATCCGCGCCAGACGGTCGACCGCATCCTGAGCGAGCCCCTCCTGGTGCACGGCATTCCGGACGTCGACGCGCGCATCCGCAGAGCGCTCGCCGAGGTCGCCCTCGCACCGCTCGTGCGCTTCCGCTACCCCCACCAGCTCTCCGGCGGCCAGCGCCAGCGCGTGGCGATCGCGCGCGCGCTGATGGCGGAGCCGGAGGTGCTGCTGCTCGACGAGCCCACGAGTGCCCTCGACGTCTCGGTGCAGGCCGAGGTCCTCAACCTCCTCAGCGAGCTCCAGCGCGCGCACGGCCTCACCTACGTCATGGTGAGCCATAACCTCGCGGTCGTGGCCCACCTGGCCGCCATGATCGGCGTGATGCAGGAGGGCGAGCTGGTCGAGCTCCTCTCGGTCGAGGACCTGCGCGCCGGCCGCACGCGTCATCCCCATACCGCCGCCCTCCGAGCGCTCACCCTCGACCTCGAGGACCCGGAGACGGCGAAATCGGCGTGAGCGCTGCGCCAGCGCTTGCCCTGCCGGCCCCTCCCCTTGGCAATTTGACAGTGATTTTGCAGCGAAATGCAGGACGTCTGTCCCGGCAGCCTCGCACCGGCGCCGCCTCCTGCTCAGCTAGACCCTCAAAAAAGTGATTTAGCCAATTGAAATGTCTAGCAATTCGATTTGCGACCTCCCCGGCGCCAGGCCTCCCGAGAGAGCGACGGATGTGGCCCCGCTTTTGCGTATTTCCTGGCAAGGCCGTCGGCAGCGGCCTCGGGAAAGCGATCGAGCCGACCATCCCCGAACGGAATGCCACGGAGTCGGACAGAGATCATGAGCTACAGATCCAATGCCAGCCGAGTTGGGCCGGGTTTCGATCACGTCGAATGCGCGATCATCGCCATCCTCACGCGGACGCGGCACCTGTCCATGCAGCTTCTCGCGTTGGAAGTCGCGGCCCCCTTCGCGCAGCTGTCCCCGACGATTTATGCCAACGTCCGCAAAGCGGCCGATCGTTTGCAGCGAGAAGGCGTCTTGCGGCGCACGCGCGACGGCGAATGGATGCTCGCCGACGCTTCCGAGCAAGCCGAGACGAAGGACCGGTTGGCGGCCATCCTGGGGATGCTCGGCAGCTCCCATGACGGCGAAATCCTGGCCGCGGCGAAGGCCGCGGAAGCGGAGCGCAAGCGCCTTGGCACTACGTGGCGCGAGTTGCTCAGCGCGCCCTCGCCGGCAGCGCACGCACGCGCTGCGTGAAATCAAGCCCAAGCGACTGCCCTCGTCCAAGGGGCGGGCGGACGAAAGAAAAGCACGCCACACCTAGACGTCCAGCCGCTCCTCCGAAAGAGGCTTGCGCGCCGCGACATTGAACCGTCCGTCGTAGACCGGCCGGCCGCCGGTGCTGGGTCCCTGATACTGCACGAAAAGCATCACGCCCCCGCTCTCGGTCCGCAACTCCTCTTCGTAGTGCGGGTCCGCATGAAAAATCATCGTGCCCGGCCGGTAGGTCTTGCCCCCGATCGTGAACGTGCCCTCGAGAATGTACCAAATCTGCGCGAAGTCGTGCCGGTGCAGCGGATGATGCGCGCCGGGCTCATAGCGCACGAAACCGGCATTGGGCTCGGTCGGCCGCTCCGGCTGGGGATGGAACAGCATCTTGCTCGATTGGCCGGGAAAGCGCAGCGTCTCCCATTCCCGCTCGCTCTCGTGCACCGCTTCCATCGCGTTGTCGCCTGCCTTGCGCTGGATCGTCGCCATCGTCTCTGCCATGGTTCCCTCCCGGCGGTTGGTGTCGGAAACGCAAGTGCCCGAATTGGGACAGCACGTTATTTATTTTTGGCTGGCGGAGCGAGAGGGATTCG
>DATJAC010000181.1:0-8183 GCA_035516655.1 Alphaproteobacteria bacterium | reverse complement strand
GCGGAAAGACGACGAAGCGCAGTGCCTGGCGCTGCGAGAGGCCGAGCGCCTTGGCCGCTTCCACCTGGCCCTTGTCGATCGACTGGACGGCACCGCGCACGATCTCGGTCTGATAGGAGCCCGAATAGAAGGCGAGGGTGCCGACCGCCGCGACCATGGCCGGCACCTCGATGCCCAATTGCGGAAAGGCGTAGTAGACGAAGAAGAGCTGCACCACGAAGGGCGTGCCGCGGATGACCGAGACGTAAGCCGCGGCGAGGCCGCGGAGGAGCCGTCGCCGCGAGAGCTTGGCAAAGCCGCCGGCGAGCCCGCAAAGAATGCCGAGGGCCAATGCGAGGACCACGACCTCGATCGTCCGGGCCGCACCCGCGAGAAGAAAAGGGAACGAATTGATAATAGTCTCGAGCCCGAGCGCCGTCATGTCAGGCCTCGCCCTGCTGTTCCGACCCCGCCGGTCTGCTCCGGGCCGCCGGCCCGGACCGTCAGCCGATCATGATGAATTCCGTCGTCGAGCGGACGCAACGATCGAGCATCACGCGGTGCTGCCCCAAGCCGGGCTCACGGGCTTGCGCCGAACCATTTCTCGCTCAAGCGCTTCACGGTGCCGTCCTTCTGCAGTGCCGCAAGCGCCGCGTTCAGCGCCGCGAGCACGTCCTTGTCCTCCTTGCGCACCGCATAGCCGTACACTTCGTTGGTCAGCAGGAAACTGGCGAGCTTGGCGTCGCCGTGCGTCTTGATGTAGTAGCGCGCGGCGGGATAGCCGGTGACGACCACGTCCGCCCGGCCGCTCGGGAGCGCCTGGAACATCTGGTCGTTGGTCTGTGCGATGACGAGCTCGGCCTTGGGGAAGCGCTGCTTGAGGTAGTCGACCGACTTGGTGCCGACCTGGACCGAAATGCGCTTGCCGTCGAGGTCCTCGGGCTTCGTGATGCCGGTCTCGCCGGGCTTGAGCATGACGCTGAGGCCGCCGGTGAAATAGGGCTCGGAGAAGTCCACGACCTTCTTGCGCTCGTCGGTGATGTAGATGGCCGACGCCGCGAGGTCGATGTGGTTCGCCTGCAGCCCGGGAACCAATTGGCCGAACGGCACTTGCCGGAATTCGAGCTTCTTGATACCGATCTTTTCCGCGATGGCGTTCACCATGTCGATATCGAAGCCCGATTTCTCCCCACTCGTCGAGGTTTGCTCGAATGGCGGGAAGGTCGCGTCGGTGCCGACGATGAGCGTCTTGCTGCCCGATTTCAGCTCGTCGAGCATGCCCGCCCACGCGGGGACGGCGGCACTCGCAAGGAACATTGCACCCAGTGCCACGCCTGCCCATGATACGAGCAGGGCGATGCGGCCATTCTTGCGGCTCATGATGAAGGCTCCCTTCCTCTCGCGGCATATTGCGCGCGAAAGGTTAGGAGCCCCGCCCGCAAATGTCCATGGCCTCGCGGGCACGACGCCCTTCGTGTCCGACCGCCGCAAAGAGGGAAGAACGCTATGAAAAAGCCCCAATCGGTTGCCGAGCTCACCGAGCTCGGAAGGGTGCGTCTATCCGAGCACTTCTTCATGCGCGAGATGCTCTACAGCGAGGTCGCCAACTTCCACGGCATGCCGAATATTCCCGACGATCCCGAGCTTGCCATCGAGGCGGGCAGCAAGCTTTGCCGTCTCGTCCTCGAGCCGATGCGGCAAGGGCTGGGACACATCACGATCCGTAGCGCCTATCGCTCGCCGTCGGTCAACGGCTACTGCAACGAGCGTCTCAAGCAAGGGGACCTGGCCTATTTTTGCGGCGAGAACGAGTTCAACCGCGCGCGCCACATCTGGGATCAACGCGATGCCGCGGGCCACATCGGCGCCACCGTCTCGCTGGTGATTCCCGGCTACCTCGATCACTACGAGCGGAGCGGGGACTTCAAGGCGCTCGCCTGGTGGCTCAAGGACCACATCGAGCACTATGCGGAAATCGCCTTCTATCCCCGGCAATGCGCCTTCAACATCCGTTGGTACGAGGGGCCCTCCGAGCGCTCCATCACGCACGTCGAGCCTTCGGCGCGCACGCTCCTCACCAAGAGCTCGATGGAGAACTTCGCGGGCGATCATAGTGCCGCGTATGCGGGCGTCCTCCCCGTGCACGCTGGCCGAGCATGAGTGCCGGCCGCTGCTCGAGCCGAGTGGCGAGCTTTCCGGCGCCGGCGATCCGCGCGCTCGACGACGAGCTCTACCTCGGCTGGCCGCCGGAGCGGGTCGTCGATCTCCACGGCTGGCGCTGCGGGCTCGACCGCGGTGCCACGCGCCGGCCCAACAGCGTCTGGCCCTTCGCCTGGCAGCCCCATCGGCCGCTTGCCGCCGGCATCCAGGCGGCGGAACGGCTCTACCGCGAGGCGGGCCTGCGCCCGTGCTTCAGGATCACCCGTGCCGCAGCACCTGGCGAACTCCCCCAAGCGCTCGCCGACCGGGGTTATTCGCGCGAAGGTGCGAGCCACGTGCTGGTGGCCGAGACGGGCTCGACCGGTGCGGCACCGCCTCGCGGCACCGGCGTGACCCTCTCTCTCGACGAACGCCCGAGTGCAGGGTGGCTCGCCTGCTACGAGGACGGGCTTGCAAGTGCCGCCGAGGGCAAAGCAGTGCGCGGCCTCTTGGCCCGCATCGCGGCCCCGCACGTCTTCGCCGCCGTCGCGCTCGACGGCAGGACGGCGAGCACGGCGCTCGCGATAGCGACCAGGACGTGCGTGCAAATCTCGGCGGTGCGCACGCTCCCCGCCTGCCGCAGGCGCGGCCTCGCGGAGCACGTGTTGTCGGCGCTTCAGGACTGGGCGCGCGCCCTGGGTGCTCGGCGCCTCGCCCTCATGGTCGAGGCCACAAACGCACCGGCATTGGCACTTTACCGCAAGGCCGGCTTCCGCCGCGCCTACGATTACCATTATCTCGCGACGGCACAACCCTAGCGCCGTTGCTTCCCCCGCGACCGTGCCCCATGTCAAACTAACGGGGACAGGGCGCCCGCAGGGAGCCTTTTGGGAGGGCGAAGGGCGGCGGATGAGCGAGGAGCAGGCACAGGCGGGGGCCATCGTAAGCGCGCGCTCCTTGACGGAGGAGTATGCGAGTGCGGCAATTCAAGGCGCTGCCGCGCTCGCAAGCACGGCGGGTCTCGCCTTTCTTCTCGTGCGCGCCGGACCGGGTGCCGCAGCCCTCACAGGCGCGATCGTCTACGGCGTCTCGCTCATCGTGGCGTTTCTCGCCTCGGCCCTCTACCACGGCATTTGGCATGGGCGCCTGAAGCGCATCTTCCGCGCCGTCGATCACTGCACGATCTTCATCTTGATCGCCGGCACTTACACCCCGATCGCGATTTTAGCGCTCTGGCGGCACGCGGGCTGGCTCCTCCTCGCCGCGATTTGGACGCTGGCGCTTTTGGGAGCGGGCCTGCGCCTGGCGATGGGCCCGCGCTTTCATCGCATTTCCATTCCGCTCTACCTCGCCATGGGCTGGCTCTCCTTGGCGTGGGCGAGGACCCTCTACGAGACCCTCGGTGCCGCCCCGCTTGTGCTCTTCGCGGCGGGCGGGCTCGCCTACACAGGCGGCCTGCTCTTCTACCGTGCCAAGGCGCTCCCGTTCAGCAACCCCCTTTGGCACCTCTGCGTGGTCGCCGGCAGCGCCTGCTTCTACGCGGGAATAGCGCTCTACGTCCTGCCGTCCGCGACCTGAACGGGGCCCTCCTTGTCGGGCCGGTGCGGGCGCCCTCTGCCGCGCAGCACGCGGAGAAGGCGGCCGTCGGCAAGGGCAAGCCCGACGAAGATCAACCCCATGCCCGCGAGCTCTCCCGCCTCGGGCCGCTCGCCGAGAACAACCGCACCTAGAAGCAGTGCCGTCGGCGGCATGAGGAAGGTGACGAGGAGCACGTTCGTAGCCCCGGCACGGGCGAGAATGCGGAAATAGAGGACATAGGCCAGTGCGGTGCTGAGAAGCGCCATGGCGACAAGGGCTGCCCAGATCGCGGCACCCGGCGGGGCGAGCTGCCACGGCCGATCGAGGAGGAGGACCGCCGGCAGCATCACGCAGGCGCTCGCCGCGAGCTGGCCCGCCGCGGTCACGATCGGCGGATCTCCCTTGAAGCGGCGCCCGTAGAGCCCGGCGAAGGCATAGCACACGGTAGCGGCTACGGCCGCGAGCTCGGCCGGCACATGGCGTCCGAGCCCGGCGAGGAGCCCGGGACCGATCATGACGACGGCACCCGTCAGGCCGACGAGAATGCCGCCCAGCTTGCCGGGCGTGAGCCGCTCGTCCCGAGTGAAGAGATGGGCGAGCAAAGCCGTGAAGAGCGGCGTCAGGGCATTCAAGATCGAGGCCAGCCCGCTCGCAATCTCGGTCTGGCTCCAGGAAAAAAGCGTGAACGGCAGCACGTTGTTGAGCGCCCCCATGACGAGGTAGGCCCGCACCATCCCTGCACCGCCGCGAAAGCGATGGCCGGCGACGTGCATGCCGATGACGAGCGCTGCCGCGGCGATCCCCGTGCGCCCGAGCACCAGGGTCAAGGGCGGCAACGCCGCAAGGATCACCTTGGCGAAGAAGAACGAAGCACCCCACAGCAGCGAGAGCGTCAGCAGTAGGACCCATTCCACCCCGCCCATTCTCGGGCCAACCGCCATGGCGCACCGTCCCCCTGCCGTTCTACGGGCGACCGTGGCACCCCCGGGACCGGCTTCGCCATCCGCTTCTTGCTCCGGAACCCCCGATTTTCGATGCAACGCGGCAAGTGCCCGCGCGCGCCAACCGTGCTAGGCTTCCCCATAGCAACAGCGATGCGGGCAAAATACGATGCGATCCCTCGCCAGACCCCTCTTCGTCCTCCTCCTTCCCGCCCTCCTCCCGGCATGCTCGGACCTCGGCATCGGCAGCGGGATAAGCAGCATGTTCGAGAGCCAGCCGCCCATTACGATCGCCGTGGTTGGGCCGACGCACGGGCCCTATAGCGGCATCGGCGGCGAGCTGCGGGCAGGTGTGCAGCAGGCCGAACAGGACATCGACGCCAAGGGCGGCTTGCTCGGCCATGTCCTCACGATGCGCGGGGCCGACGACCCCTGCGACAGCAAGCGCGCCGCCGGACTTGCCGCAGGACTGGTCGCCGAGAAGGTGGCCGTCGTGGTGGGGCATTTCTGCTCGGTCTCCTCGATGGCCGCGGCACCTGTCTATGGGGCTGCGAACACCCTGATGATCTCGCCGGCGTCGAGCAGCGCGGAGCTGACCGACGCGGCGGCCGAGAGCGGCAACACCGATGTCTTCCGCGTGGTGCCGCGCGACGACATGCAGGGTGCCTTCCTCGCCGGGCACATCCTCGAGCATTACCCGGGTGCGGCCATAGCGCTCGTCGGCGACGGCACGCCTTACGGCAGGAACGTCGTCGCCTCGACCCGGGCTGCGCTCGTCGAGAAAGGGGTGCACCCGGCGGCGACGGAAACGCTGCATCCCGACAGCGACGACTTCGCGAGCGTCGTCGCCCGTCTCAAGGGGCACCGCATCAAGGTGATCGTCTACGGCGGCTACGCCCAAGCGGGGGCCAAGCTCCTCCTCGAGGCGCGCAAGGAGGGGCTCACCGCCGCCTTCGGCGGCGGGGACGCGCTCATGTCGGGCGAATTCGCCAAAGTCGCCGGTGCGGACGCCAACGGAACCTTCATGACCTCGCTCCCCGATCCGCGTTCGGTGCCGGAGGCGCAGCATGCCATCGAAGCCCTCGCGACCTTCGGGTTGGATGCCAAAGGCTATACGCTTTACGCCTATGCCGCCGTCCAGGTCTTCGCCGAGGCGGCGGAGCGCGCCAAGTCCCTCGACACCACCGCCGTCGCCAAGGCCTTGCGCGAAGGCGAGTTCGATACGGTTTTGGGGCCGCTCAGCTTCGACGCGAAGGGGGACCTCAAGTCTCCGCGCTATGCGCTCTATGTCTGGCAGGACGGGGCCGCTCAGAAGCTTTGAGGCGGGCGCCTGCGCGCCGGCATGCCGCAGCGGAGCACCGGAGGGCGCTAGTCCTCGCCGAGCAGCCCTTGAGGGCGGAAAATGAGAATCACGATGAGCAGCGCGAATACCGCAAGCTCGCGGTATGCCCCCGGCAGATAGGCGGCCCAAAAGGTCTCGAGATAGGCGACCAGGAAGCCTCCCAGGAGCGCTCCTTTGAAATTGCCGATGCCGCCCGCGATCGCGGCCGTCAGCGCCTTGAGGCCCATGACCAGGCCCATCGCGAAGTTGGCCCCCCCGTAATAGCTCGCGACAACGAGTCCGCCCGCGGCAGCCAGGGCCCCGCCCAGGCCAAAGGTCGCGGCAATGACGAGATCCGCGTCGACGCCAAGGAGGACGGCCGTCCGCCGGTCCTGCGCGCAGGCGCGCTGCGCTCGTCCGAAGGGTGTCTGCGCCAGGAGATACCAGGTTCCGCCGGCTAAGAGCGCCGTCAACGCCAGCACGGCACCCTGCTCGAGATTGACATAGAGGCTGAAGCCGTCGGCCTCCGCGAGAACGATGCCGTCCGGCGCACGCACCGGCAGCCAGTAGTTGCGCGCGCCGTCGACCAGAAAGACGTAGTTCTGCAGGACGAGCGAAAGCCCGATCGAGGCGATGAGCGGCATGAGGGTGCTCGATTGACGCAGGGGCCGGAACACGAGCCGCTCGGTCGCGACACTGTAGCCGGCGGTGAGCGCCATGATCAGCGGCAGCGTCAAGAGCACGCTGAGCACGTAGGAATCGAGCCCCGAGAGCAGGAACAGCCACACCGTGATGGCCGAGCCTACGGCGCCGATCATGTAGATTTCGCCGAAGGAAAGATTGATCACGCCGATGATGCCGTAGATGAGCGTGTAGCCGATGGCGATCAGCGCGACGACGCAGCCGAGGGTCGAGCCGTTGACGAGCTGCTGGAGGAAATAGAGGGTCTCGACCCGGGGCGAGCTTGGTGCTGCCCTTTGCGACGGGCGGGGCTCGCCGCCGAGCCGCGCCGTGGCCACGTTGCGCTCGTGCTCGAGCACGAAGTCGAGCATCGCCATGTGGACGGCGTCGAGGCGCCCCTCGACGTCGGTCGAGACCGCGATGAGCTCGAGCTGGTTGGTGCTGCCGGGACCGCCGGCGAAGGCGCAATCGACCTCATGCGTCTCGGCTGCCCCGCCGGCGGGATTGAGGGTCACATGGGTGGTCACCCCGTGCTCCTTGCGGGCGTCGATCTTACTCTCAAGGGTCGCGATGGCTGCCGGCGTGAAGAGGATGCGCGCGATCCGCTCGCAGAATTCGGCCTGCGGGAGGCCCACCTTGGCGCAGCCGCCAAGCATCCCCAGCAGGAGTGCTAACCCAAAGATGCCGATTCGTGCGAGCTTCAACGGCGTCCCGGCGGACAAGAGATGCGCCCTCAGCGCCTGCCGGCCGCGGCCCTGCGCAGAGGGAGGCAACTAACCGCTAAACCCTACATGACCGGAAGTCGCTCGGCCAGCCTCGAACGTCGGGAGGGTGCCCGAGGGTCCGCTGCCGGGCGAGGAATGGGGTAGCATTCTCCGGAACCGCCTTGTGAGGTGCCCACCATGACGCCCTTGCCCGAACGACCGGCGATCCGGGCGGCCAGGGCCGCCGATGTGCCCGCGATCGAGCGCATCGTACGCCGCGCCTACGAGCTCTATCTCCCGCGCATGGACCGCCCACCGGCACCCATGCTCGCCGACTACCGCAGCCAGGTAGCCGAGGGATCCGTCTCGGTCGTCGAGAGCGGCGGGGATGTTGCCGGCGTGCTCGTGCTGATCCCGGCAGCCGATCATCTCTTCCTCGAGAACGTCGCCGTCGATCCAGCGCATCAGGGCAAAGGTCTCGGCCGTGCACTCGTCGCCTTCGCCGAGCGCCAGGCAGCGCTTGCCGGTCTCGGCGAGCTGCGCCTCTACACCAATGCAGTGATGGTCGAGAACGTTCGCCTCTACGAGCATCTCGGCTTCGAGGAGACGCACCGCGGCGAGGAGGAGGGCTATCGCCGCATCTTCATGGTGAAGCGGCTTTCCGGCAAAGCGGCCGCGCGCTGAGGTGTGCCGGCGTGCGGAGGGCCGCGGCACCCCTCTTGAGGTGGTGCCGCGGTCGTCCTGGGTCAGCGGGTCGGCTGGTTACGCCGCCGCGAGGTTGACGGCGGAGACGCGCCCGTCGCGGCCGCGCTCGATCTCGAACGACACCTTCTGCCCTTC
>DATJAC010000180.1:0-21962 GCA_035516655.1 Alphaproteobacteria bacterium | reverse complement strand
CGCGAACTGATGAACGAGTATGCTTCGTGCGACATCATGAAAATGGTTTCCAGCTCCGGCCGAAGCCGCCGGTTCATCAGGGCCATCTGCAATTCAAACTCGTAATCCGATATTGCCCGGATGCCGCGCAGGAGAACCGTGGCCGAGTGCGCGGTCGCATGATCCACCAGCAGGCCGTCGAAACAGTCCACCTCCACGTTGTCGTAGATGGCGACCACCTCGCGCAGCATTTCCATGCGTTCTTCGACGGAGAAGAGCGGCCGCTTGTTTTCGTTCCGCAGAATCGAGACGATCAGGCGGTCGAACAGCCGCGAGCCGCGCTGGATCAGATCGAGGTGACCGTTGGTAATCGGGTCAAACGATCCAGGATAAATCGCGATCACGTGCGGCGGCTTGAGCGGCAATCTTTCAATTCTAGCGAAAAAAGGGCCGCCTGGAACACCGCTTCAACTGGTATGCCGTCCCGCCTATCGCTTGCTGACCGGGCGCCCTCCGGGCCCCGCTCCGGGCAGAGCCACGGACGCGAGGGAGCGATTCTCAAGTCTCTCGTGGGACACCCCGCTAGCTCAAGGGCACCGGCACAAAGATGGTCTGGCCGCCGCGATTGATCAGCAGCACCGGCGTGTGCCCGCCGGAGGCATTCAGGGCATTGCGCACGTCGGCGGGACTGCGTACGGCCTGGCGGTTCACCTCCTGGATGACGTCGCCCGCCTGGATGCCGGCCTGCGCCGCCGGTCCGCCGGCACTCGCGCTGGCCACGAGCGCGCCGATAGGCTTCGGCAGCCCCATGGTCTCGGCGATCTCTTCCGTGACGGTCTGGATGCGCACGCCCAGCCAGCCTCGCTTGGTATGGCCGTATTTGCGCAGCTGATCGATGACCGGCTTGGCCAGCGAGGAGGGCACGGCGAAACCGATGCCCACGCTGCCGCCCGTCGGCGAGTAGATCGCCGAGTTCACTCCGATCACCTCGCCCGCCATGTTGAACATCGGGCCGCCCGAATTGCCCTTGTTGATGGCGGCGTCGGTCTGCAGGAAGTCGTCGTAGGGACCGGAGTTGAGCTCGCGCGCGCGGGCCGAGAGGATGCCGGCCGTGACCGTGCCGCCGAGCCCGAAGGGGTTGCCGATGGCAACGACCCAGTCGCCCACGCGCGCCTTGTCGGAATCGCCGAACTTGACCGCGGGGAGCGGGTGGCTCGCCTCGACCTTGAGCAATGCCAGGTCGGTCTTGCTGTCGCGCCCGACGACCTTGGCCTTGAGATTGGTGTTGTCGTCGTCCTCGAGAATGACGGTGATCTCGTCGGCGTCCGCGATCACGTGGTTGTTGGTGACGACATAGCCGGCCGGGTCGATGATGAAGCCCGAGCCGAGCGAGGTCACCTTGCGGGCACGCTGCTCGCGCTGCTGGCGATCGAAGAACTCCTTGAAGAATTCCTCGAACGGCGAGCCGGGCGGAAACTGCGGCACCTCGACGCCGGGCTGCTCCTGCCCCTTCACCGTCTGCGTGGTCGAGATATTGACGACCGCCGGGATCAGCTTCTCGACCAGGTCGGCGAAACTGTCGCCCGGGCCCCTGGCCTCGGCGGCGGCACTCCAGAGCAGGGCGAAGGCGGCAGCGCTCCACACCAGCCAAGCGCAGGCGCGCCCGCGCCGGCGTTGCGGCCCCGGCTCCGCCTGTCCGGGTGCCATGCCTTCAATGACTTCCTTCACTTGTCTTTCTCCGTTGCTCCAGCACCGGCCCAAGCGTCCCTCGGCGCCGAGTATGATCCCAATGTGGCGATTGGGGAATGATTTGACGCCAGTATGCGGCAGAATCAAGGCAATTGCGCGTGAGGCGGCACCCCGCATGGCACCGCTCGTCCCTCCCGCTAGCCGCGCACCAGCCAGACGATGACCACGCCGAGTGCCGCACCGGCGAGGCCGGCCGCGCGCACCGCGACCGGCGGCTGGGTGATCAAGAGCGCCAACATGCGCCGCACAACCCCCGGAAAGAGCGCGTACAGCACGCCCTCGATCACCAGCACGAGGCCGAATGCCGTCAGGAAATCGGCCACTGGGGTCGCCTGATCGGGGTGCTCGCCATACGACCGGCTAGGGCTTGGCGGGTGCCGCACCTGGTGCGGTGGCGGGCGCCGCACCGTTCATGTTGCCGTAGTAGCGGAAGAAATCGCCCTCGGGCGGCCCCACATAAGTGGTGCTGTCCTTCGGCAGCGCCACCGTCAAGGCCTGCAAGGAGCGCCAGAAGTCGAAGAACTGCACATCCTTGCCGTAGGCCTCGTTGTAGACGCGCTGGGCCTCGGCATCGCCTTGGCCCTGCGTTATCTCCGCCTGCTTGCGCGCCTCGGCGAGGATCACGCGCTCCTGCAAGTCGGCGTCGGCATGGATTCTGCGGGCCTCCTTGTCGCCCTCGGCGCGGATCTTGCGCGCCTCCTGGCCGCGCTGGGTCTGCATCCGGTGCACCACCGCCTGCATGTTCGCCTCCGGCAGATCGACCCGCTTGAGGCGCACGTCGAGCACCTTGATGCCGAAGCCCTGAGCCTCGTGGTCGACGACTTGCGTGATGCGTTGCATGAGCGCCCCGCGCTCGGGCGTAAGCAGCGTCAGGAGCGGCACGTCGCCGATCACGTTGCGAAGCGTGGAATTGATGACGGAGCCGAGCCGCGCCTCGACCCCCTGCTCGTTGTTCACCGCCTGATAGAAGGCCAAGGCGTTGATGATTTTATAGCGCGCGTAGGCATCGATCTGGAGCTGCTTCTGATCGAGCGTGGTGGCATCGGGCGAGCGGGCGTCGAGGTCCAGCACGCGCTTGTCGAAGTAGGTGACCGACTGGATGAGCGGCAGCTTGAAATAGAGGCCGGGCTGGTCGACCACCCGCCGCGCCTCGCCGAACTGGAGCACGAGCGCCTGCTGCCAAGGCTCGATCGTGAACATCGAGGAGAAGACCACGACGAGGAAGAGAAGGAGCCCTACGCCGAGTCCGAGAAGGCCGCCGCGACTCATGGCTGCGCTCCCTTCGGCTGGCTCGGTTGCGGCTGGCGCTTGATGAGCTCGTCGAGCGGCAGGTAGGGCAACACGCCGGAGCCCCCCGCGTCCTTGGCGATCAGCACCTTGTTCATCCCGCCCAGAATCTTCTCCATGGTATCGAGGTAGACGCGGCGGGTGGTCACTTCCTTGTTCTGCTGATATTGCTGGTAGATGAGGAGGAAGCGCTGCGAGTCGCCGTTCGCCTGGTTGATGCGCTCGGCCTTGTAGGCATCCGCCGCTTTGGTGATCTGTTCCGCCTGGCCCTGGGCCTTCTGGGTCACCTCGTTGAGGTAGCCCTGCGCCTCGTTGATGGCGCGCTCCTTGTCCTCGCGCGAGGTCTGCACGTCGAGGAAGGCGCCCTTCGCCTCCTTGGGCGGATCGATCGCCTGGAGCGCCACCTGGGTGATGCGAATGCCGGCATCGTAGCTGTCGAGGATCTTCTGGATGAGCTTCGGCGCCTCGATGGCGATCGTCTTGCGCCCCTGGGTGTAGGCGACCTCGAAGTTGGTCTGTCCGATGATCTCGCGGATGGCCGCCTCGGAGGCGTCCTTCACCGTGCCCTCGGGATTGCGGATATTGAAAAGATACTTGCTCGCGTCATCGATCACCCAGAACACCGCCGCCTTGATGTCGATGATGTTCTCGTCGCCCGTCAGCATGAGGCTTTCCTGGTCGACGTCCCGCAGCACGCCGGGACGGCCGATCTCGGCCCCGCTGCGGAAGCCGATCTCGACCTGGTTCACGCGCGTCACCTTGGGCGTATAGACGTGGCCGATGGGCGGGGGAAAGTTGAGGTGGAGCCCCGGCTGGGTCTTCGCGACCACACGGCCGAAGATGAGGGCGATGCCTTCCTCGTCGGGCTGCACCCTGTAGAGGCCGGTGAGCATCCACAGGCCGAGGGCCACGATGATGAGGATGGGGATGATGCGCGTATTCCGCCCCCCACCGGGGAGCCAGCGCCGCAGCAGATCCTGGATCCGGCGGATGATGTCCTCGAGGTTGGGCTGCTGCGGGCCCGAGGGACCGCGTCCCCAGGGACCGGGGCCGCCCCCACCCCCGCCACCACCCCACGGACCACCGCCCCCGCCTTGATTGCTCCACGGCATCTGGCACTACCTCGAAAACGAAATTCGGTCACGTCGGGCGCCGCGCGCCGGCTTTGCAAAGAAGTGCTTTGGCCCTATATGACAGCGGGCAGAATAGGGCAGCCGGGCAGGCGGTGCAAACCAAAGCCGCACCGCCCCGACGATGTCAGCCACGACGCGGAGTTTCAGGCATGGCCCGCATCACGGAGCAAGAGGTCTTGACGGCGCTCAAGGCCGTAATCGAGCCTGAGCGCAAGCGCGACATCGTCAGCCTCGGCATGGTCTCCGGCGTCGTCGTGCGCGAGGGCAACGTCGGGTTCGCGATCGACGTCGAGGCCAAGAAGGGGCCCCACATGGAGCCGCTCCGCAAGGCGGCCGAGGCGGCCGTGCTCAAGCTTGCCGGGGTCTCCTCGGTGACGGCGGTGCTGACCGCGGAGCGCGAGGGCACGGCGGCAGCACCGGCACCGGCACGGCACGCCGGCACGAGGGCGCCGGCATCCGCCAAGGCGAGCGTGCCGGGGGTGGCTGCCATCGTCGCCGTGGCGAGCGGGAAGGGCGGGGTGGGCAAATCCACGACCGCCGCCAATCTTGCCTTGGCACTCAAGACGCTCGGCTTGCGGGTCGGCGTGCTCGATGCGGACATCTACGGGCCCTCGATGCCGCGCATGCTCGGCATCACGGGGCGGCCGGGCACGGCCGAGGGGCGCAAGCTCAAGCCGCTCGAGGGCTACGGCATCTTCTGCATGTCCATGGGCTTCATGGTGCCCGAGGACACGCCGATGATCTGGCGCGGGCCGATGGTGATGAGTGCCATCCAGCAGATGCTGCGCGAGGTCGAGTGGGGCGAGCTCGACGTGCTCGTCGTCGACATGCCCCCGGGCACGGGCGATGCCCAGCTGACGCTTGCCCAGCAAGTGCCGCTCACGGGAGCCGTGATCGTCTCCACGCCCCAGGACATCGCCCTCCTCGATGCGCGCCGGGGCCTCAACATGTTCCGCAAGGTGGACGTGCCGGTGTTCGGCATCGTGGAGAACATGAGCTACTACCTCTGTCCCCATTGCGGCACGCGCAGCGAGATCTTCAGCCACGGCGGGGCGCGGCGCGAGGCCGAGCGGCTCGGCACCGAGTTCCTGGGCGAGATCCCCCTCGACATCGTCATCCGCGAGACCTCCGACGGCGGCCAGCCGATCGTGGTCTCCCATCCCGAAAGTGCCCACGCGAAAGTCTACGTCCAGATCGCGACACGGGTGTGGGAGAAGGCCCGGGAATCGCTCGGAGAGCTCGGACGCAGGGCACCGCGCATCGTCATTCAGTAACGCGGCAATTTCGGCCGAGGGGACGCAGGCGGGCCCCCGCTCACCCCTCGCGCCCGAGCGTTGCCATCAGCTCGCGCCACTCGCGCGGGGAGAGCCCGCTTCCCCCCTGCTCGACCCGCTCGCCGCGGACGAGGCGCTTGACCACCGCGAGCGCCGCGGCCGAGAGCTGCGCCCCGCCCACGCGGTATTGCGCGAAGGCGTCGTAGACGAGCGGCACCCAGCGCTTGACCGTCTCCAGCATCGCCTCCGCATAGACGCGAATCTCGTATTGCGCATGGGCGTCGGCGCGGAGCGAGAGGAAATGCAGGAGATTGTGGAGATCTGTCTTCCAGTACCATTGGGTATAGACGTTGAGCGTGAGGTTCATGCGCGCGAGCTCGCGCGCGAGGCCGTCGCGGCCGGTATCGAGGGCATTGCCCGCCTCGTCCTCGTTGAGCATCTCGACGTAATGCGCGTAGCAGCGCTCCGCGTCCTCGCTGAGGAGGGCGAGCACGCGCCTCGCCTCCTCGCCCGCGAGCACATGACCCCGGCCCTGGCGGTTGCTGCTCGATTGGGTCGCGAGCTGCGCCGGGGCGGGGACGTAGAACTCCTTGTCGAGGATGGAGTAGCGCGCCGAGTACTCGTTGACGTTGGCGGTGCGGTGGCGGATCCATTGGCGCGCCACGAAGATCGGCAGCTTCACGTGATACTTGATCTCGCACATCTCGAAGGGGGTGGTGTGGCGGTGGCGCATGAGATAGTTGATCAGGCCCCGGTCCTCCGAGACCTTGCGGGTACCCCTGCCGTAGGAGACGCGGGCCGCCTGCACGACGGCACCGTCGTCGCCCATATAATCGATGACGCGGATGAAGCCGTGATCGAGGACCGCGATCGGCTGATAGAGAATCTCCTCGAGCGCGGCAACGCTCGCCCGGCGCGTCTCGCTCGCCTCGGCGCGGAGCGCATCGATCTCGGCCTGCTGCTCGCGGCTCAAGGCCATGGCGGTCTCCTTCCGGAGTGCCGGCGGCGCTCGAGTCGCTGCGCCCCGCACCCGCAAGATGTCGTGGGTCTATCCTAGCAAGCACCCAGTCATTGTCCAACCTGCCGGGGGACGGCGGTGCCAACACCTGCCGCAGTCGGTGCTAAGCGCTTTGCAAATAGCCCCGTCATCCCTATATTCACATTCGCCGGGGCGACCCGGCTATGGCGATAAACGTCGTACGTAATAACCAGTGCGGACCCGGGGGCAGTACCCGGCGCCTCCACCATCAGCGGACAGGCCTCCCGGCCGGGCGATGCGGCCGCGAGGCAGCGATGGGGGCGAACTAGGATCGACGCGTGGCTAAAGGTGCGATTTTCGCTCGGCATGGTTCCGCCGTTATCGGGCCATAGCATAGTTGCCAACGACAACTACGCGGAGGCTCGCCTCGCTGCCTAAGGGCGGCTGGTTAGCCTAAATATCAAGTCCTCGGCCGTCGCACGCCGAGGCGGGGTCCGGAGGGCGCCTGGCAACAGAAGCCCTCCACTTCACGCCCCATGAAGAGGGCGCAACCAAGGCGGGGGGAAGGCATGGCGACGAGGAGCGAGCCGCTCCGTTACGACCGGATGGTCGAGGACGCCTTGCGCGGCGTGGTGCGCCGGTGCTTGACGCAAGTGGCGAAGAACGGCTTTCCGGGCAACCACCACTTCTATGTCACCTTCCGCACCGCCGCCCCCGGCGTGGTGCTGCCCGAGCACTTGCGCGCGCAATATCCGGACGAGATGACCATCGTGCTCCAATACCAGTTCTGGGGGCTCGAGGTGGAGCCGGACGCCTTCGAGGTGACGCTCAGCTTCAACAAGGTGCACGAGCGCCTGCGCATTCCCTTCGCGGCCTTGACCGGCTTCGTCGATCCCTCGGTGCGCTTCGGCCTGCAGTTCAAGGGCGAGGTGCTGGCGGGCGGTGCCGCGGCCGGGCTGCCCGCGGTTGCGGGCGTGGAGGCGAGCGACAAGCCGGGGCGCGTGGTCGCCCTCGACGCCTTCCGCAAGAAGTGATATTGGCGGCACCCGCGCCATCTCGCTGATGCGGCGTTCTTCGGGGTGTCATGACGGATTTCGTCTATCAGGAACTTTTTCCGCTCGGCGAGGATCGCACTCTCTACCGCAAGCTCACCGCCGACCACGTGAGCCTCGCCTCCTTCGAGGGGGGGCGCATGGTCAAGATCGATCCCGCGGCCCTGACCCGGCTTGCGGGCGAGGCGTTCCACGACATCTCCCATCTCCTGCGTCCCGCCCACTTGCAGCAGCTGCGCCAGATCATCGACGATCCCGAGGCGTCGGATAACGACCGCTTCGTGGCGTTCGATCTCCTCAAGAACGCGGTGATCGCCGCCGGACGGGTGCTGCCGATGTGCCAGGATACCGGCACGCCGATCGTGATGGCCGAGAAGGGTCAGCGCGTCTTTACCGGCGGCGACGACCGCGAGGCGATCTCGCGCGGCGTCTTCAAGACCTGGAGCGAGACCAACCTGCGCTACAGCCAGCTGGCCCCGCTCTCCATGTACGCGGAGGCCAACACCCAGAGCAACCTGCCGGCCCAGATCGACATCTATGCGAGCGAGGGCGAGGAGTATCGCTTCCTCTTCATCGCCAAGGGCGGGGGCTCGGCCAACAAGAGCTTCCTCTTCCAGGAGACGCCGGCCGCGCTCAGGCCGGGCGCGCTCATGAAGTCGCTCGAGGGCAAGATCAAGTCGCTCGGGACGGCCGCCTGCCCGCCCTATCACCTGGCCGTGGTGATCGGCGGGACCTCGGCCGAGCTCAACTTGAAGACGGTCAAGCTCGCGAGCTGCCGCTACCTCGATCAACTGCCGGGCGAGGGCAACGCCCAGGGCCGCGCCTTCCGCGACCGGTCCCTCGAGGAGGAAATCAAGGCCCTCACCCGGCAGTTCGGCATCGGCGCCCAGTTCGGCGGCAAATATTTCGTGCACGACGTGCGCGTGATCCGCCTGCCGCGTCACGGGGCTAGCCTCCCCATCGGCATCGGCGTCTCCTGTGCCGCCGATCGCCAGGCCCTCGGCAAGATCACGGCCGACGGCGTCTTCCTCGAGGAGCTCGAGACCCATCCCGCGCAATATCTTCCCGAGCCGGGCGAGACGGAGATCGGAGGCGAGGTGATTGAGATCGATCTCCGGCGCCCCATGGCCGAGATCCGTGCTCAGTTGAGCCGCTATCCCGTGCGCACGCGGCTCGCTTTGAGCGGACCCATGACGGTCGCGCGCGACATCGCCCATGCCCGCCTCGCCGAGCGCCTCGAGCGCGGCGAGACGCTGCCCGCGCACGTCAAGGAGCATATGATCTATTACGCCGGACCGGCCAAGACGCCCAAGGGCTACGCCTCGGGCTCCTTCGGTCCGACCACCTCCTCGCGCATGGACTCCTACGCCGAGCTCCTCATGAAGAACGGCGGGGGCTACGTCTCGGTCGGCAAGGGCAATCGCTCCCCCGCACTCGTGGCCGCGTGCAAGGCTTACGGCGGCTTCTATCTGGGCTCGGTCGGCGGCCCCGGCGCACGCCTCGCCCAGGACTGCATCCGCAAGGTGGAGCTGCTCGAATATCCCGAGCTCGGCATGGAGGCGATCTGGGGCATCGAGGTCGAGAATTTCCCCGCTTTCATCGTGACCGACGACAAGGGCAACGACTTCTTCCTCGGGAACGCGCGGTAAGGGCGAGGCCCCGCGCGTGCCCCGCGCCGACCGCCTGATCCCGCAGCTCCTCGCCCTCATGCTGCCGCTCGGCCCGGTCGAGGCACGGCGGATGTTCGGCGGCCATGGCCTCTATCTCGAGGGCACCATCTTCGCCCTCGTCTTCGACGGCACCCTCTTCCTCAAGGCGGACGAGAAGACCCGCGGCCCCTTCGAGCGCCGCGGCCTCGGTCCCATCACCTACGAAGGCCGCAAGGGCCAGACGATCGCACTCCCCTATTGGGAGGCGCCCGCCGAGCTCAGGAAAGACGGCAAGGCGCTCTGCCGCTGGGCGCGGAAGGCCTATGAGGCGGGCCTGCGCTTCAATGCGAAGAAGAAGCCGAAACGGGCGAGGGTGAAGTCGAGCGCCGATCGGCGCCGCGGCCGCGGTCCGCGCTTCGAGCCCGATTTCTGAGCGGCCGCATCGTCAACTCAGGACGCGTTGCCGGAGGCTGGATTGCTTCGCCTTCGGCTCGCAATGACGAGACCCATCATCCCGTGCGTCATTGCGAGGAGGCGAAGCCGACGACGCAATCCAGGACGGCGAGAAAACACATTCGTGCCCCCTTGCTTGGCGGCAACCTCGGCCCATGCTAAAGGCCCAAGGACCTCTGGCGACGGGAGTGCTGACCATGGCGAAGGCAGGGCAGGCGCGGACGCGGACCGAGACCGACTCCTTCGGACCCATCGAGGTGCCGGCGGAGCGCTACTGGGGTGCCCAGACCGAGCGCAGCCTGGAGAACTTCAAGATCGGCGGCGAGCGCATGCCGGCCGCATTGATCTCAGCCTTGGGCCTCGAGAAGAAAGCGGCGGCGCTTGCCAACATGGCACTCGGCGCCCTCGACAAGCGCCTCGGCCAAGCCATCGTGCGCGCCGCCGACGAGGTGATCGAAGGGAAGCTCGCCGAGCATTTCCCGCTCGTGGTCTGGCAGACCGGCTCGGGTACGCAGACCAACATGAACGCGAACGAGGTCATCGCCAATCGCGCCAACGAACTCCTCGGCGGCAAGCTCGGCAGCAAGAGCCCGGTGCATCCGAACGACCACGTCAACCTGTGCCAGTCCTCGAACGACAGCTTCCCGACCGCGATGAACGCCGCCGCCGCCCTCGAGCTCGAGCGCCGGCTCATCCCCGCCCTCACCCATCTGCTCGCGGCCCTCGAGACCAAAGCCGCCGCCTTCGCCGCCATCATCAAGATCGGGCGCACCCATCTCCAGGACGCGACCCCCTTGACGCTCGGCCAGGAATTCTCGGGCTACGCGGCCCAGGTCGAGAGCGGCATCGCGCGGCTCAGGGATTGCCTCCCGCGGCTCTATCGCGTGGCCCAAGGGGGGACGGCGGTCGGCACCGGGCTCAACGCCCGGCGCGGCTTCGACAAGCGCTTCGCCCGCGAGCTCGCCGCGATCACCGGACTTCCCTTCTTGCCCGCCAAGAACAAGTTCGAGGCCCTCGCCGCGCACGACGCGATCGTCGAGGCTTCGGGTGCGCTCAACGTGCTCGCCTGCTCGCTCATGAAGATCGCGAACGACATCCGCCTCCTCGGCTCGGGGCCGCGCTGCGGGCTCGGCGAGCTCGTGCTGCCGGAGAACGAGCCGGGCTCCTCGATCATGCCCGGCAAGGTGAATCCGACCCAATGCGAGGCCCTGACCATGGTCGCGGTCCAGGTCATGGGCAACCACGTCACCGTCACCATCGCAGGGGCGAGCGGGCATCTCGAGCTCAACGTCTTCAAGCCGGTGATGATCTACAACCTCCTGCAATCGATCCAGCTCCTCGCCGACGCCGCGCGCAGCTTCACCGACAATTGCGTCGCCGGCATCGCGGCGAACGAGAAGCGCATCGCCGAGCTCCTCGGCCAATCGCTCATGCTGGTGACCGCCCTCAATCCCCATATCGGCTACGACAAGGCGGCCAAGGTCGCGAAGAAGGCGCACGCGGAGGGCACCACGCTTAAGGCCGCCGCGGTCGCGCTCGGCTACCTCACGCCTGAGGAATTCGAGCGCTGGGTGCAGCCCAAGAGCATGCTGGGGCCGCGCGGGTGAGTGCACGCCTCAGGAAACGCTCGGTCACCATCGCCGGCCACCGCACGAGCGTCTCGCTCGAGCCGGCCTTCTGGACGGAGCTCAAGGAGATCGCGGCCGGGCGCGGTCTCTCCTTGGCCGCCCTCATCGAGGAGATCGACCGCGGCCGCAGCGGCAATCTCTCGAGTGCGGCCCGCCTCTGCGTGCTCGCGGCCCTCAAGCGCCGCTCAGCCGAGACTTAGGGTGCAGGCGGCAGTTTCTTGATGATGTTGTCGATGATGCTGTCGGGAGAGGCGGCCCGCGGCGGCGGCGGTGCCGCGGCCCCCTTGCGCGAGGTCTTGAGGGCGGCGGCCGCGTCGCGCTTGGTAAGCCATTCCTGGAAGGCGTTGGAATCGAGGATCTTGCGCGGCGCGTCGGGAGGACCGTTGAGCTTGATGTAGAAGGGTGGCGCGTCGCCGGCGGCGGCGAGTGTGAAGCCGGCCTCGAACTCCATGTACCAGCGCGGCAAATCGATGCTCCCATCGCCCTTGCCGTGGGCGGCGTCCGCCTCGAGCGTCAGGTCTTTGGTCTCGGCAACGCCATCCTTCACGACGAATGTCCCGGCGAGCCGCTTGAGCTTCGTCTCCCCACCCGAGGCTGCGGCGCGCGCTAGCGTGAAGATATCGACACGGCCGCCGCGGGCGAGACGCGCGTTGGCCGTATCGAGGTCCAGGCCCTGGATGGTTCCGCCTTCCATGTCGAGCCTGCCGTTGCCGTTGAGCCCGCGCACCAGGGCCAGTTCGCTCGTCCCGCTCGTGGCAAGCTCGGCAGAGGCCGCGAGCGTGCCTTCGCTGAGCTTCAGCTGGCCGACTTTGAGGCCGGCTTGCTCGAGCTTGGCGCCGTCGAGGCGGAGCGAAAGGCTCGCCTTGGGCTCAGGTGCCGCCGCGAGCGTGCCGGCGATCTTGAGCTCGCCGCCATAGAGCGTGCCGGTCAAGCCGGCGAGCGTGAGGACGGCATTATCCAGCGTGGCCGAGAGCTTCGCTCCCTCGACGCGATATTGCCCGTAACTGAGGGCCGAAGCTGCGAGGCTGATGTCGGCATCGACCGCGGTGAGTGGAGTGAGCTCAAGCGCGGCGGTCGACCAGCGGCGGCTCGCAGCGGTGACCGCCTGGCCGCGCGGGCGCCGGATTTGCGCGCGCTCGCCTGCCTCCGCCGGGAGGAAGGGATCGAGCTCGATGGCGTTCGCCTCGAGCTTGAGCGACAACTTGGGCCGCGCTCCCTGCAGCGTCGCCGCAGCACTGCCCGTGAGTGCGATCGTCCCGAGCTTGGCCGCAATCTCGGTGAGCTCGAATTTGTCAGTACTCCCTTCCGCCTTGGCGTGCAGCTGAAAGGCGCCGAGCTTTGCCCCCAGCGGTCGATAGTCGGGCATGAGTGCCTGCAGAAGCAGGGCGAGCTCGGGCTCCTCCGCATCGAGGGTCAGCGCGAAGGTGGGGCCTGCCTCGCTCCTCGCGGACTGGCCCACGAGCGCAAGCGAGCCCGCACCCACCGCGAGCTTGCCATCGAGCGCATAGCCGCTGCGATCGCCGTTGAGCTTGACGACGGCATCGGCTCGACCGAGCTGGTCGAGACCCGAAGGCGCCTTGACGCCCGCCAGGGAGAGGACGGTTGCGAGACGGGACGTCTTGAGCTCCAGATTCAGAGCGAGGGTGTGCATATGGGGAAACTCGGCGACGCTGATGTCGCCGGCGGCGGCGAGCAGGGCGGATTGGCTCTTGAGACCGGTCACCGCGATCTTGGTGGCATCCCCGCTCACATGGCCGGAGAGATCGAGCGTGCCGAAGGCAGCCGCGGGCATATCGCTCGGAAAGAGGCGCTGGAGGCGCTCGAGATGCAGCTGCTTCGCACTCACCTCGAGGTCATAGAGCGGCCCCGCCGTGCCGTTGCCGGCGGTGCCGGCAAGCCTAAAGGTGCCATCCACGAGGCTCCCGTTGAGCTCGAATGCCAGCTTGTCGATGGCACCCGCAAGATGCCCCTTGAGGGCTGCGGCACCCAGCTGATCGAAAGGCAGCGCCGGCCTCCAGCCGGCAAAATGCAGCAAGCCCGTAAGCTCGGCGTCGCTCAGATCGAAGGAGAGGTCGAGGGTAGGCACCCCGCCCGACCCGACCAGGCTGCCCTGGACCTTGCCCTTGACGCCGGCCAGATCGTCGACGCTGACCTCGCGCAAAGTGAGCGCACCGCGCTCCACGGTGCCGTCGAGATGGATGCCGCGAATGGGCTCGCCGCGATAGATGAGCTCATCGAGACGCAGGCGCAGGTTGGCATCGAAACCGCCGAGCAGCGCCAGCGCCGTGTCGCTCGCGGCACCGGCCGCCGCTGCCGCCAAGGCTGGGTTGGCCGAGGCCGCGGCTGCGGCCGCCGGCGCCGCCGCCGGTTTCGCGCCATCCGTTTGCGGCAGGTAGGCATCGAGATTGAGGCGGTCGACGGCCACGCTCGCGCCGAAGGAGGGCCGCTCCTGGAGGAGGACCGTGGCCGCCCCGACCAGATGCGAGGAATCGAGCTCGGCATCGACGTCGCGCAGCTGGAGCCGGTCCGGCGCGAGCTGCAGTGCCGAGCTCAGCGAGAGCCGGCGCAGCCGCTCGGCGGGCACGGCGCGCACGTCGATCTTGAGCCAGTCGAGAAGGGCACGCAGGTTGTCCGAGGCGGCCTCGATATTGCCGGTGAAAAGCGGCTTGCCCAGGGGCGTTCTGAGCGCCCCGTAGAGGGTCACGTCCGAGCCGCCGGGCAGCTCCGCGGTGAATTGGGTGAGGGCCAGCTCGCCCTTGTTGAGGGCGGCACCGAAGCGGATCTGGCGCACCACCCCGCCTTTGTAGAGAATTCCGTCGAGCGCCACGTCGAGCGTCGCTTCGATATCGTCGGGCAGCATGAAGGAGATCGGCCCCGCACCCGCGGTCGGGCTCGCGGCGCTGCTCCCCGCGGCTGGCACGGCCGCGGGTGCCGGCTTGAGGGGCAGCCATTTCTCGAGATCGACGCGGGTGAGGGAGAGCGTTGCCGCGGCACGACCGATCTCGCCCGGCTGATAGGTGATGCTGCCGGTGGCCCCGCTTTCCCCGAGGCGAAGCGAGGCCTGGCTCAACACGAGCTTCCGCCCGCCGGTATTCAACGTCGCTTCGAAGGCCATGCTCTGGTTGACGGCGGGAAGCACGGCAAGCTGCGCCAGGCCCAAAGCGGCGGCGGCGGCGCTGAGATTGGGGCTCGACGCACGCAGCTTGCCCGAGAATTCCGGACCGTCCTTGGCATCGCTCACGCTCCCGCCGAAATCGAGCTGCGCGCCGGTGATGCCGAGGCGCAGGCCCACGCCTGCAGGCCGATTGCCGCCGAGACGCTCGAGCGAAGCGTCGATGGTGAGCGGCAGCTTGTCGAGGAGCGCGTGGCCTTGGGCGCGGAAGGGACCGAGGGGGGAGCCCGCGCTGAGGCCGCCGACGATTTGGCCGACCGACCACGTCTTTCCCGACTTGGCGTCGCGGTAGGCGACGGCGCCGTTCTCGATCGTGACGCGGTCGAGCTGCAACCAGGGGGGTAGGGGCGGCGACGCGGCGTCCGCGGCGGCACCCGGTGTCGCCGCCGGGGGGGCGGCACCCCGTGCCGGCGGCAATTGCCAATTGCCGCGCCCGTCCGCAAGACGCTCGAGCTCGAGCTGCGGCTCGATGAGGGCCAGGCTCTCGATCTGGACTCGCCCGGCGAGGAGGCCCGCGAAAGCAATATGCGCCTCGAGCGCCTTGAGCCGCAGCAGCTCCGGAACGGTCGAGCCCGGCAGGCCGGCAATGCGCACTTCGCTCACCGAGAGGCGCGGCGTCGGCAGGAGGGCGAGCCTGATCGTGCCGTCGATCGTAAGCCGCCGGCCGGTCGCCTCCTCCACCCGCCGCGTGATCTCGCCCTTGTAGCGGTTCCAATCGACGAAGCTCGGGGCAAGGAGGGCCACTGCGACGAGGATCGTCAACAAGACGCCGAGGCCGATCAGCAGATGCTTCACCTCTCGCCTCCCGAGATCGCCTCGACAGCCCGCCCCCGGCGCCGAGGGATGGACGGCCCCACCTCAAGACGCAGATTGCCGCAAGGACGGTGCCACGAAAACGCCCGTCGCCGCTGCCCCCGCGCGCGCCGAGCGCGGCTCCGGGATGCTAGGAAAGCCTTGTGACGACTTTATGGCGAGCGGCACCGGTGGAAAGCGGGCTGCAGCACGTGGAAGATGGCGGCCTCTCCGGAGGCGGGGAGTACGGCTCTACATGCGCAGCATCTTGCCGGGATTCATCAGGTTGTCCGGGTCGAGCGCGCGCTTGAGCGCGCGCATGACGCTCACCCCCTCGCCGTGCTCGGCCAGGAGAAAGTCCATCTTGCCCATGCCGATGCCGTGCTCCCCTGTCGAGGTGCCGTCCATGGCGAGCGCACGCATGACCATGCGCTCGTTCAAGGTCTCGGCCTCATGCCGCTCGGCCTCGCTCGCGGGGTCGATGAGGAAGAGGAGATGGAAGTTGCCGTCTCCCACATGACCCACGAGCGTGATCGGCATCGAGGCCTTGGCGATGTCCTCGTAGGTCTCGAGGATGCAGTCGGCGAGGCGCGAGATCGGCACGCAGACGTCGGTCGCGATGCCGCGACAGCCGGGCCGCAATTGGAGCGAGGCGAAATAGAGGTCGTGGCGGGCCTGCCACAGCTTGTTGCGATCCTCCGGCCGCCGCGCCCAGCGGAAGTCGTTGACCCCGCGCTCGGCGGCCAGCGCCTCGACGATTTCGACCTGCTCCTTGACCCCCGCCTCGCTGCCGTGGAACTCGAAGAAGAGCGTGAAGGATTCCGGATAATCGAGCTTGGAGTAGCGGTTGATCGCCCGCATCGCGTGCGGATCGGCGAGCTCGATGCGCGCGATCGGGATGCCCATCTGGATCGTCTGGATCACCGTGCGCACGGCCGCATCGAGGCTCGGGAAAGGGCACACGGCGGCAAGGATCGCCTCGGGGATGCCGTAAAGGCGCAAGGTCACCTCGGTGATCACGCAGAGGGTTCCCTCGGAGCCGATGAAGAGGCGGGTCAGATCGTAGCCCGCCGCCGACTTCCGCGCGCGCTTGGCGGTGCGCACGATGCGCCCGTCGGGCATCACCACGGTCAAGGCCAGCACGTTCTCGCGCATGGTGCCGTAGCGCACGGCATTGGTCCCCGACGCGCGCGTCGCCGCCATGCCGCCGAGCGAGGCATCCGCCCCCGGGTCGATCGGGAAGAAGAGCCCGGTGTCCCTGATGTGCTGGTTCAATTGCTTGCGCGTGACCCCGGCCTGGACGGTGCAGTCGAGATCCTCGGCACTCACGCGCAGGACCTTGTTCATCTGGCCGAGGTCGATGCAGAGCCCGCCGTGGATCGCGAGCACGTGGCCCTCAAGCGAGGTGCCGGTGCCGAAGGGTATGATCGGCACCTTGTGCCGCGCGCAGATCTTGACGATCGAGCTCACCTCCTCGGTCGAGTGCGCGAAGGCGACCCCGTCGGGCGGAGCCGGCACGAAGCTCGATTCATCCTTGCCGTGGAGCTGGCGCGCGGCCATGGCGGTGGTGAAGCGCTCGCCCAAGAGCGCCTTGAGCTCCGCGGCGGCGGCGGTGGCGAGCCTCGGCTCGGCCACGGGCACGGTCTCGACGGACATCGCTTTTCCTCTCCGGCAGCCCTGGCTCGCGGCCCGGCTCTCTCATCTACTGCGAGGGCTGCCGCGGAGCAAGGGCCTGAGCGCCGATGATCCCGGGCCCGCGGCGGCCCGCCCTCGCCCCAAGCCGGAGCTGCTATGATTAGGCACCCGGGCTGAGGGAGTGCGCTTAAGTGACCACCGATCGGCATGCCGACAGCATCATCGAGCGGCCCTCGCCCAACTTCGGGGAGCGCGCCGCGGGCGGCCCGATCGACATCCTCCTTCTCCACTATACCGGCATGGCGAGTGCCGAGGCCGCCCTCGAGCGCCTCTGCGACCCTGCTGCCGGGGTGAGCAGCCACTACCTCATCGACGAGGACGGCAGCTGCTATCGTCTCGTCGCTGAGGAGAAGCGCGCGCAGCATGCTGGCGTCAGCTTCTGGGCGGGGGCGAGCGACATCAATTCGCGCTCGATCGGCATCGAACTCGTCAACCCGGGCCACGAGTTCGGCTACCGCGACTTCCCCGAGGCGCAGGTCGCAGCACTCGAAGCCCTCGCCCGAGGCATCCTCGCCCGCCACGCGATCCCGCGCGCGCGCGTGCTCGGGCACTCGGACGTGGCCCCCACGCGCAAGCAGGATCCAGGCGAGCGCTTCCCCTGGGCGCGGCTCGCGCGCCACGGCATCGGCCTCTGGCCGGAGGCGGATTTTCTCCCCTCGCAGCACGGCCAAGCGCTCACGCCCGGCATGGCGGGGCCGGCGGTGGTCGAGCTCCAGCTCGCCCTCGCCGGCTTCGGCTACGGGGTCGAGGGGAGCGGCCGCTACGATGCCCTGACGGCGGCGGTCGTCACCGCCTTCCAGCGCCATTTCCGCCCCCGCCTCGTCGACGGCACGGCCGACGGCGAAAGCCGGAGCCTGCTGCGCCATCTCCTGGCACGCGCTGCCCGCCGAGAGCCTTGATTCCGCCTCCCCCGAAGGCCTACCTCTAAGGCGCCAGACGGCCGGATGGCTGCCTTCCGCTCGGTCCGCTTGCAAGCTCGAGCGGGGGGAGGAAAGTCCGGGCTCCATGGAAACACGGTGCCGGGTAACGCCCGGCGGGGGCGACCCCAGGGAAAGTGCCACAGAAAGCAAACCGCCGGCCAGCCTACGGGTGCCGGCAAGGGCGAAACGGGGCGGTAAGAGCGCCCCGCGCCTCCGGCGACGGAGGCGGCAGGGCAAACCCCACCGGGAGCAAGACCAAGTAGGGACGGCCGCCCGCTGCCTCTTCTGAAGAGACGGCAGGCAGGCGGGTTTTCACGCCGCCGTCCGGGTCGGTCGCGCGAGGCGCCCGGCAACGGGCGTCCCAGATGAATGGCCATCCCCTGTCGCGAGGCAGGGACAGAACCCGGCTTACAGGCCGTCTGGCAATTTTTCCCCGGGGCCCTCTGGATGCCCTGCGGGCAAGCTCACCTTTCGACGCCAATCGATTGATTCTAGAAGGAAATATGTGGCACGCGGCGCCCAAGGGCGCACCCTGCGGCGGCGTTTTCGAGGCGGAGGGCCGGCACCTCATGTCGCGCGCGCCGGCCCGGGCATTGGGGCCCATTGCCAGTGCGCGCGACAGTACTTGCCTCTCTTCTGTCTTTTGTCTGCAAGTTCCGTAATAAGAACAAACTGGGAACATAGTTTCGCCGCAATTTAGCCAAAGATAGTAGACGAACGACGGGCGAGGACCAGATTTTGATCTTCGCTCACCTTGCCGATCCAAATCGAGCGGCGGCAAAAAATCTAGAATACCCAGGGATTTACTGTGAAAATCCATTGACGCCCATAGTATCCCATGTTATCCCATCCTATCCCACACTATAGCGTCTGCCCAATAGGGCCATGGCAGTCGCGTTGTGGGGGGGTCTGACCGTGGGCGCGGTCCGAGTGGGGGCAGCATGGCGCTGTTCGTGGGGACAGACGTTAACAAGGTCGACCGCAAGGGGCGGGTCTCCGTGCCGGCGAGCTTCCGCGCGGCATTGGCCGGCCAGAGCTTCGCCGGCATCGTCGCCTTCCCCTCCTTCAAGCACAAAGCGCTCGAATGCTGCGCCATCGACTTCATGGAGCAGATGGCCCTAAGCCTTTATGAAATCGATACTTTTTCGGCGCAGCAAGACGACCTCGCGGCCACCATCTTTGCCGACGCCCACAAGCTCCCCTTCGATTCCGAGGGCCGCATCGTCCTGCCCGCACCCCTCGTCAAGCATGCCGACCTGAGCGAGATGGCCGCCTTCGTGGGCCAGGGTCCGCGCTTCCAGATTTGGGAGCCGAAGGCGCACGAGGCCTATCGCGCGGCGGCACGCGCACGGGTGTTGCGCCAGAACATGACGCTCAAGGTCCGGCCGCCCAAAGGCCCCGCTCAAAGCCCGGGCGGCGAGAGCGGCGGGGGGGCGCCGTGACGAGCCGAGCGGACTTGGCCGCAGCCGCACTCCCGGGCGGGCACGTCCCGGTGCTGCTCGGCAAAGTGCTCGAGGTCCTGGCCCCGCGCGACGGCGGCATCTATGTCGACGGCACCTTCGGCGGCGGGGGCTACAGCCGCGCCCTGCTCGAGGCGGCCCGCTGCACCGTGTGGGGGATCGACCGCGATCCCGCCGCCGTCGCCCGCGGCGCCGAGTTGGCGCGCCACTTCGACGGCCGCTTGAGCGTGCTTGCCGGCCGCTTCGGCGAGATGGACCGCCTCCTCGCCGACCGGCGGGTGGATGCGGTCGACGGGGTGGCCCTCGATCTCGGCGTCTCCTCCCCCCAGCTCGACGACGCCGCGCGCGGCTTCTCCTTTCGCAGCGAGGGCCCGCTCGACATGCGCATGGGGGGCGAGGGCCCGAGTGCCGCCGAGCTCGTGGCCCGCCTGCCCGAAGAGGAACTCGCGCACATCATCGGCACGTTCGGCGAGGAGCGTTTCGCCCGCCCGGTCGCGCGCGCCATCGTGGCCGCCCGGGCCCAGGCGCCGATCGCGACGACCGGCCGGCTCGCCTCGATCGTGCGCAGCGTCGTGCGCGCGAGCCGCGACGGGATCGACCCCGCGACCCGCACCTTCCAGGCCCTCCGCATCGCGGTCAACGACGAGCTCGGCGAGCTCGACCGCGGGCTCGTGGCGGCCGAGCGTCTGCTCAAGCCGGGTGGCCGGCTTGCCGTCGTCGCCTTCCACTCCCTCGAGGACCGCGCGGTGAAGCGCTTCCTCAAGGGGCGCAGTGCCGCGGGGCGCGCGCGCTCGCGCCTTCTCCCCGGCGAGCGCCCCGAGCGCCCGGCGAGCTTCCGCCTGCTCGCCAAGGGTGCTTTGCGGCCGAGCACGAGCGAGCTCGGCGCCAACCCCCGCGCGCGCTCGGCGCGCCTGCGCGCGGCCGAGCGCACCGCGGCACCTGCCTGGCCCGCGGAGGCGGCACCGTGATGCGCAGTGCGGTCTGGCTCTGGCTCTGCATGGCCCTCGGTCTCGGCTTCGGGGTCTACGAGCTCAAGCTGCAGGTGCAGGGACTCGAGCAGCGCCTGGCCGGCACCAACCGCGAGATCCTCGCCGACGAGGAGGCGATCCACGTCCTCAAGGCCGAGTGGAGCTATCTCAACGAGCCGGATCGCATCGAAGCGCTCGCCCGCAAATATCTCGCCATGGTGCCGCTCACCGGCAGCCAGTTCGGCTCGTACGACGATCTGCCACAGCACATCGATGCGACCGGTGCCGGAGCGGATGCCGGCCAGCCGGCCAACCCGTCCCTGCCCGTGCCCGTGCTGCGGCCGAAGATGCCGCACGGCAACCGGGTCACTCTCGCGAGGGAAGTCCAATGATCGCCTTCCGCCGCAAGCATCCCTGCCATCCTCACCACGATGCCGCCTACAACGGCGGGCCGGTTCGGCTCGAGGGTGCGTACAAGGAGATCCTCGAGACCGGGCGCAATCGCCTGGTGATGTGCGCCGCTCTCTTCGGCATCGCTTTCGTGGCCCTCTCGGTCCGTCTCGTCGACGTTACGGTCTTCAGCCTGCCGCGCGAGCCGCAGCTCGATCGCGCCGAGCACTCGCCTGCGCTCCCGCTCGAGCGCGCCGACATCCTCGACCGTAACGGCGTGCTGCTTGCCACCAGCCTGGCGACCGCCTCGCTCTACGCCGATCCCAAGGAGGTCCGCGACCCGCAAGCCGCCGCACGCCAGCTCGTCACCGTGCTCCCCGAGCTCAAGCAGGCCGAGATCGTCGACAAATTGCAGAGCGAGCGCCGCTTCGTCTGGCTGCAGCGCGGGCTCACGCCGCGCGAGGAGTACGAAGTCAATCGCCTCGGCATTCCCGGCTTCTATTTCCAGCGCGAGGACCGCCGCGTCTATCCGCACGGGGTGCTGACCGCGCACGTCGTCGGCTTCACCAACGTGGACAATCACGGCATGGCCGGCGTCGAGCGGCATTTCGACGAGCAGCTTTCGAAGAGCCGCGCCCCGCTCGTGCTCTCGCTCGATCTGCGCCTCCAGCACGTCCTGCGCGACGAGCTCGTCGCCGGCATGCGGGAGTACCATGCGCAAGGGGCCGGCGGGGTCGTGCTCGACGTCAACACCGGCGAGGTGCTGGCCCTCACCTCGCTCCCGGACTTCGACGCCAACAAGGCGGGCGAGGCGAGCGAGGACGCGCGCTTCAATCGCATGACCCTCGGCGTCTACGAGATGGGATCGATCTTCAAGGTATTCACCGCGGCGATGGCGCTCGAGGCCGGGACCTCCAAGCTCACCTCGAGCTATGACGCGAGCCATCCGATCCATATCTCGCGCTTCACCATCAGCGACTATCACGCGAAGAACCGCTGGCTCACGGTGCCCGAGATCTTCATGTATTCCTCCAACATAGGTGCGGCAAAAATGGCGCTCGACGCGGGCGGTGCGGCCCAGGAGCGCTTCCTCCAGCGCCTGGGCCTGTTGGCACCCGCCAAGCTCGAGATCAACGAGCTCGGCGCACCCGAGTTTCCCCGCGACTGGCGGCCCATCAACACCATGACGATCGCCTTCGGTCACGGCGTCTCCATCGAGCCGATCCAGGTGGCGATCGGCACTGCCGCCATCGTCGACGGCGGCATCCTTCGCGACCCCACCTTGCTCAAGCGCCGGGCGGGCGAGGGCGCATCGGGCGTGCGCGTCGTCTCCGAGCGAACCTCGGACGAGATGCGCCGCCTGATGCGCCTGGTCGTGACCG
>DATJAC010000179.1:0-2456 GCA_035516655.1 Alphaproteobacteria bacterium | reverse complement strand
CTTGACCCTGCTCCCCATCCTGCTGATGGGATTGCTCACGATGGCGAGCACCGTGCTGATCGGCCCGCCGCTCAATTTCGCCGACATCATTGCCCTCCCGCTCCTCTTCGGCATCGGCGTGGCGTTCAACATCTACTTCGTCATCGCGTGGCGCTCGGGGGCGGGCAATCTCTTGCAGTCGAGCCTCACGCGCGCGGTGCTGTTCAGCGCGCTCACGACCGCGAGCGCTTTCGGCAGCCTGTGGCTCTCGCCCCACCCGGGGACGGCCAGCATGGGCAAGCTCCTGCTGATCTCCCTCGCCTGGACCTTGGTGACCGCCCTCCTCTTCGAGCCGGCCCTCCTCGGACCGCCGCCGCGGCGCCAAGCTGCGCCCGAGCATGGCCGGCCCGATACCTCTAGCGCGTAACGCTTGGACTCATGGGTGCGTGATGTACCCCCACCCCAACCCTGCCCCTCAAGGGGGGAAAGGATGTACATGGCATGGCAAGTAAGTCCCCCTCCCCCTCGAAAGGGAAGGGTGGGGGTGACGCTCGGATTTTTGAAGTCTGGCGCCAAAGGACCGATAAGCGCCGAGTCCCGCTTCAGCTCGCTTCGTCGGATGGACGGCGCAGCAGGCGGCGGGTTTCGAGCCAGTGCCAGACGAGGAGGCCCGGCACGCCCAGAGCCAACTCGCGTACCCGCCGGGAAAGCGAGATCGTGAGTGCGCTTTCCGGCGGGAGCCCGAAGAGGGCGCCGAAGAGGACGAAGCTGCCTTCGAGGATGCCCAACTGTCCGGGTACGAAGAAGGCCGCCCCGCGCACGCCGGCACCGAGGCTCTCGAGGATGAAGGCGTCGAGCAGGCTGAGCGGCTGGCCGAGGAACTGCGTCACCAGCCAGGTCTCGCCCGTTCCCGCGGCCCAGCCGACGAGCCGCACGAGACCGGCGCGCCAGAAGGCGATCCTGTCGCGGTAGATGGCGACGACGGCAGCGTCGACCGCGGAAGCGCTGCCCGCAGCCCCCGAGAGCCGCTCGCTCCGCAACAGCCCGCCCGCGAGCTTGGCCGAGAGTGCCAGCATGCCGCGATGCTGCAGGACGAGGAAAGCCGCGATCGCGGCCACGAAGACGGCGATGCCGGCCAGCACCGCGGCGGCGACCGCGAGTACCGCGGGCTCGGTCGAGTGCTGCAGGAGGAGGGCGACACCGATCGCGACGAAGAGCAACTGCGTCGCGGCCCCCACCGTGACGTCGACGACCATGCTGGCCGCGGCATCCTTGGCCGGCACGCCGCAGAGATGGGCGAGGCGCGCGCACGCCACGTCGCCGCCCACACCCGCAACCGGCAGGAGCGAGTTGATCGATTCGCGGATCCAGCGGATCCATGTCACGCTCAGCACGTCCAGTCGGCTCGCGCGCGGCAGAAGATCGCGCCAGGAGAGCGCGCTCAAACACATGGGGATGAGGTGGAACGCGGTGATCGCAGCCAGACCCCAGCCGACCAGCAGCATGGCATGCGCCACGTCCTCGGCCCCGCTCTCGACGATCAGGTAGACGACGAGCGCCAGACCGAGGAACGCTGCGGCGATCAATGCGGGGCGAATGATACGGCTCCTCGCCCGCGGCAGCTGAGCAGCGGCGGCAGCGGGCAGTCTGTCCTATCGATCCTTGTTGCCCCCGGCAATTACATATATACCGGCGCGGTGTCGAGCCCTCTCCGCAGCGCCGCGCCTGTGCTGGTCCTGTTGCGGACCGCCGCCGTGCCGCCCGGCACATCCGGCGTTGCACCAGCGGACGCAGGCGATCCCAAAATCCTCGGCCTCGGCCTGACGGAGCGCGCAGCCCTCGCCGCCCGCCGGGCCGGCTACGCCCGCGTATTCCACTTGACCGCGGACGACGCCGCATCGCCGGCCCTCACGACCCTGGCCGATTGGCATGCCCTTGCGGCGGCACCGAGCCCGGAGGGAGCGCCACGGCTCCTCATTGCGGCCGCCACGATCCTCGGCGAAACCGATTGGCTCGAACGCCTGGCCGAGGTGCCCACCTTGGGGGCCGGTTGGGCGGCGGCACCGGGGCGGGTGATCGTGCTTCCCCCCGCCGCCGTGGCAGGAGCCCTCGCAACCCTCGCCGAGGATGGCGGTGCTCGGGATCTCGCCGCCGCGCACGAGCGGCTGACCCGGCGGCTCGGCCCACCCGCGGCGTTGCCCGCAGGCGTCGCTCCGATGCTCGTTGCCGCACCGGCCGATATCGCTGCTGCGGAGCGGCGTCTTTTGCGTGCGCTCGTCAAGGAGTCCGACGGCTTCATGGCGCGGCACGTGGAGCGGCCCATATCGCTCGCCATCTCTAGGGCATTGGCGGCCTCTGCCGTGACCCCCAACCAGATGACCCTGATCTCCGTGGCCGTCGGTCTGGCGGGTGCGCCCTTCTTCCTCTCGCCCCTCGGGCGGTGGCAGACCCTGGGCGCACTCCTTCTTCTCGCCCAT
>DATJAC010000178.1:0-10452 GCA_035516655.1 Alphaproteobacteria bacterium | reverse complement strand
CTGAGGACCCTAAGGGAATTTTAGACTGACTGAATTCGCATTTCTCCTTCGTCATTGCCGGGCTTGACCCGGCAACCCATGGACCCTCAGCCCGGCCCACGCGCACCTCAATCTGGTCGGCTGGGTGAGCCTCGCCCTCTTCGGCCTCGCCTATCGCGCGGACATTGCGCGGAACGACCGCTGGGCGCTCGTCCACTTCTGGGTCGCCGCCGCGGGGACCGTCGTCATGCCGATCGGCATCGCGGTCTTTCTCTTGGGCGGACGGGAGGCGGGTGCGATCATCGGCACCTTGCTGACGCTCGCCTCGATGCCGCTCTTCGGCGCCAACGTCATCCGCGCCCGCAAGGACTGAGAGGGTCAAGTTCGCCACACCTCCCATCTCCCGTCCCGGCGGAAGCCGGGACCCATTTCCGCCATGGATACCGGCCTTCGCCGGTATGGCAGGAAGGAGACGGGTCAACGGAGATCGAACGGAATTCCGAGCCGCGACCCTACCCCCGCTTGCGCCGTCCCGGCGGCTGCAGGAGCTTGAGCGCTTCCTTGACCGCGGGCTCGGGGAGGGTGCGGATGCGCTCGGCCAAGAGATTGGCGAGCTCGGTCTTGGCGGGCGAGAGCCCGGCGGTATCGACCGTGACGCGCGGGTGCGAGAGCCGGGCCAGGTGCCTGAGCTCCTCGGCGTCGTCCCAGAAGAGCCCGAAATAGCCGCAGACCTGGTGCACCAGCCCGTCGGTCGGCCGGCCGCGCCGGCCATGCTCGAGGGCGGAGAGGTAGGGGGCCGAGAGATGAAGGGCCGCCGCCATCTCGCGCATGGTGACCCCGCGTTTGCGGCGCAGGGCGCGCACCCGCTCGCCGAAGGGCGTCATGGCGGCGCGGAGCTCACCGCTGGCGGCGCAGGAGGATATAGAGCGCCCCGGCACCGCCGTCCTTGGGCCGGGCGCGCGCGAAGGCGAGTACCTGCGCGCGCAAGGGCTCGGCATTGAGCCAGCGCGGCAGCGCACTCTGCAAAACGCCCTCGCCAGCACCCTGCCGCCCTTTGCCGGTGATGACCAGGAGCGTGCGCCGTTGCGCGCGCCAGGCGCGCTCGACGAAGGCGATGAGGGCGCGGTGCGCCTCGTCCTGGGTGTGGCCGTGCAGATCGAGCCGAGCCTCGATCGCCATCTCGCCGCCGCGCAGCCGCTCTTCCGTCCTGCGGTCGAGACCGGGAGCCGCGCTGAGCGAAAGCTCGGGCAGGCGAGCCACAGCAGGTGCCGTCGGCGGCACCCGTGACCGCGGCACGCCTGCCCGCGGCACGACCGCTGCGGCGGGCGCTTTTTCGCTCCCGGCGCCGGCGCCGCCGCCGGGCTCGCGCTTGACCACCCGCTTGCGCGCTTTGAGCGGCCGCGCGTCGCGCGTGACTTGCGCCCAGAGCGCGCGCTCGGCGGCATCGAGCGCGCGGGGCCTTGGGGCGTCAGCCTTGCCCTTCGCCATCGCCGCCTTGCGCCACCAGGATGATGTGAAGCCGCCGCGGCCCATGGGCCCCCATGTGGAGCTGCTGCTCGATGTCGGCCGAGCGCGAGGGGCCGGTGACGAGGTTGACGGTGCGCGGCAAGTCCCCGCCGCTCAAGGCCGCGCGCAGGCGGTCCCAGGCTTCCTCGAAGGGGCCGACGAGCTGATCCTCGCGCAAGACCACGAGATGATTGTCGGGCAGGAAGTTGAGCGTGGTCGGACGCTCGGCCCCCGAGACGAGCATGAGGGTCCCGGTCTCGGCGATGCCGGCGAAGGCCGGGGTCAGGCTCGCGCTGTCGCTCGCCTGGGCGGGGCCGCTCTCGAGCTTGATGAGCGGGCGCTCGGACCAGGGCAGCCCTTCGAGTGCTGGATCGCTTGCGAGGCGCAGCCGCGCCGGCAGATTCTGCGCAGCCAAGAAGTCGGCGACGGCCGCCGGAACGTCTTTCATGCCTGCGACGCGCGCGACCGTCGCCGCCGCCTTCTCGGCCATCTCGACGAAGAGGCGCAGTTGTCCCGCGCGGTCGAGCTCGGCGCGCCGCGGGACGAGGTTGCGGGCGTGCCGTGCGATGCGCTGGTCCACGGCGGCCTGTCGCATGCCGTCGTCGCGGGGTTTGCCGAGGGCCGCGCGCACGCCCGCCAGGATATCTTCGCGCGCTCCGCTCACGGCCGCCTCGCGCGGCGCTTGGCCGCCCACAGCGCCTGGAACGTCGGGCCCTCGGGGCTCGGGAAATCGCGGCCCGCGGTCCAGCCGCCCGCGAGCGGCAAGCGGCGGAAGCGGCCTTTGCCGCGGCCTGCGAATGCCAGGGCTGCCATGGCCAGGCGCGTGGCGAGCTGGTAGGCCGACGGGTGCCGGACGAGCCGGGCCCAGAGCTTGAGGCCGAGGCGGAAGGGTGCCGGTGTCAACCGCTTCTCGAATTCCCGCTCGCGCCAGTGCCGCAGCATCTTGGGCAGCGGGATCTGCATCGGGCACACGCTCTCGCAGCGCCCGCAGAAGGTCGAGGCATTGGGCAGGTCGTGGGCCGCCTCGATGCCGAGGATCGCAGGTGTCAGGACCGAGCCCATGGGGCCGGGGTAGACCCAGCCGTAGGCGTGCCCGCCGATGGCGTTATAGACCGGGCAATGATTGATGCAGGCGCCGCATTTTATGCAGCGCAGGATGTCCTGGAACTCACTACCGATGAGAGCGGTGCGGCCGTTGTCGAGAATGACGACGTGATACTCGCCCGGGCCGTCGCGATCCTCGGGCCGGCGCGGGCCCGTCGAGAAGGTGGTGTAGACCGACATCTCCTGGCCGGTCGCCGAGCGTGCCAAGAGGCGCAGGATCGTCGTCGCGTCCTCGAGCGTGGGCACCACCTTCTCGGGCGTCGCCAGCACGATATGCGCCTTGGGCAAGGTCTGGGTGAGGTCGCCGTTGCCCTCGTTGGTGACGATCACGGAGGAGCCCGTCTCGGCGATGAGGAAGTTGGCCCCGGTGATGCCGACGTCGGCGGCGACGAATTTCGCGCGCAGGATCTCGCGCGCCTCGGCGAGCATCTCGGACGCCTCCTCGAGCCGCCGCGTCTTGCCGTATTGCCCGTGGTTGGCGAGGAAGGTGTCCGCCACCTGGTCCTTGGTCAAGTGGATGGCGGGCGCGATGATATGGCTCGGCGGCTCGTGGCGGAGCTGGATGATGTACTCGCCGAGGTCGGTCTCGATAGGGGTGATGCCGTTCGCCTCGAGATGCTCGTTGATGGCGATCTCCTCGCCGATCATGGATTTGCCCTTGGTCACGGTCTTGGCGCCTAAGCGGCGGCAGATCGCGAGCACGGCCGCACGCGCCTCTTCCGGGGTGCGGCACCAATGCACCTGGGCCCCGCGCTTCACCGCCTCCCTCTCGTAGCGCTCGAGATAGAGATCGAGGTGGGCGAGCACGTGATCCTTGATGGCACGGCCCTCCTCGCGGAGCTTCTCGAACTCGGGCAGGCGCGAGACCGCGGCCGCGCGTGCTGCCACGAAGCCGAGCTTGGAGACGGCACGCTGCAAGGTCGCGTCGTTGAGGGCCTGGTGGGCGTTCGCCTTGAAGCTCTGGCTCGTCGTCTCCATGGCTCCGGGCTCCCCTCAGTGCTGCGGCTCGCCGAGGGCAGGCTGCTCGGTCATGCCCGCCAGCACCTCGGCGACGTGGCGCACCTTGACCGTCGAGCCCTCGCGCTCGAGCCGGCCTGCCATGTTGAGGAGGCAGCCGAGATCGCCCGCAAGGAGCGTGTCGGCTCCCGTCGCCGCGATGTCCTTGACCTTGTCGGCGACCATGCGCGTCGAGATCTCGGGATATTTGATGCAGAAAGTGCCGCCGAAGCCGCAGCAGAGCTCGGCCCCCGGAAGCTCGCGCAAAATCAGGCCCGCCACACTTGCCAAGAGCTTCCTCGGCTGCGCCTTGACGCCGAGCTCGCGCAGGCCCGAGCAGGAATCGTGGTAGGTGACGGTCCCCTCATAGCGCGCGGCGACTCTGTCCATCCGGCACACGTCGACGAGGAAGGAGACGAGCTCGTAAGTGCGGCCGGCAAGCTCGCGGGCGCGTTCGGCCCAGGCGGGCTCGTCGGCGAAGAGCTCGGGGTAATGGGTCTTGATCATGCCGGCACAGGAGCCGGAGGGCGCCACCACGTAGTCGTAGGCCGCGAAGGTCTCGATCACCTGGCGCGCGATCGCCTTGGCATCGGCCTTGTCGCCCGAGTTGTAGGCGGGCTGGCCGCAACAGGTCTGGGCACTCGGCACCTCGAGCTCGCAGCCGGCTTGCTCGAGCAGCTTGACCGCCGCGAAGCCGACGGAGGGACGGAAGAGATCGACAAGGCAAGTGACGAATAGGCCAACCTTCATGGGCGTTCTCGCCAAAGTCGGCAGTTGAGCGGTTCCCATCCAGACGAAAATCACCCCTTTTCGTCATTGCCGGGCTTGACCCGGCAATCCATGGACCCCCGGGTCAAGCCCGGGGGTGACGAGAAAAACTTGCGATCCCGTCAAGCGGAAAGCCGCCCAGCATGGTCGCTCGCATGGCCGATGGCAAGGCTTGGGCCGATGCCGCGCCCCGGCCGCTCACCCGCCGCGCGGCAAGAGCAGGTAGGTGCTCCCGCTCGAGCGCATGCGCCCGGCCATGTCCTCGGCCTCCGCCCCGTGGCCCCAGAAGAGATCGCCGCGCAAGGGGCCCTTGATCGCACCGCCCACGTCCTGGGCAACGACGAGGCGGCGGATGCGGCCACCCGCCGAGGGGCTTTCGATGTCGAGCCAGAGCGGCAGGCCGAGGAGCACGTATTTGGGATCGACCGCCAGGCTGCGGCCGGGGGTCAAGGCGACCCCCTCGCCGCCGATCGGGCCGTCCCCGCTAAGCTCGCGGAAGAAGACGTAGGACGCGTTCTCGTCCATGAGCGCGGCCGCCTCGCCCGGATGGCTGCGCAGCCAGGCCTTGAGCGAGGCGAGGTTGACCTCGGGGAGCGTCATGGCACCGCGCTCGACGAGGAGCTTGCCGATCGAGCGATAGGTCCGCCCGTTCGCGGCGGCGTAGCCGACGTGGACGACCGAGCCGTCCTCGAGCACCACCCGCCCCGAGCCTTGGATCTGGAGGAAGAAGAGCTCGATCGGATCGGCGAGCCAGAGCAGCTCCTTCGCCTTGCCGGCGAGGGCACCCGCCTCGATCTCGACCCGGCTCGGATAAGGGACAAGCGCGTGGCCGTCGACCCGGCCGGTCACGTGCTTGCCCTTCAAGCTCGCGTCGAAGGCGCCGAGGTTGACCGTCACCAGGTCCTTGGGCTCGCCGTAAAGGGGCACGCCGTAGCCCGGGCCTGCTTGGCGCGCACCCTTGAGCTCGGGCTCGTAATAGCCGGTGAAGAGCCCCTCCGATTTGCTCCCGTCGCTCGCCCGGTAAGGGCGGAACCAGGTTTCGAAGTAGCCGCGCGCGCTTGTCTCGTCGCCCTCGGGGACTGCGGTCAACGCCGCACAGGCCGGCCGCAGGCCGTGCCGCCGCTTGGCTTGATCCGCCCCGTCCGAGGTGGGCTCCTCGGGCTCGGCGAGGAGCTTGGCACAGGAGCGGCGCAGCGCCGGCAAGGCGAGAGCGACGTTGTCCTCGCGCCAGCCGGGGAGCGCTGAAAACTCGATCGGGGTCAAGCTGAGCCCCGCCGGGGCCGGGGGTGGGGCTGCCTCGCAAGCAGCGAGGCTTGCCGCAATCGCGAGAACGGCGCAACGCTCGACGAGTGCTGGAGGATTGCCGCTAGAGCGGTTCCCGTTCGAACGGAACCACCTCATCACGTCATCGCCGGGCTTGACCCGGCGATCCATGGACCCCCGGGTCAAGCCCGGGGGAGACGAGGAAAATTGGCGTTTCCATCAAGTCGGAACCCGCTCTCGCGTCAGTGCGGGCTGCGCGTCTCGATGAGGGCCCAGTTGGGATCGCGCGAGCGCGTGTTGCGTGCGAAGGTCCAGATGTCCGTGATCTCGGCCACATGGCCCGGGTCTCCCTCGACCACATTGCCGTCCTTGCCGCGCGTGAGATTGATCTGCTCGGAGACGAACTTGACCGTCACGAAGGCGGTGCGGCCGTCCATCTGCGCTTCCAGGATGTCTGCCGATTTGATGCCGACGAGGGTCGTCTCGCGGCTCTGCCCGGCATCCTCGCGCGCCTTGATGGCGGCGGAGAAATGCTCGAACACGGTGTCGTTGAGGAGCGGGCGCAACGCGTCGCGCTCGCCTTTCGCGAAAGCGGTGACGATCGCCTCGAAGGCGGCCTTGGCACCCTCGACGAAGTGCTCGGCGGTGAAGCTCGGATCGGCGACCGCGATCTGGGTCAGCCCCGACTCCAAGGGGGTACCTACGGCGGCGGGGGGCGGGGCCGCGATCGGCTCGCCCGCGGCGCGCTCGGCCGGGCCCGGCAGCGGGATGATCTTGTCGCCGGCCCCCTCGGCGGGGCTGGGCCGGAAAGGATCGGGCCGCGGACGCTCGTCGCCCGTGCGCCGGCCGAGCACGCTCCTGAGGCGCAGAATCAGGAACGCCGCGACCATGGCGAAGAAGATGATGTCGATGAAGTGCACGTCCATGCTTCCAGTCCGCCGGCATGTGCTGGACCGGCCAGAGCGCTTGGGCTAAACACAGCCCATGAGACTACCCGAACGCCGCTACCGGGTACAGCCCTCCCGCCCTAGCGGGGGCCTGTCCTCCTGGCGTATTCCTAGACATAGGATCTCCCCCCGGCGCGCGCAAGCATGGCCCGCCTAGTCCCCTTGGCACTCCTGGCGCTGCCGTTCCTCGAGATCGCGGCCTTCATCAAGGTGGGAGAGCTGATCGGGGTCGCGCCCACGATCGAGCTGACGCTCCTGGCGAGCTTCGCCGGCGTCGTCCTCATGCGCGCGCAAGGCCTCGCGACCCTCGCGCGCGCCCGCGAGGCGGCCCTCGCCGATCGGCCCCCGCTCGAGGAGCTGCTCGACGGCCTTGCCATCCTGCTGGCGGGAGCGCTTCTGATCGTGCCGGGCTTCATCACCGATGTCCTCGGCCTCCTCCTGTTCGTCCCCCCGGTGCGCCGCGCGCTGCGGCGGAGGATCTGGCGCAGCTTCGAGGTGCGCGAGCGGCGCAGCCACGGCATGGTGATCAATGCCGAATATACGGTCGTCGAGCGCGACGCGCGGGGTCCCTCGGCAGTTGACCGGCTCGATTCGCCGGACAAGACGCGAGACAAGCGATGATCCTCATCCGTCACGGGCAGTCCTACTTCAACCTGCACTACGGCGCGACCCGCATCGATCCCGGCATCCCGGACCCCACGCTCACCGAGGCCGGCCGCCAACAGGCCTTGGCCGCGGTCGAGACTTTGCGGACGCGCGCCCTCAAGCGGCTCATCGCCAGTCCCTATACGCGCGCGCTCGAGACCGCGCACATCATCGCGAGCGCTCTCGCCCTTCCCATCGCGGTCGAGCCGCTCGTGCGCGAGCGCGCGGCCTTCACCTGCGACATCGGCACGCCGCGCAGCGAGCTTGCCCGGCGCTGGCCGCAGCTCTCCTTCGACCATCTCGAGGAGCGCTGGTGGGGCGAGCACGAGGAGAGCGAGACCGCCCTACACGCGCGTAGCCGGCACTTCCGCGCGCGCATGGCGGCGGCCCCCGATTGGCCGGAGGTGGCGGTGGTCACCCATTGGGGCTTCATCCGGGCCTTGACCGGCGAGACCGTCGTGAACGGCGCCCAGCTCCCCTTCGATCCGACGGCTGCAGCAGCCCCCTGATCCGCGCGCGCGATTGCCCGCGCGCGGGTTCCATGATAGCCACAGGGCGATTGCGCCGCCGTCCGTGCGGCGGCAGCACTGCGCCTCAGAAGGAGCTCCAATGTCCGATCAGCCCCCCACGGCGAACGCCGGCGCGCCCCAGGCCGGCCAGGTCCCGCTCGTCGTCAAGGCGCAATACATCAAGGACCTCTCGTTCGAGAATCCGCGCGCGCCCGCGAGCTTCCAGACGATGCAGGGCCCGCCGGCGATCGACGTCACGGTGAACGTGGGTGCCCAGCATTTGCGCGAGCAGGACTACGAGGTGACCCTCGTGATCAGCGTCTCGGCCAAGATGGACAACGAGCCCCTCTTCATGGTCGAGCTCAACTATTGCGGGATCGTCACCCTCGGCCAGGTTCCGGCCGAGCACATGCGCCCGCTCCTTCTCATCGAGGGGCCGCGTCTGCTTTTTCCCTTCGCCCGCAACATCGTGGCCGACGCCACGCGCGAGGGCGGCTTCCCCCCGCTCCTGCTCCAGCCGATCGATTTCGTCGAGCTCTACCGCCGCGAGGTGGCGCAGCAGCAGCAGACGCGGCCGGTGTAAAGCGGGCAGGCGCGTGCGCAGCGAGGCGAAGGCCGATGGCGCGTCAGTTTCACCTCATCCTGAGAGGCTGGCCGGAAATGAACGCACTATCTTCAATGCATTCCCTGCCACACGTCGTCATTCCCGCGAAAGCGGGACTCCATCGTCGGCCTCGAGCCGGGCTTCGGACATGGACCCCGGCTTTCGCCGGGGTGACGAATAGAGCATCGAATGTGAACGGATCATTTTGCGTCAGACTCTGAGGGGCGTCGCGCACGCGACGCGTCTCGAAGGATGAGGATTGAGTGGTGAACCGATATCGCCGCTAGGCGAGCCAGACCGGCTTCTTGAGCCGCGCCACGAGGGCCTCGTGGGCGGCGCGCTCCTCCGGCGTCGGCTCGTGGGGACGCGGCGGGCGGAAGGGGCGCTCGCCGTCGGCAGCGCCCGCGGCGGGTGCCAGCCCGCTCGCGAGCTCGAGGGTCGCCTGCCGTCCGCCGATGAGCTCGAGATAGACCTTGGAGAGGAGGTCGCAATCGACGAGGGCGCCGTGGTAGGCGCGGGCGCTCGTATCGATCTCGAAGCGCCGGCAGAGCGCATCGAGGCTTGCCTGGGCGCCGGGAAACTTGCGCCGCGCGAGCGCCAGGGTGTCGACGGCACGCTCGCGCGGGAGCGTCGGGCGGCCGAGGCGGGCGAGCTCGGCATTCAAGAAGCCGATGTCGAAATCCGCATTGTGGATGACGAGCGGGGCTTCCGCGAGGAAGGCGAGAAGCTCGTCCGCGATCTCGCCGAACTTGGGCTTGCCCGCGAGCTGCTCGGCGCCGATGCCGTGCACGGCGCGCGCGTCCTCGGGTATCTCGCGCTCGGGGTCGACGTAGCGCTGAAAGCTTTTCCCGGTCGGCAGATGATTGAAGAGCTCGAGGCAAGCGACCTCGACGATGCGGTGGCCGTCCGCGGGATCGAGCCCCGTCGTCTCGGTGTCGAGCACGATCTCGCGCACCTCTTCACCCTCGCTTGAGGCAAGGCCGCGGGGGCCAGTTCCTCCCCCGCCGCGCCCGCAACAGTCTGACGATGTGCCCGATCCGGCGCAAGCTGTGTCGCTTGCCGAGCCCGGTCTCGACCACGAAATCCGCGCGCCGGCGCTTCTCGCGGTCGGGCATCTGGCGGCGCAAAATCCCCGCGAGCCGCTCGAGCGTCATGCCGGGCCGCGCGAGCACGCGCTGAGCCTGAAGAAAGGCAGGTGCCGTGACCACCGCGACGGCATCGCAGCGCCCCTCGCCGCGGTCCTCCAAGAGAAGCGGGATGTCGAGCACCACGAGCCGCGTGCGGCGCGCCGCCTGGCGGCGCAGGAAGCGCTGCTCGTCCGCGCGTACGAGCGGATGCACGATGCGCTCGAGCCGCTCGAGGGCGGCATGATCGGCAAAGACCACCGCCCCCAAGGCCGCGCGGTCGACGGCCCCGCGCCGGACGGCACCCGGAAAGGCCGCGGCGACGAGAGGGACCGCGGCCCCGCCCGTGGCGAGGAGTCGGTGCACGGCGCTGTCGGCGTCGTAGACCGGAACGCCGAGGCGGCGAAAGTTCGCCGCCGCCGTGCTCTTGCCCATCGCGATCGAGCCGGTCAGGCCGAGGATGAACACGGCCTAGTCCCGGCGCGCAACAGGATCGGGCCGCCCAAGCCGCCCGCTCACGCCGGCACCGCGCCGTGATGGCGCAGAAAGTCGAGGAGCGGGAGGAGCGGCAGGCCGAGGATGGTGAAATAGTCGCCCTCGATGCGCTCGAAGAGTTGCGCGCCGAGACCCTCGAGCTGATAGGCGCCGACCGAGTCGCAGGCACCCCTGCCGAGGGCCTCGAGGTAGCGCTCGATGAAGGCGTCGCTGAGAGCGCGCATGTGCAGGCGGGCGCGGTCGGCATGGTGCCAAAGCCGCGCGCCGTCGCGCATCACCACCACGGCGGAGACGAGGATGTGCTCGCGGCCGCGCAAGGCCCTCAAGTGAGCACCCGCTTCGGCGAGATCCGCGGGCTTGTCGAACCAACGCCCGCCGCATTCGAGGATCTGGTCGGCGCCGATGACGAGCGCACCGGGGCGGCGGAGCGAGACCTTGCGGGCCTTGAGCTCGGCGAGCGTCTCGGCCGCCTCGCTCGCCTCGGCACGGGCGGCGAGCAAGGCCCGCTTGAT
>DATJAC010000177.1:0-10100 GCA_035516655.1 Alphaproteobacteria bacterium | reverse complement strand
CCGAGATGGTGATCGAGAAAGCGAAGCGCCTGGTCGAGTACAAGCGCGACGTGGTGATCCTCTTGGATTCGATCACCCGGCTCGCGCGCGCCTACAACACCGTGGTGCCGTCCTCGGGCAAGGTGCTCACGGGCGGGGTGGACGCGAACGCGCTGCAGCGCCCCAAGCGCTTCTTCGGCGCCGCGCGCAACATCGAGGAGGGCGGCTCGCTCACCATCATCGCGACCGCCCTCATCGATACCGGCTCGCGCATGGACGAGGTGATCTTCGAGGAGTTCAAGGGGACCGGCAACTCCGAAATCATTCTCGACCGCAAGCTCTCCGACAAGAGAGTCTTCCCCTCGATCGACATCACCCGCTCCGGCACGCGCAAGGAGGAGCTCCTCGTCGACCGCGACGTGCTGTCCAAGATGTGGGTGCTGCGCCGCATCCTCATGCCCATGGGCATGAACGACGCGATGGAGTTCCTCCTCGACAAGCTGCGCCACACCAAGTCGAACGCCGAATTCTTCGCCTCGATGAATCAGTAGCGCGGCACCGCTATCGAGTAAAACCGTCCGTATCGTCACCCCCGCGCAAGCGGGGGTCCAGACCGCCGATGGATTCCCGCTTTCGCGGGAATGACGATGATGAAAGTCCGGTTCCACCGAGGCCAAAGAGGGGGCGCTCGAAGGAGCGCCCCTTTCTCGTGCGTGCGGTGCCGTGGCGCTTACGGAATGAGCACCGTCGAGCCCGTGGTCTTGCGCGCCTCGAGGTCGCGATGGGCCTCGGCCGCGTCGGCCAGGCGATAGGTCTGGTTGACCCGGATCTTGACCTTGCCCGCGCGCACCACGCTGAAGAGATCGCGCGCGGTGGCGAGCAGCTCCTCGTGCTTGGCCACGTAGGCGCCGAGGGACGGGCGCGTGACGTAGAGCGAGCCCTTGGCGACGAGGATCGAGAGCTCGAAGGGCGGCACCGGGCCCGAGGCGCTGCCGAAGCTGACCATGAACCCGCGCGGGCGCAAGCAGTCGAGCGAGCGGTTGAAGGTGTCCTTGCCGATGCCGTCATAGACGACCGGCACGCCCTCGCCTTTGGTGATCTTTTTCACCGCCGCCACGAAATCGTCGCGGCTGTAGACGACCGGGTACTTGCAGCCGTGCGCCTTGGCGAGCTTCGCCTTCTCGTCCGAGCCGACCGTGCCGATCACGTTGACGCCGAGCGCTTTTGCCCATTGGCAGAGGATGAGCCCGACCCCGCCGGCTGCGGCATGGACCAGGATGGTCTCGCCCTTCTTGATGCGATAGGTGCGGCGGATGAGGTACTGCGCGGTCATGCCTTGCAGCATCATCGCGGCCCCGGTCTTGAAGTCGATCTCCTTGGGCAGCTTGACCAACCGCTCGGCCGGCATCACGCGCGCCTCGGCATAGGCGCCGAGCGGGCTCTGGCCGTAGGCGACCCGGTCGCCGGGCTTGATCTCCTTGACCTTGGGACCGACCTTCTCGACCACCCCCGCACCCTCGTAACCGATGCCGCAGGGATAGCTCGGCTGCTTGTAGAGGCCGGTGCGGATATAGACGTCGATGTAGTTGAGGCCGACCGCGTGTTGGCGCACGAGCGCCTCGCCGGGGCCGGGCTCGGGCAGCGATACATTCTCCATGCGCAGGACTTCGGGCCCGCCGGGCTGGCTGATGCGAACGGTTTTGACCATGACGTTTCCCTCTTACTTTCGTTTGGTACTCAGCCGAGATTCGTCTTGAAGAACTCGGCGCTGCGCTTGTTGGCGAGATCGGCGGCGGCTTTGTCGTAATGCTCGCCCCCCGGGCGTGCGAAGGCATGTTCCATGCCCTCGTAGGTATGGAGCGTCACCTTGGCGTTGCCGCCGAGCCCGCGCTTGATCTTCGCCTGGGCCTCGGGCGGGCAAAAGGAATCCTTGGCGGCGATGTGCAGCATGAGCGGCTTTTTGATGTTCTTGGCCTCCTCCAGCGCCGCCTCGATGCCGACCCCGTAATAGCCCACGTTGGCGTCGGCGTCGCTGCGGGTCGCCATGAGATAGGCGAGCTTGCCGCCGAGACAGTAGCCGACCGAGCCGACCTTGCCGCTTGAGCCCGGCAGTTTGCGCGCATAGGCGAGGGTCGCCTTCAGGTCCTCGACTCCCTTGGCCTCGTCGAAGCCCTTGTAGAGGGCGAAGGCCTTCTGCCACTCGGCCTCGCTCTGGTCGGTGAGCTGGATGCCGGGCGACTGGCGCCAGAAGATGTCGGGGCAGACCGCGAAATAGCCCAGACCCGCGATGCGGTCGGAGATGTCGCGCATCACCTTGTTGACGCCGAAGATCTCCTGGCAGACCACGATGGCGGCTCCCTTTCCGCCGGCGGGGGCGGCGAGATAGGCCGAGAATTGACCGCCGTCATGGGCGGAAATCTTCACGTCGGGCATGACGCTCACCTCGATTCCGGGCTTTCCGCGGGATTTCGCAGCCTGTCAGGCCGGCGAGAGTAGCGCGCGCATGGGGCCTTGTCACGGGGAGCGGGCGAAAAGGTCGCTGCCCTCGAGGGCCAAGAGCTTGCGCTTGGTGGCAGGCCCCTCCCCTCCGGAGAAACCGCCGAGCGAGCCCGCGCCGACGACCCGGTGACAGGGGATGATGACGGGGATGGGGTTGCGCCCGCAGGCCCCGCCGACGGCGCGCGCCGCGCTCCCGAGGGCGGCAGCGAGCTCGCCGTAGGTGCGCCGCTCGCCATAGGGGATGGCGCTCAAGGCGCGCCAGAGGGCGAGCTGGAAGGGGGTCCCTTGCGGGGCGAGCGGGAGTTCGAAGTGCCGCCGCTTGCCGGCGAAATAATCGAGGAGCTGTTCCTTCGCGCGCACGAGCAGCGGGGTCTCGTCGTGGGCCTCCTTGCCGCCGATGGTGAGGGCGACGAGGGCGCCTTGGTCCTCGCGCAAGGTCAGGGTTCCGACCGGACTCGCAAGAGAGAGGCTAGGCATGATGCCTCCATGGGAGCGGTTGCAGCGCGGTGCCGAGGGCCGCGGCGTTGGTGATCGGCAAGGAGCAGGTCATGCCGGTGCAGACGTAGGCCGTGGCCTTGCCGTCCTGGGCTCCCTTCCCCTCGGCCGGGTGGCCGTGGGCGAGGGGCTCGCCGGGGGCGACGAGCTGCACGAGTCGGGTCGGCGTCGCAGCGCCATAGACGGCCCGGCGCAAGCGCTCCAGGCCTGGGTCCCCGGGCTGGCCGACGAGGACCACCTGGGTCGCATGGGCGAGGAAGTCGGCGGCATCGAGGAGGCTCGCGAGGGAGAAGACGTTGCGCTCGAGCTGGCCTGCGAAGGCGCGCAGGACGGCCGCCGCGCGCGTGCGATAGGCGGGCTTCGCCGTGAGGTAATGGAGCCTTGCCAAGGCCTCGACGACGAGGGCATTGCCGGCGGGTGTCGCGTTGTCGCTCGCGGATTTGACCCTCACGATCACGTCGTCCACGTCGTCGGCAGTGGCGAAATAGCCGCCCGCCTCGGCGTCGGCGAAATGGCGCTCGAGCGCTTCGGCCCAGGCCTCGGCTTGCGCCAGGTAGGCGGGCGTGCCCGTCGCCTCGTGGAGGGCCACCGCCGCGCGCATCATCGCCGCGTAATCGTCGAGCCCGCCCTTGTGCTTGAGCTGGCCCGCGCGGTAGCTGTGGAAGAGCCGGCCCGAGCTGCTCATCTTCTCGGCGACGAAGGCGAAGGCGCGCTCGCCGGCTTCGAGCCAAGGCGGCTCGTCGAACACCAGGGCTGCTTCGGCCAGGCTCGCGATCATGAGGCCGTTCCAGTCGGCCAGCACCTTGTCGTCCCAGCCCGGCCTGATGCGCCGCTCGCGGGCCGCGAAAAGGAGGCTGCGGCAGCGCGCGAGCCGTTCCTCGTCCGCTGCATCGAGGAACTCTGGATGGGCGCTGCGGTTGAGGATGGTGCTGCCTTCCCAGTTGCCTTCCGCGCGCACGTCGTAGACGCGCTTGAAGAGGGCCGCATCTTCGCCGAGAAGGCGATCGATCTCGGCCGCGGACCAGACATAGAAGCGCCCCTCGTGGCCTTCGCTGTCGGCGTCGATCGTCGCGGCGAAGCCCCCGCCCTCCGCCACCATCTCGCGCAGGATCCAAGCGACGGTCTCGCGCACGCGTGCCTCATAGAGCGGGTCCCGGGTGGCGAGCCAGGCGTCGCTCAGGAGCTCGAGGAGCTGCGCGTTGTCATAGAGCATCTTCTCGAAATGCGGGGCGAGCCAAATGGCGTCGGTCGAGTAACGCGCGAAGCCGCCGCCGAGATGATCGTAGATGCCGCCCTGGCACATGCGCGTCAAGGTGACGAGGACAGCGTCGCGGAACCGCTCCTGGCCGGTGCGCTGGCCCGCGCGCCAGAAGAGCTTGAAGAGCGGGGTTTGCGGAAACTTGGGTGCTGTGCCGATGCCGCCCTCTTCCATGTCGACATGCTTCACGAGCTCGCCCGCGGCCTGGACGAGCACGGCGGCGGGATCGAGCTCGCCCGGGGCCGAGCGGCTCAGGCGGGCCAGGCCCTGGCGCAAGGCGTCGACGTTCTGGAGGACCGTGTCCTTCTCCTCGCGATAGATCTCGGCCACTCTCCGGAGCAGCTCCTTGAAGCCCGGTCGGCCGTAGCGCGGCTCGGGCGGGAAATAGGTGCCGCCCCAGAAGGGCTCGCCCTGGGGCGTGCAGAACATGGTGAGCGGCCAGCCGCCCTGCTCGCTCATGAGGGCGAGGGCATGCTGGTAGATGGTATCGATGTCCGGGCGCTCCTCGCGGTCGACCTTGATGTTGACGAAGAGCTCGTTCATGAGGGCGGCAACGCCTTCGTCCTCGAAGCTCTCGTGGGCCATCACGTGGCACCAGTGGCAGGCGGCATAGCCGATCGAGAGCAGGATGGGACGGTCGAGCCGGGCGGCCTCCGCCAGCGCCTCCGGCCCCCAGGCGCGCCAATGGACCGGATTGTCCCGGTGCTGGAGGAGATAGGGGCTGGTCTCGCGCGCGAGCAGGTTCTCGCTCATGGTGGCCTGCACATAGCGCGCGGCTCGACCCGCGGCAACTGCCGCGGTGCGAATTGCCGGGCGGGCCTCGTCGGGCGTAGCTTCTAGAGGCGAGAGGAGGTCGCCATGAAGATCACGGTCAACATCGATTGCACCCCGCAAGAGGCCCGCAGCTTTCTCGGCCTGCCCGATCTCGAGCCGCTCCAGGCACGCCTCGTCGGCGAGATGGAGACGCGCATGCGCGCGGCCCTCGCCTCGATGGACCCCGAGGCGCTGATGAAGACGTGGTTTCCCGGCGGCATGCAGGGCTGGGAGCAGCTCCAGAAGATGTTCTGGACGCAGCTCGCGAGCGGGGCCCCTGAGGCGCGCCCGCGGAAGGGCAAGGACGAGAAGTGAGCCGCTTCTTTCGTCACCCCCGCGTAAGCGGGGGTCCAGAACATCCATGGATTCCCGCTTTCGCGGGAATGACGATTTACGACGTTCTGGGTCCACAGATATCCGACGACGTTTCTATGCCGCCCTGCCGGTAGCGTTTCATGGCGGCAGCGCGCGATACCATCTTCGCCCTCTCCTCCGCCCCCGGCCGGGCGGCGATCGCCGTCATCCGCGCGAGCGGGCCGGCCGCGGGTGAGGCCTTGGTGCAATTGCGCCGCGGCCGCGGGCTGCCCAAGCCGCGCGCGGCGACGTACGCGCACCTCTTCGATCCCGTGAGCGCTGCCGCCCTCGACGACGGGCTCGTGCTCTGGTTTCCGGCCCCTGCGAGCGAGACCGGCGAGGACATGGCCGAGCTCCAGATCCACGGCGGCCGCGCCACGGTCGCGAGCGTGCTCGAGGCCCTCGCCAAGGTGCCGGGCCTGCGCCCCGCCCTTGCCGGCGAGTTCACCCGCCGCGCCTTCGAGAACGGCAAGCTCGACTTGACCGCGGTCGAGGGCCTGGCCGATCTCGTCGCCGCCGAGACCGAGGCGCAGCGCCGCCAGGCCTTGCGCCAGCTCCGCGGCGAGCTCGGCCAGCTCTACGAGGGCTGGCGCGCGCGGCTCCTGCGCCTGCTCGCCCACGGCGAGGCGTCGATCGACTTTCCCGACGAGACCGCGGGCGAGGGCATCGGCCCAGGCTGGGAGGGCGAGGTAGCGGCCCTCGCCGCGGAGATGGCGCGGCATCTCGCTGACGGCCGGCGCGGCGAGCGCTTGAGGGAGGGGCTTTCCCTCGTCATCCTGGGGGCACCCAACGTCGGCAAGTCGAGCCTGATGAACGCGCTGGCGCGGCGCGACGTGGCGATCGTCTCGGCGCGTGCAGGTACGACGCGCGACGTGATCGAGGTGCATCTCGATCTCGGCGGCTATCCCGTGGCGATCGCGGATACCGCAGGCTTGCGCGCGAGCGAGGACGAGATCGAGCGCGAGGGAGTGCGGCGCGCCCAAGCGCGCGCGGCCCAGGCCGACCTGCGCCTCGTGCTCCTCGACGCGACGACCTGGCCGCAAGTCCCGGACGAGGTCGCGGCTTTGATCGGGCCCGCGAGCCTCCTCGTCCTCAACAAGATCGATCGGAGGCTGCCCGCGGGGCCGCTCCTGCTCGAAGGCCAGCCGCTCCATCCGATCTCCGCCTTGACCGGCGAGGGGGTGGAGGAGCTGGTGCGCGCACTCGCATCACTCGCCGGCGAGCGCCTCGCTTTGGCCGAGGCCCCCTCCCTCACCCGCCTGCGCCATCGCCAGGCGCTCGAGACTGCCCTCGCGGCCTTGCGCCGCGCCTTGTCGGCGGCACTCCCCGAGCTCGCCGTCGAGGACCTGCGCCTCGCCATGCGCGAGCTCGGCCGCATCACCGGCCGGGTCGACGTCGAGGATCTGCTCGACGTGATCTTCCGGGATTTCTGCATCGGGAAGTGAACGGTATTGTGGCGCTTGCGCCATAATACCGGATATTCATCGTAGCCAATTCGCACAAGCAAGAGAACCGATCCGGGCGAACTCCGCCTCGTTGTCGGTGACGATGGTGTGGCCGAGGGCGATGGCTTGGGCGGCAATGAGCAGGTCGTTACCGCCGATCGGCCGTCCTGCCTGCTCGAGCCGGGTGCGGATCAGGCCATAGGCGGCATCGGCGGGCGCTTCGAACGGCAGGACGTCGAGGACGCCAAGGATGGCTTCCAGTTGTGCCGCGAGCCGGGACGAGCCCTTCTTCATGGCACCGTACCGCAGCTCCGCCGCGACGATGATGCTGGTGCAGACCGGTGCTTCGCCGACCTCGCGGACGCGCGCGGCAACGACGCCCTGTGGGTTGCGGATGAGGTCGAGGACGACGTTGGTATCGAGCAGGTAGCGCATCAAAGCTCGACGGGCCCGGGGACTTGGTCGGCGATCGCCGGAAATTCCTCGTCGAGGGGGCTTAGGGTCGCGAGCAATGCCAGCAGGGATGTGGGCGGGGTCGGTTCGATGATGAGCCTATCGCCTTCCTTGCGCATGATGGCGTCCTCGCTGGGGAGCTGGAACTCGCGGGGAATGCGCACCGCCTGATTGCGGCCGTTCTTGAAGAGCTTCACACGGCGTTCGGCGGTCATCGTTCGATCCCGATGGCATATGCCGTGGCAGATGCCAGGCGGATTGGCTTGTCTATTTTCTCAAGCCGCTGCCGCCTAGGTTCCTGCGCCGACGCGGGCCCGCGACGGCGATGGTCGCGGGACGGCCGGCACAAGCGCCCCTCATGGAGCGAACGGCTGCTGGGGCACCACGTCGATGCTGACCGGGGCCTTGCCCTCGCCGCCGGCCTGCGCGGCCGTGTAGACGCCGACGACGCTCAAGATCACGGAGCTGGTGATGTCGACGAAACCCTTGATGAAGGGCGGCAGCTTCGGAGTGGTCTTCACGAGGTCTTCGGCGATTTGCCTGCAGTCGAACTCGATCGCCTCGAGGGGCTTGAGCGCGCCGTTCACGACGGGGCCAGGGGCGGCGAGCGGCTGTCCCGCGGGGTTGGCGATCACCGCGCGCACGGTGATCTTGGCCGCCGCATTATGGAAGTTCTGGACGTTCACCGCCGTGGCATAGTTGCCGGGCTTGACCGGGGGCTCGATCGGCACTTCGGCGTCGAGCGGAGCCTGGAAGCCGCAGACGAACTTCACCGCGTAAACGCAGGGCTTGTTGGGCGTGCCGCAGGTCTGGGCTTGGGCGGACGCGCCTGGCAGCGCCGCGAGTCCTGCGACGGCCGCGACGAGCAAGCAAAGCCGGTTGCGGGTCATGGTTTTCCCCCTTTGATCGAGCGGGGCCAGCACAGGCCGTAACGCAACCGTGGGTGGACCGCTCTGGGGAAAATTCTACCGACATCCGGCGGGAAATGCGAGTCCGATCGGTCGAGCGTGGCGGACATGTCGCGCTGCGCCCTCGCCCGACGGCAGTCCTTTGACGCGCGGGACTGGCCTCGTTAAATTCCGCACCATGCAAACGCGCACGGCATCACCACGCTACGACGTCATCGTCGTGGGCGGCGGGCACGCGGGCTGCGAGGCGGCGGCAGCCGCCGCGCGCGTGGGTGCTTCCACGCTCCTCCTCACCCATCGCCTCGACACCATCGGCGAGATGTCGTGCAATCCCGCGATCGGCGGGCTGGCGAAGGGCCAGCTCGTGCGCGAGGTCGACGCGCTCGACGGGCTCATGGCGCGCGCCACCGACCGCGCCGGCATCCAGTTCCGCATGCTCAACCGCAGCAAGGGCCCGGCCGTGCGCGGGCCCCGCGCCCAGGCCGACCGCAAGCTCTACCGGGCGGCGATGCAGGCCCTCCTCGCCGAAGTCGAGGGGCTCGAAATTCGCGCCGCCGCGGTCGAGGACCTGCGCATGGATGCCAATGGCCGTGCGGCAGGCGTGATCACCGGCGAGGGCCGCGAGATCGCCGCCGGCGCGGTCGTGCTGACCACGGGGACCTTCCTCCGCGGCCTCATCCACATCGGCACGGAGAGGATCCCGGCCGGGCGCGTGGGCGAAGCACCCTCGCTCGGCCTCTCAACGACGTTGGCGCGCGCGGGCTTCGCCCTCGGCCGCCTCAAGACCGGAACGCCGCCGCGGCTCGACGGCCGCACCATCGACTGGTCGGGCTTAGCTGTGCAGCTGGGCGACGACCCGCCGACCCCCTTCTCCTTCCTGACCGGGCGCATCGCCACTCCGCAGACCGTGTGCCACGTCACCGCGACGACTCCGCGCGCGCACGCGCTCATCCGCGCCAACCTCCACCTCTCGCCCATGTACTCGGGCCAGATCGAGAGTATCGGTCCGCGCTATTGCCCCTCGATCGAGGACAAGATCGTCCGCTTCGCCGGCAAGGAGCAGCACCAGATCTTCCTCGAGCCCGAGGGGCTCGACGACCCCACGGTCTACCCCAACGGCATCTCGACCTCGCTCCCGCGCGCGGTCCAGGCCGAGCTCCTCAAGGCCATCCCGGGCCTCGAGCGCTGCCGCATGCTGCGTCCGGGCTATGCCATCGAATATGACTTCGTCGACCCCCGCGAGCTCAAGCCGAGCCTCGAGACCCGGCGCATTCCGGGCCTCTATTTCGCGGGCCAGATCAACGGCACCACGGGCTACGAGGAGGCCGCCGGCCAGGGCTTGATCGCCGGGCTCAACGCGGCCCGCGCCGCGGGCGGGCTCGAGCCCGTCGTCCTCGGCCGGGCGGATGCCTATATCGGCGTTCTGATCGACGATCTCGTGACCCTCGGCACCAGCGAGCCCTACCGCATGTTCACTTCGCGCGCGGAATACAGGCTCAGCCTGCGCGCCGACAACGCCGATCTGCGCCTGACCCCGCAGGGCATCGCCGCGGGCTGCGTCGGAGCCGAGCGCGCGCAGGTCTTTGGCGCGAAGGAAGCCGAGCTCGCGGCCGGGCGGGCCCTGGCGGCAGGGCTCGGCGCCAGCCCGAATGCCCTGCGGCGTCAAGGGCTTGCCGTCAATCTCGACGGCGCCTGGCGGAGCGTGGCCGACTTGCTGCGCAGCCCCGCGATCACCTTTGCCGAGCTCGCCGCCGTCTGGCCCGAGCTCGCCGCCTTGGCGCCTGGGATCCGCGAGCAGCTCGAGATCGACGCGCGCTATGCCGGCTATCTTGAGCGTCAGGAGGCGGACATCAGGGCGTTCCGGCGGGATGAGTCGCTGCGCCTGCCAGACGACCT
>DATJAC010000176.1:0-9084 GCA_035516655.1 Alphaproteobacteria bacterium | reverse complement strand
CTGCCCTTCGCTGAGCGTCGCCATGCCCGCGCGCTCGACGGCGCTGATGTGCACGAAGACGTCCTTCGAGCCGTCCTGCGGCTGGATGAAACCGAAGCCGCGCTGATTATTGAAGAACTTGACCGTACCGATTGCCATGATGGCCTCCTGTCTTGAGTACGTGAACGCGCCGCGGCGACCATCGCCAAGACGCTTTGCAGATACCGGCCTCATGGATTGCTAAGATGTGCGCCCCAAAGGGGGCATATCGGCAAGTGCCGAAGCAGGATACTGATGGCGGCAAGATGAGGCATCCCGCGGCGAAAATCAAGCCCCCATTGGCGTTGAGCGCGGCGCGGGCGGCTGCCGGCCGGGGCCAGGGGGCTTAGGCCTCGGCGGCGAGCGTTTCGAGGAAGCGCAGGGGCCGGCCTTGCGGGGCGCCGAGCAGCTCGTCCTCGCGCATCACCAGGCGGCCGCGGACGACGGTCAGGCGGGGCCAGCCCACCACCTTGATGCCCTCGAACGGCGTCCAGCCGCAGCGGCTCGCGATCCAGCGGCGCTCGATGACGCGCTCGAGCTTGAGGTCGACGACGGTGAAATCCGCGTCGTAGCCGAGTACCACGCGCCCCTTGCCCGCGATGCCGTAGATGCGCGCGGGGCCGGTACTGGTGAGGTCGACGAAGCGCTCGAGGGAGAGCCGGCCGGCGTGCACATGGTCGAGCAGGATCGGCACCAGCGTCTGCACGCCCGGCATGCCGGAGGGGCTCTCGGGATAGGGCTTGGCCTTCTCCTCGAGCGTATGGGGGGCATGATCGGAGCCGATCACGTCGACCACCCCATCCGCGACCGCGCGCCACAGGGCGGCACGGTGGCTCGCGTCGCGGATGGGCGGGTTCATCTGGGCGAGCGTGCCGAGCCGGTCGTAGCACTCCGGGGCCGAGAGCGTGAGATGCTGGGGCGTGGTCTCGACCGTCGCGAAATCCTTGTGCTGCTGGAGGAGCTCCATCTCGCCCGCCGAGGTGACGTGCAGCACGTGCACGCGCCGTCCGGCACGGCGCGCATGCGCCAAGAGGCGCTCGACCGCGCGGAGGGCCGTCGCCTCGTCGCGCCAGAGCGGATGGAAATGGGGCCTCCCGCCCGCCACGGCGATGTGCCTGCGCTCGTTGAGCAGCATCTCGTCCTCGGCATGCACGGCGATGCGCCGCCGGCCTGCGCGCAGCACGGCGAGCACGCCCTCATCGTCGGGGACGAGGAGGCTCCCGGTCGAGCTGCCCATGAACATCTTGACCCCGGCGCAGCCGGGCAGCTGCTCGAGGGCGGCGAGCGTGTCGACGTTCTCGTGGGCGGCACCCACGAAGAAGGCGTGATCGACGGCGGCACGACCGGCGGCACGGGCGAGCTTGTCCTCGAGGAGGGCCGCGGTCGTCGTACTCGGCTTGGTGTTGGGCATCTCGCAGACGGCTGTGACCCCGCCCAGGGCGGCCGCGCGCGTGCCGCTCTCGAGGTCTTCCTTGTGCTCGTGGCCGGGCTCGCGGAAATGGACCTGGGTGTCGATGACGCCGGGCAGCACATGGAGGCCGTGCACGTCCACCACAGCCGCGGCGGCGGCCTTGTCGAGCGCGCCCAGAGCCGCGATGCGCTCACCGCGCACGCCGACGTCGGTCGCAACCAGGCCTCCCGGCGTGGCGACGACCCCGCCCGCAAGGATCAGATCGAAGCGCTCGCTCAAGACGCCATCCCGCCGCCCTCGCGGCTCACGCCGCCGCCAGAAGCTCGTAGGCGTCGCCGGCACCCCGGATGCCCATGATATGGCACTGGTGCCAGCAGGCGTAGAAGAGCAGCGCCCATTCGGCGAACTCGGCGCGCTTGCCGCTCTTGAGGAAGAGCCGCTCGACCGCACCGGGCCGGCAGAGCTCCCGCACGCCGGCTTGACGCGCCAAGAGCGGGACGATGCGCTCGTGTTGCTTCGCCACCCAATCGGCCACCGGCACGGTGAAGCCGCGCTTCGCACTCATCGGCTCCGCCTCGGGCAGCGCTTGCGCGAGCCACTTGCGCAAGAGCAGTTTGCCCAGGCCCTGCCCGAGCTTGAGCCGGTCGGGCAGACGGTAGACCAAGCGGGCGAGAACGGGGTCGAGGAAGGGCACGCGCCCTTCGATCGAATGCGCCATCAGGCAGCGGTCGAGCTTGGTCAGAAGATCGTTCGGCAGCCAGTCGGCCGCATCGACCGCTTGCGCCACCTGGAGCTTGGTGCGCCCGGCCGTCGCCGCCGCGAGCTCGGCGGCGGCGATCCCGTCGCGCCAGCCGACCGGATTGGCGCGCAGCACCTCGAGCCCGTCGAAGATGCCGCGCGCGCGCATGGTGCGGCCCCACTGCCACCACGGCCGCACGACGCTGCGATAGCGCCCGTAGCCGGCGAAGAGCTCGTCCCCGCCCTCACCGGTCAGGATCACCTTGAGCGAGCCCTTGACGAGAGCGGCGAGCTTGTAGGTGGGGAGGGCCGCGTAATCGGCGGTGGGATCGTCGAGCGCTTCCGCGACCTTGGGAAGCAGGGTCCAGAAGTCGCTCTCCTCGAACGCCACCTCGACATGCTCGGCACCGAGCTTGTTGGCAAGCTTGCGCGCGAGCACGCGCTCGTCCGCGATGTCCGCACCCGGGAAGCCGATCGTGAACGCCTTCACGGGCCGGTCGTTGAGTTTGGCCATCAGCGCCAGCACGGTCGAGGAATCGATGCCGCCCGAGAGAAACATGCCGTACGGCACGTCGGAGCGCTGGTGGACGCGCACGCTGTCGGTGAGCGCATCGTCGAGGCGCGCGAGCGCTTCTTCTTCGTCCATGGCCTCGGGCCCGCCGGGCGGCAGGGCGTCCTGGTGCAGACGCTGGACGATGCGCGCCTCGGCGAGCACGAGCGTCTCGCCCGGCAGGAGCCGGCGCACGCCGAGGAAGGGCGTGTCGCGGCCGGTGGTGAATTGCAGCTCGACGAGCTCGCCCCGGCGGGTGGGATCGACGACGCGCTGGGCAAAGCCGGCGGCAATCAGGGCGCGCGGCTCGGAGGCGAAGGCAAAAAGCTCGGGGCGCTCGACGTAGTAGAGCGGCTTGATGCCGAAGGGATCGCGCGTGAGCACCAGGCGGCCGGCCGGCGCGTCGTGAAGTGCGATCGCGTACATGCCGCGCAGCTTGTCGACGAAGCCGAGGCCGAGGCGGCGGTAGAGATGGAGGGCCGGCTCGAAGTCCGATCCGGTCGCGAAGTTGATCCCTGCCAGGTCCGGGTTCTGCCGCAGCTCGACGTAGTTGTAGATCTCGCCGTTGCCGACGAGGGCGGCACCGCCCGACTCGTGAAGCGGATGGCCGCCCGTCTTCAGATCGATGATCGCAAGCCGGTTCTGCACCATGCCGACGTTGGCGACGACGTACTGACCGCGGCTCTCCGGCCCGCGGTGATCGATGCTGTCGGCCATGCGGGTCAGGAGGGCCACGTCGGGCGAGTTGCCGTTCTTCATCATGACGCCGACGATGCCGCACATCAGGCCGCCACCTTCTCGAAGAACTCCATGTAGCGCGCGACCACGGCCGGCTTGGTGAAGCTTTTCTCGTGGGCGGCACTCCCGCCCGCGACGAGACGCCGCGCGAGCTCGCCGTCCTCGAGCACGCGGCGGATGGCGCCGGCCAACGCGCCTGCATCCTCGAGCGGCACGAGGAGCCCGTTCTCGCCGTCCGCGATCAATCCCTTCGGCCCCGCGCTCGCTCCTGCGACGATGGGGACCTTGCGCGCCCATGCCTCGATGACCACGTTGCCGAGCGGCTCGATGCGCGAGGGGCAGACGAGCAGATCGGCCGCGGCGAAGAGCGCACCCACATCTTCGCGCCAGCCGAGAAAATGGAGCCGCTCGCCGAGCCCGCGCCGAGCCGCCTGCGCTTCGAGGGCAGCACGCTCGGGTCCCTCGCCGGCGAGCCAGCAGTGCACGCCTTCGAGTGCGGCAAGGGCGTCGAGCAGCACGTCGAAAGCCTTGTCGGAATGGAGCCGCCCGAGGGCCAGCAGCACGGGTGCGCCCTCGGGGGTGCCGAGGCTCGCGCGCGCGACGGGGCTTGCGGGCTCGGTATCGACGAAATTCGGCAGATAATGCGTGCGCTCGGCCGGCCAGCCGGAGCGGCGCAGATAGGCGACGATATCGACGGTATTGCCGATGAGATGCTGGCTCTTTCTGTAGTAGCGCAAGTCGTAATAGCCGCCCAGGCGCGCGGCGTGGACGAAACGGCCGCGGGGACAGACCGCGGAGGCGCGGTTCATCCAGGTGAGCACGATTTGGGGCGCGAACTCCTTGACCGCGCGCTTGAGGGCCAAGTGGGTCCCGAGGTCGAGAAAGGGGCGAAAGGGGAGCTCGAGCGGCTCGAGGCCCTCCTTGCGCAGCTTGGCCGCGCGCTCGGCGTCGCGGCGGATGACCACCCTCTGCTCGAGTCCGGCACTCGCAAGGGCCGGGACCAGGCGCGTGAAGAACGCCTCCGCCCCGCCGTGGCGGGCACCGGCCATCACCTGCAGCACCCGGATGCGCGCCATCAGTCCTTCTCGAGCCTCGCCTTGAGATAGGAAATGAGCGGATAGAGCCCGGCCATGAGCGCAATGAGCAGGCCGTACGGCCCCTCCCGATAGCCCTTGTGCGAGACATAGCATTTGTAGAAGCGCGAGAACAGCCGCCGCACGTTGTGGACATAGCTGCCGATGTCGCCCGAGGCTCTCAAGTCGCGCGCCCGCACGGTGGTATAGCGATCGAGGCGCGCGAGCATGTCCGAGATGTTGCGGTCCACGTAATGGATCATGCGCGACTTGAGCCAGCGCCGCTCGCCCGAGAGGGTGAGCTTGGGATGGATGCGCTGGTCGCCCCAGATTTTCGCCCCTTTGGTGAAGAGCCGCACGGCGGCCGACACGCCCCAGGATGCACCCCAGCCGTCGCGCACCAGATGCTCGCCGATGTAGTTGTCGAAGGGGATGAGGAAGTAGCCCGGTGCCGCGCCCGGGAGGACGGCGCGGATCTCGGCCGCGAGCTCGGGCGGCACGCGCTCGTCGGCGTCGACCTCGAGCACCCACGGGCCGCGGCAGGCCGCGATGCCGGCCATGCGCCGGGGACCCTCGATTTCCCACGCACCTTCGATGATCCGTGCGCCGAAGTGCCGTGCGATCTCCTTCGAGCCGTCGCTCGAGCGATCGAGCACGACCACGAGCTCGTCGGCGAAACCCAGGCGCTCGAGGCATGCGGCAAGCTGCCGCTCCTCGTTGCGCACAACGACGAGGGCCGAGAGTGCGGGCCCGGCGCCCCCCGCTTCGCGCCGCGGCTCTGCTGCAGCGCTCATGCGGCCGCCCCCAAGCTCTTGCGCCAGAGCGCCACGGCGGCTTCGGTCACCATATCCACGGTCAAGCTGTCCATCAGCGTATCGGTCGTGCGGTGGTCGTAGCCCGGTTGACCCACCAGCTCGTCGAACGGAATGGGCGTACGCACGAAATCTGCGCGCGGGCCGTGCGGCGCATAGTTCTCGGGGAGACTCGGGCCGAAGAGGCCGAGGGTGGGGATGCCCGCGGCTGCGGCCAAATGCATGAGCCCCGAGTCATTGCCGATGAAGAGGGCGGCGCGGCGCAGCACGGTGAAGGCGGTCAGGAGCGACACCTTGCCGATGAGGTCGAGGCGCCGCGCGGGCCTGAGCGAGGCGAGGACCGGCTGGGCCAGGTTGCGTTCGCTCGCAGCACCCAAGACCGCGACGCGCGCGCTCGGCAGAATCCCCTCGGGTGCCGTGAGCCGCTCGATGAGCTCGGCAAAGCGCGCGCCACGCCACATCTTGCCGCGCCAATTCGCCGTGGGCGCTACCGCGAGCACGGGCGAGCCGGCCGGGACCAGCGCCTTGGCCTCCTCCCAATGCTCGGGCCTCGTCCAGATGCGCGGCTCGAGCATCCCTTCGGCACCCACGATGCGCGCAAGATGGACGAGGCGGTGCACGGGCTCCTTGCTGGGGGCCGCGACGTAGCGATCGCGCGCCCAGAGCAGATAGGCGATCGCGGATGCGCGCAGATCGACCACCGCGTCCCAGTGCCGCAGCACCACGTGGCGCCACAGTCCGATCCAGTGCCGTCCGTGCCGTTGCTTGTCGATGATGTAGATTTCCTCGAGTCCGGGGACCGCGTCGAAGAGTTCGGCGGGCGCGCGGCCGCAGGCGATCGTGACGCGCGCCTCGCGGTAGCGCTCGAGGAGATAGGCGAGTGCGCCGGTCGAGAGCACCGCGTCGCCGATGCGCGAATGGGTGATGAAGAGAAGCCGCATGGCGCGCCCGGCTATGCCGGCTCGGAGGTCATGGCCGGATGACCCCGAAACGGCGCTCCGCGACACGCCCAGCGCTGCTCGCCGGCGGCTCTGTCCGCGCGCGCGCGCAAGCCGATGCTGAGGCGCGCCGGGCTTAGGCCGCCAGGGGAGATCGGGTCGTCGGCCGCGGCAATGGGCATGGCGCCCGCCTTATAGGGCCGCCCGGGCGGCTTGCCAAGCGCAAGGCGAGGTATCAAATCTCTTGCCTGTCTTGGGCTATCCCGGCCAAGGGAGCCGGCCAAGGGAATCGACATGGCGGATCGGCACTACGCACTCAACCCGGAGCGGGCCTGCCTCGTGCTCGCGGGCGAGGAGGTGAAGCGCTTCCTCCAGGGCCTGCTCTCCAACGACCTCGACAAGGTCGGCCCCGACCGCGCCATCTACGCGGCCCTCCTCAACGCCCAAGGCCGCTTCCTCCACGACCTCTTTCTTGCCGAACTGCCGGGAGGTCCACGGCAGGGCGCGCTTGTCCTCGACGGCGAGGCCGCCCGGCTCGAGGATTTGCGGCGCCGGCTCACGCTCTACAAGCTGCGCGCCAAGCTGACGATCGAAGATGCGCGCGAGGAGTTCGCGATCGCCCTCCTCTGGGGCGGCGATGCCGGCACCGCCCTCGGCCTCGCGGAGGAGCGAGGCAGCGCGCGAGCGCTCGACGACGGCACGGTCTTCGTCGATCCGCGCCTGGCGGCCCTCGGCTGTCGTGCCATCCTGCCGCGCGCGCGCGCCGCGGCAACGCTCGAGCGTCTCGGCTTTTCGGCCAGCCCGCTCGCCGATCATCGCCGCCTGCGCTTAGCACTCGGGGTTCCCGAAGGCAGCGCCGACCTGGGGATCGAGCAGGCGCTTCTGCTCGAGAGCGGCTTCGAGGAATTGGGCGGCGTCGATTTCAACAAGGGCTGCTATATCGGCCAGGAAGTGACGGCACGGATGAAATACCGCGCCCTGGTCAAGAAGCGCCTCCTGCCGGTCGGCCTCGCCGGACCGGCACCCCCCACCGGCACGGCGGTGCGGCTCGGCGAGGCCGAGGTGGGCGAACTCCGCTCCGCCGCGGGCGACGTCGGCTTGGCCCTCCTCAAGCTCGAGGCGGTCGCAACCGCGGCGGCCCAAGGCGAGCCGCTCACGGCAGGCGACGCCGTGCTGCGGCCGAGCAAGCCCGCCTGGCTCGTCGCTTAGCGTCCCGATTTGGCGGTTCGTCCCACCCGGAGATAACCGTCATTGCGAGCGCAGCGAAGCAATCCAGGGCGCTTGGTGCCAAGCTCTTGCCGGATTGCTTCGGCGCCCTTCGGGCGCCTCGCAATGACGGGTGTTTTCCTGATGCCATGAATTTCTAGACTGAGCACTAAACCGCCTGATCGGCGCGCGCCTTCCTCGCAAGCACGATCGGCTGGTAGTAGCCGCTCTCGTTCGGCATGAGCCAGGCGATCTCCGCGAGACCCGCTGCCGCGAGGGCGCTCGTGAGTGCTGCACGGCTGAGCGCCCGGTAGAGCGAGACGTAGTGGCGACAGGCCCAGCCCGAAGCCGTCTCGAGCGTGATATAGAGATGCAGGCGATAGCGCTCCTCGTCGAGCCACTCCCAGATCTGATGGATGATGCGGTGCGGCCCGCCCTTATCGAGAAAGCGCGGCGGCACGGCGGTGGGCCGCTGCAATAGCGCGGCATCGTAGTCGCGAATGCTGCCGAGGAAGAGACCGCCCGGCTTGAGGCAGGCCGCGATCGCGCCCGTCGTGGCACGGAGCTCCGCAGCGCTCATGAGGTGGGGCAGTGCATTGTCGGCGCAAACAACCGCGTCGAAAGCCGCCCGCTCGAGGCCCGCAAGCGTGCGCATGTCCGCCACCGTGAAGGCGACGTCGAGGCCGCGTTTTGCCGCCTCGGCGCGCGCCCGCGTGATGGCGGCGACGCTTGCGTCGCTGCCGGCGACGACATGTCCGCGACCGGCGAGACCGAGGGCTTGAGTGCCGATACCGCAAGCACAGTCGAAAATGCGCGCCGGCACCGGCAGGCCTCTTTGCCGCAGAAGACTGTCGAGGATTTTGCCCTGCCGGACGACCGCACGCTCCCAGTCGTCGAAAATAAGGTGATAATCGCCGGCGAGACGATCGTAGAAATCTTCGGTGCGTTCGGTCATCGTTTGCGTGGACTCAGTCTGCTACGGCTCTGATGCGGGCGCGCAGCCAAGCAGCCATCTGCTTCTCGCTCATGCGGCCGTCGGCAAGCGCAAGCATGGCGCTCACCGAGTGAGCGTCGTCCCCGCTGAATTCGAAGCCGTTATCGAGCAGAAAGACCAGTGCGACGACAAAGGCGGTGCGCTCGTTACCGTCCGCAAAGGCGTGATTTCGCACCAAGCCGTAGGCATAGGCAGCGGCAAGCGAGGCCGCGTCGGGGTCGCCATAGGCCGCAAGGCCCGGCGCGCGCGCGAGGGCCGACTGCATGAGGGCCGCATCGCGCACGCCGCCCAAGCCGCCGTGCTCGGCAATTTGCTCGTCATGGATTGCCAGAACGACATCTTCGCCGATCCAACGCCACGCCGTCGCGATCACTTCGCCAAAGCCCGAAGCACGTTACGGCGCTCCCGCATCACCTTGCGGGCGAGCGTCATTTGGCGCTCGAAATCGGGGCTATAGGGTGTCAGCCGATAACCCTCCGGCGCCTCCGTGAGATAGACCGTATCGCCCTTCTCGAGCTTGAGGCGGGCCAGCACCTCTTTCGGCAACACCACGCCCGTCGAGCTGCCGACCGTGGTGACCTTGAGCTTGACCATGGCAAAGGCTCC
>DATJAC010000175.1:0-14756 GCA_035516655.1 Alphaproteobacteria bacterium | reverse complement strand
AACTGGCACCGTCGCCGCCGAACACGAACGGGTAGGGCGCGTTGCCGAGCAGATTCGACACCGCGGCGATGACGGCCGCCCCCGCCATGTTGACTTTCTTGTAATGACCGGCTGCGATAGCCCGCGTCGAGCCGACCACGTCCGAGAGCCCGACGATCCAGTCGTCCGGCAGTGCGGCATAGAGCTTGGGATCGAGGATCTCGCCGAAGCGTGCGATCCTGGGGACCGTTGCGAGAAAACCGTCCGCGCTCGCGCCCGCTTCCCCACCTTCCTCGCGGGGAAGGGTCAGGGAGGGGGGCGGCCTATGCATGATAATCTAGCGCCCCTTGAAGTCCGGCTTGCGCTTCTCGTTGAAGGCGCGCACGCCTTCGAGGCGGTCCTCGGTGGGTACGAGGCGGTTGTAGGCCTCGATCTCGAAGAGGAGGGCGCTCTTGAGGTCGAGCTGGAGGCCGACGTGCATGGACTTCTTCGCCTGGCGCACCGAAAGCGGGGCGTTGGCGGCGATTGTCGCGGCCGTATCGAGGGCCTCGCTCATGAGGGCCTCGGGCTCGCACAGCCGGTTGACGATGCCCCAGGCGTAGGCCTGCTCGGCGCTGATCGGCTTGCCGGTCAGGATGATCTCCTTGGCGCGCCGCTCGCCGACCGCGCGCGGCAGGAGCTGTGTGCCGCCGGCGCCGGGCATGATGCCGAGGGTCACCTCGGTGAGGGCCAGGCGCGCCGTGCGCGCGGCATAGGCGAAATCGCAGGCGAGCACCATCTCCATCCCGCCGCCATAGGCGTGGCCGTTGACCGCGGCGATGACGGGGACCGGGCAATCGAGGAGGGCTGCGTAGCTGCGCTCGAAGATCTCGTGCTGCGCCTGCCACTCGGGCTGGGTCATGCCGTTGCGCTCCTTGAGATCGCCGCCCGCGCAGAAGATGCGCCCGCCCGCCCCCGTCAGCACCACCGCGCGCACCTCGCCCGGATCGGCGATGAGCCCGGTCCAGAGCGCGAGCGTCTCGCGGCCCATCCGGGTGTTCTTCGCGTTGCCGACCTCGGGACGGTTGAGCGTCACCAGGAGCAGGCCCGGCCGCACCATTTCGGTGAGAATCGTCTCGTAGGATGTCTTCATGACCGCCTCTCTCCCGTCTCCGCGCCCGCAGAGCAAAAGATTATCACCACGGAGACGCGGAGGTCACGGAGGAAGCAATTTTCCCTTCACCGTGCCTCCGTGGTAAATACTGCTTCGCGATGCGGCGACGAGGAGGCGGGTGCTTAGCATGCTGGCGACAATTCCCTGGGCGCACGACCTGAAGACGATCACCGACGCCTACGCGGAGCTCCCTTGCGTCTCGGACGCGGTCCATGAGCTGAGCTTCCGCGGCCTCGGCCGCAAGGCCGCCGCCCTCGCAACCCAGCTCAGGGCGGCCGGGGTCGAGCCCGGCGAGCCTGTCGCGACCTGCCTCAGGAACGGCATTCCAGCACTTTGGACGAGCTACGGCGTCAAGCTCGCAGGGGCCGCCGAGACCGGGCTCAATCCCGCCCTGGGATTGGACGAGCGGCGGCGCTTCGTCAAGCTCGCGGGCGTGCGCCGAGTGGTGACGAGCGGGGCCGACGCCGATTTCTTCCGAACCCTCGGCTGCGCGATCATCACCATCGAAGAGGTGCCCGAGCGGGGCGAGCCGCTCGAGAGCTTTGCGCCGGTCCCGGGCGAGGCGTGGGGTCGCATCAATTTCACCTCGGGCACCACCGGCCGCTCCAAGGCGATCGTCACCTCCCACGCGCGGCGCTGGCTCGCCAATCAGCTCCTGCGCGCAAGCCTCGCTTATGCGCCCAATCCCGGGAGCCGCATCCTCCTCATGACCCCCTTCACGCACGGGGCCTCGCTGCTCGCCTTCGCTTTCCTCGATCGCGGGGCGGCGGCGACCTTGCTCGACGGGGTCGATGTCGCCAAGGTCGAAGCCGTCCTCGAGAGCGGCCAAATCGACCACGTCTTTGCCCCACCGACCGTACTCGCCAAGCTGACCGACGCGTTCGACGGGCGCCGCTTCGAGGGGATTCGTACGATCTTCTGCGGCACGGCCCCCCTGACGCCGGCACTCTATCGCCGCGCGCGCGCGCTTTTCGGACCCGTCGTGCGGGTGACCTACGGCAAGTCCGAGGTGAACAATCCGATCGCGACCCTTCCGCCCGGGCCTTGCGACGACTACTACATGAACGAGCCCGCGGGCGACGGCTTCTGCGTCGGCTGGCCCGGCAGCGGGGTCGAGATCGAGCTCCGGCGCGACGACGGCACCGCTTGCGGTGCGGACGAGGTCGGCGAGGTGCACCTGCGCGCGCGCCATATGCTGAACGGCACCATCGACGACGAGGGTTTCCACACCTTCGATGAGAACGATTTCCACGCGACCGGCGACCTCGGGCGCTTCGACGCGCGCGGCCGGCTCCACCTCGTCGGCCGCACCGCCGACGTGATCAAATCGGGCGGCTACAAGGTCCATCCCGAGGAGATCGAGATCGCCCTTGCGGCCAGTGCGGCCGGCGGAAGCGTGAGCGTCGTTGCACTCCCTTCCGAATATTGGGGCGAGGTGATCGTGGCCGTGGCCGAGGCGGCACCGGCGGACTGGCCTGCCCGCGCGCGCGCGGCGGTGGCGGGGCTCGCGAAATACAAGCAGCCGCGCAGCTACGTGACCCTCGAGAGCCTCCCGCGCAACGCGCAAGGCAAGATCCCGCGCAGCCGCCTGCGCGCGCTCCTCCTCGAGCGCTACCGCCTCCTCGACGGCGCGCATCCGAGCCTCGTCGAGCGCTGAGGTGCTGCCGACGTTCGAAACCGAGCGCCTGCTGCTGCGGCCGCGCACGCTCGCGGACCTCGAGGCCTGCCTCGCCATGGATCGCGACGGCGAGGTCGTGCGTTACATCCCGGGCCCGTGGCAGGATCCGGAAAAGCACCGTGCCTTCATCATCGCCCGCATGCAGGCAGCCTATCCGGAAGGCATGGGCTATTGGACGGTCGCGCGCCGCTCGCAGCCCGACGCCTTCCTCGGCTGGGTGCTGCTCATCCCGGACGACGGCGTGGGCCCGGAAATCGAGATCGGCTGGCGCTTCGTCCGCGCCGCATGGGGGCTCGGCTACGCCACCGAAGCCGCCCGGCCGCTTGTGACGCACGCCTTCGAAACCATCGGGCTCGCGCGCGTCATCGCCTGGATCCATCCCGCGAACCGGGCGTCGCTTCGCGTGGCCGGGAAGCTCGGGCTCGCCCCGGTCGATGCCAAGCCGCGCGTCCCGACGCCGCTCCGCTGCTACGCGCTCCGGCGCGGCACGGAGTGACGGAATTCCACCGCTTAACCCGTCATTGCGGAGAGGCGCAGCCGACGAAGCAATCCAGGGTCCTACGCCAAGCGCGCTGGATTGCTTCGCTGCGCTCGCAATGACGGCTGGTTCCGGGCGACGAGCTAGCTTCCCTCGACCAATTCTCTCACCGAGGCGAGCTCCTCCAAGCGCTCGAGCCGGGCGAAGAGCTTGTCCGGGTCGCGCTTGCTTCGCGCGAACGCGAGGCAGCCCTTGAACTTGCGTGCGAGCTCATCGCGCGTGAGCGGGCGCTTGGCGTGGCCGCGCGCGTGGCGCACCTGCTCGCCCTGCAGGACCACACCATCCTCGAGATGCACGATGACCTGATCGTAGACGGCACCCCCGAGCGAGCCTTCGCCGTAGTTCTCGTTGGGATCGAGGACGACGCGGGTCATCAGCGCCTGCACGTCCGGCCGGCGCACGAAAGAGTCGGTCAGCTCCGCAAGGCCTACGCTCCGGGCGATCACGGCCGCCGCCATGGCGAATTCCATGCTGAACTTCGCGGCGAGGCCCGTGTCGGGGCGGTGATTGCGCAGGATCGTCGCGTAGGTCTTGCTCAGCGAGACATTGATGCGCTTGACGCTCTCCGGCTTGATCCCATGGGTGGCGACGAGGCCCAACATGCCGTCGATGGCGCGGTGGGTGCAGTAGCAGCAGGGATATTGCTTGATGCTGAGCCCCTCCTCCGGGATGCGCCAGACGGCGCCCAGGCCGCGCGGGGGCGAGGTGCGATCGACCCGGCCCTTGGGCGAGACGGCGGCGAGGAAGCCTTGGGGATGCTCGAGCGCATCGGCGGAGGCGGTGAAGCCCGCGGCGGCGAGCCGTGCGGCGATGACGCCCGCATGGGCGGCATGCCCGGCATGGAAGGGCTTGGTCATGGTGCCGAAGTTCGCCATGACGCCACCCGCCTGCGAAGCACCAAGCGCGATCGCGTGAGTCGCATGCGTTGCATCGAGCCGCTTGAGGGCCGCCACGGCCGCCGCGGCCGCGATTGAGCCGAAGATGCCGGTCGGGTGCCAGCCCTTCTCGTGATGGTGGTCGGGCTCGCGGCTCACGAGCTCGGCCCAGACCTCGTAGCCCGCCACATAGGCGGCAATGAGCTCGCGGCCCGAAGCGCCGAGCGCTTCGCCTTCCGCGAGCAAAGCCGGCACCAGCACCGTGCTGGGATGGCCGCGCTGCGCCACGTCGTCGTAGTCGAGGGCATGGCCGGCCGTCCCGTTGATCCAAGCGACGTCCGGGGCGGGGCCGCGCGTGCTGCCGAGATAGAGCGAGGCCTCGCCTTGGCTCCCGCTCACGCCGAGGACTTCGCTGAGGAGCTTGGGCGGGGGCTCCACGCTGCCGGCGATCATGGTGCCGATGCAGTCGATGAAGCCCGTGCGCGCGATGGCGACCGCGTTCGCCGGGATGTCCTCGAAGGCGATGGAGGCTACGAACTCGCCGGCCGCGCGCGTGAGCGCGCTCGCCTGCGCGGCACTCGCGGTCTTGGCACGTTGCTGGGCCATGGTCAGTGCACTCCCCCTGCTGCGGCGCGCAGACGTTTCAGGCTGCCGCCCTTCATCACCGAGCCCGGCAGCGGATGGCCGACGATGTCCTCGGCGAGGCGCGCCGCCTCGATCAGCTTCTCGAGGTCGATGCCGGTTTCGATGCCCATCTCCTCGCACATGAAGACGAGGTCCTCGCTGCAGACGTTGCCCGCGGCCCCCGCATGGGCCGCGAAGGGACAGCCGCCGAGCCCGGCCACGGCGGCATCGAAGCTCGCGACCCCCATCTCGAGGCCGGCATAGGCATTGGCGATCCCCATGCCGCGCGTGTCGTGGAGATGGAGGTTGATCTTGAGCTCGGGGAAGCGCTCGCGCACCGCCCCCACGACCCGCTTGATCGCGGCCGGCGTCGCCCACGCCATGGTGTCGGCGAGCGAGATCGTCCTGATCTTGATCTGGTGCTCCTCGGCGATCTCCAGCATCTCCTGGATGACGTCGAGCAGTCGCGCGATCGGGATGTCGCCCTCGAAGTTGCAGCCGAAGGCGGCCATGACCGAGCCGTGCTCGACCGCGACGCCGTGCTCCTTGTACATGCCGATGATGCCGTGCTGGGCGGCGCGATTCTCCGCGAGCGTGCGGTTCTGGTTGCGCTTGAGGAACTTCTCGGAGGCGGTGAGCGAGAGCGAGCCCTTGATGTCGAGACGCTTGGTCGCAAGTGCGCGTGCCAACCCCTTGTCGTTGAGCCAGAGAGCGGTATAGCGCACGCCGGGCTTCTTCCTGAAACCCGCCACCACCTCCTCGGCATCGGCCATCTGGGGTACGGCCTTCGGGCTCACGAAGGAGACCACCTGGATCTGCTTGAGCCCGGTCTCGGAGAGGGCGTCGATCAGCTCGATCTTGCGCGCGGTCGGGATCGGGCCTTTTTCGATCTGGAAGCCCTCGCGTGGGCCCTCCTCGTTGATCGCTACGGATTTCGGGAGGTCCGACATGCCGTTTTTCCTTTCCTTGGCACCCCGCCGGGAGCCGCCGAGCCCCGGCAAGAAAGCATCTTTGTCCCTGCCCCCCATCCGTGCAAGATGAATGTGCGAAAAGCCGGCCAGGGGGAGACCGCTCGATGCCCGCCACGACCCTCGATTCCGCGATCTTCCGCGACATCTTCACGACTGCCGCGATGCGTCGCATCTTCTCGGACGAGTACCGGGTGCAGTGCTACCTCGATTTCGAGGCCGCCCTCGCCCGCGTGGAGGCGCGTCTCGGCATCATCCCCGCCCGTGCGGCCGAGGAGATCGTGCGCCACTGCAAGGTCGAAGAGATCGATCTCGCGAAGCTCAAGGCCCAGACCGAGCGGATCGGCTATCCCATCCTGGGCGTGGTGCAGCAGCTCGTCGCCCTTTCGGCCGACGGGCTCGGCGAATATTGCCATTGGGGGGCGACGACCCAGGACGTGACCGATACGGCCGCCGTCCTCCAGGTGCGCGCCGCCCTCGAGCTCGTCGAGGCGGACCTCGCGGCGATCTCGGCCTCCCTCGCCGCCCTCGCCAAGCGCCACCGGCTCACCCCCATGGCCGGGCGCAGCAACCTGCAGCAGGCGGTCCCCATCACCTTCGGCTACAAGATCGCGACTCTCCTGGCGGCACTCCAGCGCCATCGCGCGCGCCTCGCCGAGCTCCGCCCGCGCGTGCTGGTAGGCGAGTTCGGAGGTGCCGCCGGCACGCTCTCCTCCTTGGGGGCCGACGGGCTCAAGGTGCAGGCCGCCCTCATGGCCGAGCTCGGCCTGGGCCAGCCTGCAATCGCCTGGCATACGGTGCGCGACGGCTTGGCCGAGGTCGCCTGCTTCCTCGGCCTCGTGACGGGCACCCTCGGCAAGCTCGCGACCGACGTGAAGCTCCTGATGCAGACCGAGGTGGCCGAGGTTTACGAGCCGTTCCATGAGGGCCGCGGCTCGAGCAGCACCATGCCGCAGAAGCGCAATCCGATCTCCTGCCTCTATATCCACGCGACCGCCGCCCTCGTGCGCCAGAACGTCGGCGCCATGCTGGAGGCGATGGTGGCCGACCACGAGCGCTCGACCGGACCGTGGGAGATCGAATGGATCGCCCTTCCGGACATCTTCCTCCTCGCCTCGGGGGCCCTCGCGCAAAGCCGCACGCTCGCCGCCGGCCTCGAGGTCGATGCCGCGCGCATGCGGAACAACCTCGATCTCACCCAAGGGCTCATCGTCTCCGAGGCGGTAATGATGGGGCTGGCCCCCCGGCTGGGGCGCCAGCGTGCCCATGATCTCGTCTACGACATCTGCCGCGAAGTTGTGAAGAGCGGGCGACCGCTCCTCGACCTCCTTGCCGCGGACAAGGAGATTTCGGCGCATATGACGCGCGGCGAGCTTGCGGCCCTCGTCGATCCCGCGAATTACCTCGGCCTCGCGGGCGAGATGGTCGACCGCGTGCTCGCCTTGGAGCCTGCGTCGCAGTGAAGACACTGCAATTGCATTCAGCGCTTGCCCACGGTCCGTCTTTACCGGCGAAAGCCGGTATCCATGCAGCGGGGCCACGCAACCCACAAGGTGCTCGCTCGACGATGGGTCCCGGCTTCCGCCGGGACCTGGGATTATCGTATTCGTGAGTCTTCAATTCTGATTGCCGCGGCATTGAGGGGAGGCGGGCATGTTCGAGGGATTCACGCGAACCGAGATCGAGACCAAGGGGGCGCGCATCCACCTCCGCCATGGCGGGGAGGGCCCGCCCCTCCTCCTCCTCCACGGCAATCCCCTGAGCCATGTCTCCTGGCACAAGATCGCGAACCGCCTGGCCGAGCGCTTCCACGTCGTCGCCGCGGACCTGCGCGGCTACGGCGACAGCTCGGCCCCCGAGCCCGGCGAGAACCACATCAACTATTCCTTCCGCGCCATGGCCCAGGACCAGGTCGATGTCATGGCGGCCCTCGGCCACGAGCGCTTCTTCGTGGCCGGCCACGACCGCGGTGCGCGCACGGCCCACCGCATGTGCCTCGACCATCCCAAGCGCGTCGTCAAGGCGGCCCTCATCGACATCCTGCCGAGCCACCACATCTGGACCCACACCTCGAAGGACTGGGCGCTCAAATCCTGGCATTGGCCCTTCATGGCGCAGCCCTTCGACTTTCCCGAGCGCATGATGGCCGCCGTCCCGCCTGAATGGTACATGGAGAAGAAGCTCGCCAAGCCCGGCATCGGCTTGCGGCCCTTCACGCCCGAGGCCTTCGCCGAATATGTGCGCTGCTTCACCTGGAAGACGATCCACGGCAGTTGCGAGGACTATCGCGCCTGCGTCACCTGCGATCTCGACATGGACCAGGAGGATTTCGCGCGCGGGCGCAAGGTTACGGTGCCCGCGCTTGCGATCTGGGGCAGCGAAAGCCACACCGGCTCGATCCACGGCGACCTCCTGCCGATCTGGCGGCAGTACGCCGAGAACGTGATCGGCGGGCCGATCCCTTGTGGGCACTATGTCCCGGAGGACGCGCCCGAAGCGACTTATGACTGGCTCGTGCGATTCTTCGGTGGCTAGTCTCTCTGTCATTGCGAGCCGAAGGCGAAGCAATCCAGGCCTCGCGCGTCATCCTGGATTGCTTCGTCGGCTCGCCTCCTCGCAATGACGGTTCGGAAGGGATATACGCGATGAACATCCTCGTCCTGCCCGGTGACGGCATCGGACCCGAGATCACCGCCGCCACCATGCAGGTGGTCGAGCGCGCCAACCATGCCTTCGGCCTCGGCCTCGCGTTCTCGCGCGCCGAGATCGGCCTCGCGACGCTCAAGACCATGGGGACCACCTTGCCCGAGGGTGTGATGGCCGCGGCGCGCGCCGCCGACGGCATCATCATCGGACCGATCTCGCACAACGATTATCCGCCGCGCGCCCAGGGCGGGATCAACGTCTCGGGCGAGCTCAGGGTCAAGCTCGACCTCTTCGCCAACATCCGCCCCAATCGCGCGCGGCCCGGCGTCGCGTCGAAATCGTGCACGCCGATCGACCTCGTCATCGTGCGCGAGAATACTGAAGGCTTTTATGCGGACCGCAACATGTTCGCAGGGACCGGCGAGTTCATGCCGACCGAGGACATCGCACTTGCGGTGCGCAAGATCACGTCCGCGGCGTCCAACCGCATCGCGCGCACCGCCTTCGAGATTGCCCGCGAGCGTCGGCGCAAGGTGACGGCGGTGCACAAGGCGAACGTGCTTCGGCTCTCCGACGGCCTCTTCTTGCGCGAGGTGCGCAAGGTCGCGGCCGAGTTCCCCGAGGTCGCCCTCGAGGAGGTCATCGTCGACGCGATGGCGGCCCTCCTCGTGCGCGACGCGCAACGCTTCGACGTCGTGGTCGCCACCAACATGTACGGCGACATCCTCTCCGACGAGGCGGGCGAGCTCTCGGGCAGCCTCGGCCTTGCGGGCAGCCTGAACGCGGGCAGCGCCCATGCCTTCGCCCAGGCGCAGCACGGCTCGGCCCCCGATCTCGCCGGCCGCAACTCTGCCAATCCGACGGCCCTCATCCTCTCGGCCGCCATGCTGCTCGGATGGCTCGGACGGCGGCATCGGGAGGCGCGCTTCTCCCGGGCGGCGGCGGCCATCGAGTCCGCGATCGACGCAACGCTCGCGGTGCCGGAATTGCATACGGCCGATCTCGGCGGCAGTGCCGGCACGGATGCCTTCGCCGCCGCCGTCAGCGAGAAGCTCGGCGTCCTCGCTTCCGCCCAGCTCTGAAGGCTATCGAGCGATGTCCCTGCCTTGTGACGGCCTCCGCGTCCTCGAGTTCAGCCATACCATCATGGGGCCCTGCGCCGGCATGGTGCTGGCCGATCTCGGTGCCGACGTCGTCAAGGTTGAGGCAGCACCCGACGGCGACTCGACGCGCCGCCTTCCCGGCTTCGCGGGCGGCTTTTTCCCCTTCTTCAATCGCAACAAGCGCAGCCTCGCGGTCGACCTTAAGAGTGCCCGCGGCGGCGAGCTCGTGCGTGCGCTCGCCGTGCGCGCCGACGTCGTCATCGAGAATTACGCGCCCGGCACGATGGACCGGCTCGGCGTCGGCTGGGAGGCGCTCAAGGAGCTCAACCCGGGTCTCGTCTATTTGGCCCTCAAAGGCTTTCTCTCCGGCCCCTACGAGAGCCGCCCCGCACTCGACGAGGTGGTGCAATTCATGTCGGGGCTCGCCTATATGACGGGCCCGCCGGGCCGCCCCCTCCGTGCGGGGTCCTCCGTCGTCGACATCCTCGGCGGCAGCTACGGCGTGATCGGCGTCTTGGCAGCCCTGCGCGAGCGCGACCGCAGCGGGCGCGGGCAACTCGTCAAGGCGGCCCTCTTCGAGAGTGCCGTCCTCCTCATGGGGCAGCATATGGCGGGGACGGCGGTCACGGGCGAGCCCATGCCGCCGATGCCGGCGCGGCGCGGCGCCTGGGGGGTCTACGAGCCGTTCCCGACCGCCGACGGCGAGCAGGTCTTCCTCGCCATCACCAGCGACAACCATTGGCGGCGCTTCTGCGCCGCCTTCGCCCGACCCGATCTCCTGGCCGATCCGCGCTTGGCCGACAACGGCCGGCGCGTCGAGGCGCGGGCCTGGCTTCTCCCGCTCATCGCCGAGCTCGTGAAGCCGCTCACCAAGGCCGCGCTCATCGACATGCTCGAGACGAACGCCATCCCCTGGGCGCCGGTAGCGCGACCCGAGGACCTCTTCGACGACCCCCATCTCAACACCGGCGGCAAGCTCGTCGATACCGAGCTCGCGGACGGCCGGCACACCAAGCTGCCGGTCCTGCCCTTCGAGCTCGACGGTGCCGTGCTCGGCCTGCGACGCCAGGCTCCGCGCCTGGGCGAGCACACCGCCGAGCTCCTGGCGGAAGCCAACGTGAGCGCTGCCGAGATGCAAGCGCTCGCAGCCCAAGGCGTCATCGTGCTCGGCTGAACAGCTGCCGCGGGCTCAGTGCGCGATCGCCTCGAGCCGCCGGCGCGTCGTCGCCGGCCCGAACCCGCCGATCACCACGAATACGACCACCATGGCGGCGGCGATGAAGGTGAAGACGCCGAGCGTGCCGTAGCGCCCGAGGAAGAACGCGATGATGAAGCCGGAGAAGATCGTGCTGAAGCGGCTCCAGGAATAGACGAAGCCCACCGCCTGCGCGCGGATGCGCGTGGGATAGAGCTCGGTCTGATAGGCGTGGAACGAGAACGACAGCCAGTTGTTGGAAAGCGTGATCAGAATGCCGAAGAAAATCACGCCCAAGGCGGTCGACTGCTGCGAAAAGAGGAGGCCGAAGACGGCGATGCCGATCGCCGCCCAGGCGATTTGCCATTTGCGCTCGAAGCGGTCGGCGAAGGCGATGGCGATGAGCGGACCGACCGGATTGGCAATCGCGATGATGAAGGTATAGAGGAGCGAGCGGGTGACCCCGATGCCCTGGGAGATGAGAAAGGTCGGGACCCAGCTGGCGAAGCCATAATAGCCGATGGTCTGGAAGAGGTTGTAGACCATGAGCATGATGGTGCGCCCGCGGTAGGTGTCGTTCCACATCTCGCTCCAGGCGCCGTGGACGACCTCCGCCTCGCCCTCCACCATCTGCGGGGGTGCCAACGGCTGGCCGGTCTCGGCCTGGACGCGGGTCTCGATCTCGCTCGTGACGCGCTCGGCCTCCGCCGCGTGGCCGCGCTGGGCGAGCCAGCGCGGTGATTCCGGCAAGCCGAGGCGGATCCACCAAACGAAGACCGCCCCGGTCGAGCCGATGAGGACGACCCAGCGCCAGCCCTCGAGACCGAGGATCGTCTGCGGGACGAGCAGCCAGGCGAGGAAGGCGACCACCGGCACGACCGTGAACATGATGAATTGGTTGTAGGCGAAGGCAGGGCCGCGCTGCTCCTTGGGCACGAGTTCGGAGACGTAGGTGTCGATGTTCACGAGCTCCACGCCGATGCCGATGCTCGCGATCATGCGCCAGAGGTCGATCGAGACCGAGGTGGTCTGGAACGCCATGATGAGCGTGCCGAGCGAATACCACAGCAGCGAGAACGTGAAGATCGAGCGCCGCCCGAAGCGGTCGGAGAGCCAGCTGAAGGCGATGGTGCCGATGAAGAGGCCGGTGAAGAGGGCCGCGACGAAGCTCGCAAAGCCCTCGAAGTCGAAGAGCCCTTGCGTCGTCGGCTTGAAAATGCCCGCCTTGAAGAGGCCGATGGCGACGTAGGCGGTAAAGAACAGATCGTAGAACTCGAACCAACCGCCTAATGAAATGAGCGTGATGAGCTTGCGCACGTGGCGCGACGGCGGCAAGCGATCGAGGCGTGCGGCAATCGTGGCCGCGGATGAGATTGCCATTGTTTCCTCCCAGTTCTTATCGGCGCGCTTTCGGCTCGCCCGTGCGCGCACAGGCCATCAATCGGCGCGGCCCGAGGCGAGGGCCGCCTTGCGCGCGTCGGGGCGCGCAAGGCTGTCGTTCCAGGACTGCTCGAGTGCGCGCATCACCTGCGTTGCATCGCCCAGCATGGCGGCGGTGACGCGGCCGCCAAGGGCGGCGGCATGGTCGGCGAAGAGCGTATCGATGGCCTTGTAGAGGGCGATGCCCTTCTCCGTCAGGCGCACGCGCACCGCACGGCGGTCGTGCTGCGAGCGCGCCTGGACGATGTAGCCGGAGGCCGAGAGCTTCTTGAGATTGTAGGTGATGTTGGTTCCCAGGTAATAGCCGCGCTGGGTGAGATCGCCGACGCTGTATTCCTCCGAGCCGATATTGAAGACGATGAGCGCCTGGACGTTGTTGGCGTCGTGCACGGCGAGGCGGTCGAGCTCGGCCTTGACGACGTCGAGGAGGCGGCGATGAAGCCGCTCGAACAGATTGACGATCTGGAGATAGCCCTGCTTGCCCTCGGTGTCGGCGCTGTGTTCGGCTGGACTCATGAGCGCTCCATGAAATCGTTGCGGCCGATGCCTCGGGCGTCAGTCGTGCCCTTGGAACACCCGTTGCTCGTTGGTCGGACGAATCTTGCGCACACGCTGCTGGCTCTCCTCGGCGAGCTGGAGAGCCGCGCGCAGCCGCTCGACGATGGCGCGCTCGCTCATTTCCTCGGCCTGGTTGAGGGCGAGGAGGATCTTGTCGCTCAGCCGGCGGTTGAGCTCGGGCACTTCGGCCGCCTGGACCTCATAGCCGACTTTGTATTGCGCCCGGATTTCGACCCCGGTGCCCTCGAGCTTCTTGCGCAGCGAGTAGATGGCGACGCGAATGGAGGTCGCCGCCGTCTCGGGCTCGCGCTGGCCATAGACCGACTGGATGAGGGATTCGAGCGAGGTGGTGCGGCCGCGGTTGTTCAAAAGCACGCGCAAGATGTCCGCCTCGTGGGGAGTCAGATGAATGATGCGGCCGCGGTAAAAGATCACATTGCGGAAATAATCGAATTCGAAGTTCTTGTGCTCGACGGTTTCAATGATTTTCTGCCGGCGTCCCATACTACCCACCCAAGCGACGGTCGGCCCAAAGTCCCGCGGCGAAAGGCTTAACATGCATGCCCGCTGGTGTCACGTCCGCCCCGCGAATTACCGGTCTATCGCACGTCTCGCCTGGATGCGGCACAAGGCCCACAGACAAATCGCCCTTTTGCGACTGCCGCCCCGGCATCGCACGCCGAGTCGCCGGCATCGAGTCGGAGGCAGCACCCAGTCTCGCGCGGCTGCTTGGGCGTCGGCTCTTCGCTCGGCAGTACGCTCCGGCGATGACGCGCGGCGGCGAGGCCTGGCCGCCTGTCCAAGGAGAAAATGCCTAAAATTTGAGATAAATGAAAGCGGAAACTCGCCCGCAATGGTTGGCGACGGCAAACGACTCGGAGAAGGCGGTAACATTTTCTTAAGTTTCGCACGATAGCGTGCCACCCTCGCTCTCGGCGACGGCGGCAATTTGGCTGGGGGCTCCATTTTAGAGGAGAGCATGATGCGCAAACTGGTCGATCGCGGGTTCCTCGCGCGCGTCTCCGGAACGGCCTGGAGCATGGCCGGGTCCCGCGTCGCCGCGCCGGCCCTCCGCCTTGCCCGCGGCATCCCGCCCGCGCTGGCGCTCAAGTCGAACCGCGGCGTGACGGCGATCGAATACGGCCTGATCGCTGCCCTGATCGCGGTCGCCATCATCGTGGCGGTGACCCTCGTCGGGACCAACCTCCAGCTGACCTTCAACATGATCGCCGGTCACCTCGGCAGCTCGCCGCACTGATCCGGGTGGTGCCACCGAGGTCGTCATGAAGAATTGCGAGACGCATTCCGTCGCGCGCGGGAAGGGGCGGGCCGGTGCCTCTCCCGCGCACGGGCAGGAGGAATCCGCCGCCTTCCGATCGGTGGTCGACGCGCTCGGAGGTGCGATCTTCGTGTTTTCGCTCTGGGAGGCGGCCCAGTCCCTCTTCTTCTACGTCGCACGCTAGGCCGGCTCTCCGCGCTTGCGCCGCCCGGCCGTGCGCGGCCGGCCGCGGCCTATTTCGCGGCGACGGTCAGTCGCAGCGCGTCGCCGTCCGGCCCCTGCTCGTTCGCCATCTCGAACCTGCCGTGGCCGAGCTCCTGGCGATGGGATGGGCGCGCGCCGCTATAGGTCTGATAGGCCGCACTCGGCTCGGACGGCAGCTCCGGCTTGCGGTAGTCGGGACCGGCGATGACCGTCTCCGACGCGGAGACGCGAAATTCCACCTCCGCGGCGAGGGTTGCGAGCGCCGCGGCATCGCCCTGCGGCGGGGCATCGTGGAGGAAGCTCTTGGCGATGTCGCGCGCGAACGGGCCGTTGCCTGAGCTGTCGATGAACGAGCGCAGCAGCCAGAGATCCATCCGCCCGACCGTGCCCGCGGCGTCGACCGTGACCACGAGCGTGGTCAGTCGCTGGAAGCGCGCTCCACTCGGCTTGTAGCTGATTGCCCGGCCGCCGCCGGCACCCGCCACGCTCTGCGTCTCAACCAGATGGAACCAATTG
>DATJAC010000174.1:0-11275 GCA_035516655.1 Alphaproteobacteria bacterium | reverse complement strand
CAGGCCGTGCTCACCGCCTTCCAGCAGGTCGAGGACGAGCTCTCGGCCCTGCGCATTCTCGCGGAGCAGGCCAAGGCGCAGGCGGTGGCGGTCAAATCGGCCAAGGAGGCGGAGCAGCTGATCTTCAACGAATACAAGGCCGGTACGGTCGATTATACGAGCGTCGTCACGGCGCAGATCACGGCACTCAGCAACGAGGAGGCGGAACTGACCATCCAGCAAAACCGCCTGACGGCGAGCGTCTCCTTGATCGAAGCACTCGGCGGGGGCTGGGACGCCTCGCAGCTCCCGAGCGGCGAGCGGGTCAATCCGGGCCTCTTCTCGGGGGCTGCGAACGAGGCCGCAGCGACTGAGTAGGCGGGCTGCGCGCCGGGAGCGCTAGGCGACGGGCACCGAAGGCCGTAAGCTAGAGGCCGAGCGCCGGGGCGGGGGAGAAAGCGTCGGTCCACCTCGCTCGGGCATCGTCCCGCGGCATCGTCGCAGTTCCGGCATCCGGGCCATAGCGCATGCTCCCTCGCCTTTCGCGGCCAATGATCGTCCCGCTGATCGTGGCCTGCGCGCTTTTCATGGAGAACCTCGACGGCACGGTGATCACGACAGCCCTCCCGGCGATGGCGATCTCTTTCTCCACGAGCCCCATCCAATTGAGCCTCGGCGTCACCGCCTACATGTTGAGCCTCGCGGTCTTCGTGCCGGTGAGCGGCTGGGTCGCCGACCGCTTCGGGGCGCGCACCGTCTTCCGCCTGGCGATCTCGGTCTTCATCCTGGGATCGATCCTCTGCGGGCTGTCGAACGGCGTGCTCGAGTTCGCCGCGGCACGAGTGCTGCAGGGCATCGGCGGTGCGATGATGGTGCCGGTCGGACGCCTCGTCATGATCCGCAGCGTGGAGAAGTCCGAGCTCGTGCGCGCGATGGCGTACCTGACCGTGCCGGCCCTCATCGGCCCCGTGCTGGGCCCTCCCGTGGGCGGCTTCATCACGACCTACGTCTCCTGGCGCTGGATCTTCTTCCTCAACGTGCCGATCGGCCTCCTCGGCATCGGCCTCGTCAGCGCCTTCATCGAGAACTATCGCGAGGCGGAGACCTGGCCCTTCGATTGGATCGGCTTCTTCCTGATCGGCACCTCGCTCACCTGCCTGATGTACGACTTCGACCTGGTCGGCCACCCGGGGACCAACGGCGTCCAGATGTGGATTCTCCTGGCCGTGGGCGTGGTGGGCGGGATCCTGGCGCTCCTCCATTCGAAGCATCGTCTCCATCCGCTCCTCGATCCCACGCTTCTCGAGATCCCGACCTTCGCCAAGACGACGGCGGGCGGAACGATCTTTCGCATGAGTGCCGGTGCCCTTCCGTTCCTGCTGCCGCTCCTCCTCCAGGTCGGCTTCGGCATGAGCGCCTTCGCCTCCGGCCTCTTGACCTTCGCGAGTGCGCTCGGCTCGTTCACGATGAAGATGTCGACCCGGCCGATCTTGCGACGCTTCGGCTTCCGTACCGTGCTGATCGGCAACGGCATCATCAGCGCTGCCTCGATCGTCGTCTGCAGCTTCTTCGCGGTGTCGACCCCGACTTTCCTCATCTTCGTCCTGCTGCTCGCCGGCGGCTTCTTCCGCTCGCTCCAGTACACCAGCCTCAATACGTTGAGCTTTGCCGATATTTTGCCGGCGAAGCTGAGCGGGGCGACCAGCGTGTCGAGCATGATGCAGCAGCTCTCGAACGGCATGGGGATCGCACTCGGTGCGGTGCTGCTGCACGGCATGCTCGCCTGGCGCGGTGCGGCGTCGGACGCCCTCTCGGCCGGGGACATCCGGATCTCCTTCGCCATCGCCGGCGCGCTCTCGCTGTTCTCGCTTCCCTTCTTTCGGCGTCTGGCGCCGGATGCGGGCGCCGAGATCAGCGGGCACCAGGCGCAGGCGGCAGCGGCGGCCCGCGCCCCGGTTTCGCCGCGTGCGTCCGGCGATACCGATGCCGCGGTACCCGTGGCGCCACCCGGAGCGAAGGAGCCCGCGCGCGCGGCAAGCCTTGAGCCAACCAGGGAAAGCGGAGACGTCAATGACCGACGTGACGGCGAGTGACGATATCGCGCGGATTCGGGATTGGTTCGGCGAGTTGGCGCAACATGTCTCTGCGGTCGATTTCGCCGCGGCACGGCACCTCTTCGCCGAGGACATGGTCGCCTTCGGCACCTACAGCGATTTCGTCGTCGGGCGCGAGGCCGTCGAGAGCCTCCAATGGCGCAAGGTCTGGCCCTTCATCGCGCACTTCCGCTGGCGTCTCGACGGGTTGAGGGCGATGGTGGCCGCTGACCGGCTCTCCGCCCTCGGCATGGCCTGCTTCGATTCGCTGGGCTACGGCCCGGACGGCGCCCCCTATGAGCGGCCCGGACGCGCCACGGTTGCCTTCCGCCGGAATGCGGTCGGCGAGAACTGGATAGCGCAGCACACGCACATGTCGCTCTTTCGCGGCGTGCCGCAGGCATCGTTCGGACGGAAGTCCTGACGGACGGCGCGCGGGACCTGCCCCGTGTCGCGCGCTTCGCTCCCCGCCCGCCTGCGCGCCGAACTCGCCGCCCTCCGCATTCCCGGCTGCTCGCTTGCGGTGGTGGAGCGCGGCGGCAGGGTGTGGGCCGCGGGCTTCGGCACCGCCGATCTCGCGGCCGGGCGGGCAGCCACAGCGGAGACCTCCTATCACCTCTTCTCGCTCACCAAGCTCGTCACCGCGGCCGCCGTCATGCAGCTCGCCGAGGCCGGCACGCTATCGCTTGCGGACCCGCTCGCCGCCTACCTCCCGAGTCATCCGGCATTTGCGCGGATCACGCTGCGCCACCTGCTGAGCCACACCTCCGGCTTGAAGGACACGCTCGCCGCCATGCTGGCGGTCCATTTCGCGGGAGACCCGACAATCGACAGCGGCGCGGCGCTCGCCCGCTACCGCATCGTCGCGAGGCGGCCGCCCGGCCGCAAGGTCGAGTACCGCAACATCAACTATGCGCTCCTCGGCGAGGTCGTGAGCCGCGTCGCGCGCCGACCCTTCACGGACTACGTGGCCGAGCGCATCCTCGCCCCGCTCGGCATGAAGGTGACGTTTTCCGCACTGGCCGAGGCGGGGCCCGAGGCCGCGACCGGCTATATGGGTGCGTGGGAGCCGATGCGGTATTTTTTCAAGCTGCGCTTCCCGCAGGCGGCGCGCCGCCTGTTCCGCGCGCGCAGCGGCGGTTTGGTGGCACTCGCACCCTACGACGTGGACTCGGCCGCGATCGGCGGCCTGTGCGGGCCGGTGACCGGCTTCCTGCCTTTCGTGCGCGCGCAGCTCCGGGGCGGGGAGGGGGTGCTCGGTGAAGCCTCTACCGCACTCATGCAGAGCTGCGTGGCCCGCGGCCGCGCCGGGGTGGAGTCGAGGCTCGGCGTCGGTCTTGGCTGGAAGATCGGCGCGGCCGGCGGCCGGCGCTTCCTCAACCATGAGGGGGGCGGGGCGGGCTTCACCGCCGAGGCGCGCATCTACCCGCAGGAAGGCCTCGGCATGGTGATCGCCATGAACCGCCTCGTCGGCATGCGGAGCTGCTCGCTCGCCCATCGTTTAGGCGAGGCGCTGTGCGACGCGCGCGACGGTTTATTCGAGCGGGCTTGAGGCTCGCGCGGGGCGGTAACCTGGGGATCGCTTAATCGTGATGGCAGCGCTGTTTACGGCGCATCTTGCTCCCGCTAAAAGAGAGGCCATGAAGAACAAGCGCCTCCTTCCGTGGCTCGACCGCAGCGGCCGTCTCTCGGCTCTCAAGCTCGTCGTGTTCATCGCCCTCTTCATCCCGGGACTTTTGGTGTCGTCCGCTTATTTCGGGGGCGCCCTCGGGGCGCGGCCGCTCAACGAGGTGCTGCATCAGGCGGGGCTGTGGACGATCCGCTTCCTCTTCATCGCCCTCGCCATCACCCCTTTGCGCGAGATCCTCGACTGGCCGCGCCTCGTCACCGTTCGCCGCATGCTGGGGGTCGCGGCCTTCGCCTACGGGTCGAGCCACATCCTGCTTTTCGCAACGGACGAGATGTTCGACCTCGGCAAGGTGGCGCTCGAGATCATCCTGCGCTTCTATCTCACCATCGGCTTCGTGGCGCTGCTGTCGCTTGCGGTCCTCGCGGCGACCTCGACGGATGCCATGGTTCGTCGCCTGGGCGGCAAGCGCTGGCGTAACCTCCACCGCATCGTCTACGGAATCGGCGTGCTCGCGTGCATTCACTATTTCATCCAGTCAAAGGCGGAAGTGAGCGAGCCCTTCTTCATGGCCGGCCTCTATGTCTGGCTGATGGGTTACCGCGCGGTCGCGGCGGCAAGGCGGGAGAAGGGACCGCTCCCGCTCCTCGCCCTCGTCTTCCTCGCACTCGGTGCATCCGCTGCCGTGGCCCTCGGGGAGGCGGTCTATTTCTGGCTGAAGCTCGGGGTCGATCCCATGCGCGTGATCGCGGCCAATTGGACCTTCGTGGCGGGTCCGCGGCCGAGCTTCTTCGTCCTGCTCGCGGCCCTCGCCGTCGTCCTCGCGGCGGTGCTGCGCCGTGCCGCAGCACGGTTCTGGCCGGCAAAGCGGCGAGCCGGCGCCAAGCTCGCCTCGGCGGGCGCCAGCCCCGCCGCACGCGCTTCCTAGAAATGACGCGAGAGCACCGCTACTCGGTGACCGTGACCTGGACCGGCAACAGCGGGACCGGGACCTCCGGTTATCGCGGCTACGAGCGGCGGCACGAGATCGCGGCCGAAGGCGGGAAGCCGCCGATCCCGGGCTCCTCCGATCCGGCCTTTCGCGGCGATCCGGCCCGCTGGAACCCGGAGGAATTGCTCATCGCTTCCCTCTCGGCCTGCCACAAGCTTTGGTATCTCCATCTCTGCGCGGAGGCCGGTATCGTCGTCGTTGCCTATATCGACCATGCCGAAGGGATCATGGAAGAGACGGCCGACGGATCCGGGCGATTTCAGCGCGCGATCCTGCGGCCCAAGGTCACCCTGGCGCCCGGCTCGGATATCGCGAAGGCGCAAAAGCTGCACGGCGCGGCCCACGCCAAATGCTTCATCGCGAACTCCGTGAATTTTCCCGTGCAGCATGAGGCGGAAGTGAGCATCGGCTAGGCCGGGTAGTGGTTGAATCCTCATCCTTCGAGACGCGTCGCAAGCGCGACGCTTCCCAGGATGAGGACCCCATACTTCGGGTTTCACCTCATCCTGAGGAGCCGCCGCTGGCGGCGTCTCGAAGGATGGGGTGAAACTGACTCAACACCCGCTGCCGGGATGTATTTTCAAGCGTTCCCGTTGCCTCTATGATCGACGGGGTGCGTGCCGCTTCGCCCGTCGCGGTTGACCGGGCGTCGCCGGCTGCCGCCAACTTAGGGAGATTTCGCCATGGCCCGGCTTCGTCACATCGCGGTTGCCGTCAAGGATCCGGAGAAGGTTGCGGCCTTTTACGAGCGCGCCTTCGGCCTCAAGCGCGTCGGTGCGGTGACGGGCGAGCTCGCGACCGGGGTTTACTTGAGCGACGGCGAGGTCAATCTCGCGCTCCTCAAATACCGGGGCGAGCGCGGCTCGGGCCTCGCGGACGCCGAGAATTTCGTCGGCACCCATCACTTCGGCTTTCAAGTCGAGAGCCTGGAACAGGCGCAGAAGGCGATCGAGTCGTCGGGCGGGACGTTCTTCTTCGACCTCGGCGAGGAGCAGCAGGAGAACTTCGAGCGCAAATTCAAGGATCCCGACGGCGTCATCTTCGACATCTCGCAAAAGGGCTGGGTCGGCACCGCCAGCAAGAAATAGGGCACGGCATTTTGACCGTCGCGGGAGGAGTCCATGGGCAACATCGGCATCGCGAGCGCTCAAGCGGAGAAGACGCCCAAGTCTCCAGCACCGGCACCGATCGCCGGCCCCTTCGCCTGGCACGGCCGCGATCTCGCGGCCTCGCGCGAGTGGATAAGGACGCTGACCCCGCTTGAGATCGCGGACATCGACGCGGCCTTGCGCGGAGCGGCTGAGCGCGGCCTCACCCCCTACGACGTGACCAAGGCGGACTTTGCCCTCGGCACCGCGGCACGGCTCCTCGCCGAGGTCGGCCGCGAGCTCGAGACGGGGCGCGGTTTCGTGCTCTTGCGCGGCCTGCCGGTCGAGCGCTACTCGCTCGACGAGCTGCGCCTCATTTTCTGGGGCCTCGGCACCCATCTCGGCACGGCCGTTTCCCAAAGCAAAGTGGGCGAGCTCCTGGGCGAAGTGCGCGACGTCGGCGTGCGCATGGGCGAGCCGACCTCGCGCGGTTATCGCAGCCGTGACCAGCTCCGCTTCCACACCGACCGCTGCGACGTCGTCTGCCTGCTCTGCGCGCGCAAGGCCAAGGCGGGCGGCCTCAGCCGCATCGCGAGCTCGGTCGCCATCCACAACGAGATGGGGCGCCGCCGGCCCGATCTCCTCGCCGTGCTCAAAGCGGATTATCATCACAGCCGGCAGGGCGAGGAAGCGCCGGACGAGAAGCGCTATTACGTCAATCCGGTCTTCGGCCTTCGCGACGGCCGCTTCACCAGCCAGTTTTCGCGTTCCTACATCGAGTCGGCGCAACGTTTTCCCGAGGTGCCGCGCTTGACCGCAGAGCAGAACGAGGCCCTCGACCTTCTCGCGGCCCTCGCCAATGAACTCTGCCTCGAGATGGAGCTCGCGCCCGGCGACATCCAGCTCCTCAACAACCACGTGGTCTACCACTCGCGCACCGCCTACGAGGACTATGCGGAGGCCGGGCGTCAACGCCTCCTGCTGCGGCTTTGGCTCGCGGTGCCCGGGAGCCGCGCACTGCCGGAAGGCTACGCAGCCCTCTGGGGCCGCACCGAGGCCGGCGCCGTGCGCGGCGGGGTGAGGGCGCAAGCCGGTTATCGCGACATCATCGAGTATCGGCGCGCGCACGCGGGCCATTGAGCCCGTCAGCTCTTACGGCAGCGCGCCCGCTTGACGCCCGCAAAGACGGGGGTTCGCGTTTGAGCATTGCCGTGAGACCGATGCGCGAGGCGGACCTCGCCGAGGCGGACCGGGTCTTTCGGCTCGCCTTCGGCACCTTCTTCGGGCTCGCGGACCCGGCGAGCTTCCGCGGCGATGCGGAGCTCGTCCGCGCGCGCTTCGTCACCGATCCGCTTGCCGCCTTCGTGGCCGAAGAGGGTGACCGCATCGTCGGCAGCGTGAATGCCATGGACTGGGGCACGGTCGGGGCACTCGGACCCGTCGCCGTCGACCCCGACTATTGGGGCCGCGGCATCGCGCGCGAGCTGGTGCCGCCGATCCTCGAGCTTTTCGCGCGGCGCGGCGTCACCCTGGCGGGCCTCTTCACCCATCCGCACAGCCCGAAGCACATCCGCCTCTATGAGCGCTTCGGCTTCGCGCTCGGGTCGCTCACGGCCGTCATGGCCAAGGAGATCGCCCAGCGGGAGCGGCGCACTGACGAAGTCGAGCTGCTCTCGCTCCTACCCCCCGCCGCACGCGCGGAGTCGATTCTCGGCTGCCGGACGGTCGCCTCCTCGCTCTACGACGGACTCGATCTCGGCCGCGAGATCGAGGCGGTGGTCGAGCGCAAGCTCGGCGACTGCCTCCTTCTGCGCGAGCGGGGCGGGCCGCCGGGGGCAGCACCCGTCGCCGGCTTCGCGGTCTGCCATCACGGGGCCGGCAGCGAGGCGGTCTCAGGCACGCTCTTCGTCAAGTTCGCGGCCGTGCGCAAAGCTGCCGAGGCGGATTTCGCCGAGCTTCTGAGCTGCTGCGAGCGCCTGGCGGCGGCACTCGGTGCCGGGCGGATCGTGGCCGGCGTGAACACCGGCCGGCGCCAGGCCTACCGGCTCATGCGCACGGCCGGCTTCCGCACCACCATGAACGGCATTGCCATGCACCGCCCCGATCAGCCCGGCTACGACCGTCCGGAGATATTCGCGATCGACGATTTGCGCTAGGCTCAAGGCGGCATTAGATCATGCGGGCCGGCCGAGCGGCTGCCACGGCCATATTGGGAGCGGGATGAGCCAGGACAACGAGCCCGACGTCGCGGGACCGCCGCAGAATCTGGCGCTGGTGACCTTCGGCACCATGTTGGCCACCATCATGCAGGCGCTCGACACGACTATCGCCAACGTGGCGCTGCCGCACATGCAGGGGAGCTTCTCCGCGACCCTCGACCAGATCGCCTGGGTGCTCACCTCCTATATCGTGGCCGCGGCCATCATGACGCCGCCGACCGGCTGGCTCGCCGCCCGTTTCGGCCGCAAGCGTCTCTATCTCACCTCCGTGGCCGGCTTCACCTTCGCTTCCGTGCTCTGCGGGGCGGCGATCACGCTGCCGCAATTGGTGGTCTTCCGCCTGCTCCAGGGCGCCTTCGGTGCCGCCCTCGTGCCGCTCTCCCAGGCCACGCTGCTCGACGGCTATCCGCGCGAGAAGCACGGCTACGCCATGGCGATCTGGGGGATCGGCATCATGGTGGGCCCGATCCTCGGCCCGACTTTGGGCGGCTGGCTCACCGAGAACTACAATTGGCGCTGGGTCTTCTACATCAACGTGCCGGTCGGCCTGCTTGCCTTCTTCATCATCTCGGCCTTCGTGCCCGAGACGCGACGAAATCGCCGGCTTGGCTTCGACGGCTTCGGCTTCATCACCTTGAGCCTCGCCATCGGCTTCCTGCAGATATGCCTCGACCGCGGCGAGCTCAAGGACTGGTTCGGCTCGAGCGAGATCGTCATCGAGGCGGTACTCTGCGGCCTCTTTCTCTACGTCTTCCTCGTCCACACTTTCCTGGCCGAGCGGCCCTTCATCAGCCCGAGCCTGTTCGCCGACCGCAATTTCTCGGTGAGCCTGGTGGTCGTATTCGTCATCGGCGTGATTCTCTATTCGACGTTGGCGCTGATGCCGCCGTTCTTGCAGAACCTGCTCGGCTATCCGGTGGTCACCACGGGCTTCGTGATCGCGCCGCGCGGGATCGGCACCATGATCGCCATGATGCTCGTGGGACGCGTCGTCGACAGGGTCGACGCGCGCTTTCTCCTCGCCATCGGCTTGGCCTTGGCGGCGGTTTCTCTCTATTGGATCGGAGGCTTCACGCTCGACGTCGGGATCCAGGATATCGTCATGAGCGGCCTCGTCCAGGGCATCGGCTTCGGCTTCATATGGGTGCCGGTGACGGCCATCGCCTTTTCCACGTTGGCGCCCGCGCGCCGGACCGAGGCGGCGGGCATGTTCAACCTCATGCGCAATATCGGTGCTTCCGCCGGCATCTCGATCGTGACCGCCCTGCTTGACCGCAGCACGCAGGTGAACCACGAGCAGATCGGCTCCGTCATCACGCCCTACAATCTGATGATGCGATCGCCCGAGATCCAACGCGCCTGGGACATCCACAATCAGTTCAAGGCCGCGGCCCTCGATGCGGAGATCACGCGGCAGGCCACCATGATCGGCTATATCAACGACTACAAGATGATGACGGTGCTGGCCATCGCCGCTATTCCGCTGGTCTTCCTTCTGAGCGGCCGTAAACGGAAGGAAGGTGTCGCGGAGGCCCCCGCCGCGATCGAGTAGCGCGCGCCACGGGCTTAAGCGCCTTCCGCCAGTGCCGTGCCCAACGCCAGTCCGAAAAGCGCCGCCAGGCTCACGAAGGGGAAGTCGCCCGCGCGGAAGGCGGCGATGAGCTCCGCCCGGCTCAGGAGCAGGATCTCGGTCTCCTCGAGGTCGCCCGAGTCGGGTGCCGCGACCGCGCGGCAGCCGCGCGCGTGAAAGAAGTGGGCGGTCTGGCAGCGGTGATTGGCGTTGGTGACGAAGCTGCCGAGGGGGCGCCACTCTTTCGCCTCGTAGCCGGTCTCCTCGAGGAGCTCGCGACGAGCGGCGACGAGCGGCGCCTCGCCGCGCGCTAGATGGCCGCCGGGGACCGTCAGGCATATGCGCTTGGCACCATGGCGATAGCAGCGCAGGACGACGATCCGCCCGTCCTCGGTCTCGGCGAGGATGGCGGCGAAGTCCGGCATCTCGAGCTGGTAGAAGTCGTCGACGACGCGGCCGTCGGGGAGCTCGATGCGCTGGCTGCTCACCTTGAGGAAGGGGGAGGCATCGAGCAGCTGCGTCTCGCGTAGCACTTTCCATTCGCGGAGGTCTTCTTTGCTCATCTCGCGGCCTTGCGCTCGGGGTTCGGTTGTCGCACTCGCGGTATCGGCGGTCGCCGCTTCCGGCGATCGTGCGCGGAGACTAGCATTTCGGCGGCCATTCCTCACGCCTGGAGGAGAGCCTGCAAGTGCCGCCACGACGCCTCGTCGGTCGCAACCAGGACGCGCTTCTCGCTCACCGTGGGCGCGTAATCGGAGCCGTCGAGAAAGCGCGCAATCCCGCCCGCCTCGCGCGCGATGAGCACGCCCGCGGCGTGATCCCACGGGAGCGAGCGGGAGGACAGCATGAAGTGCCGGCGGGCTTTTGCGAAATCGATGTACTCGACCCCGCCGCAGAGCCGATTGGCGATTTGGCCCACTCTGCCGCTCTCCGCGAGAGCCTTGTCGGCCAGGATCGTGCCCGCCCCCGGCCCGTAGGCGGAGCCGGTCATGCGGGAGAGCTCGACCCCTTTCGCGGCAAAGACCTGCTCGCCCTCGGACCACGCACCGCCGCCGCGGAGTGCCGTTACCGTCTCGTCGGCGAGCGGATCGTGGATCCAGCCGGCCTCGGTGCGGCCGCCGATGACGAGGGCCACGATCACGGCAAAACCGGGACGCCCGTGCGCGAAGTTGATCGTGCCGTCGATGGGGTCGAGCACCCAGAGCGGTTTTGCTTCGCGCAAGCGGCCCATGAGGCCCGGGTCAGCGGCCGCCGCCTCCTCGCCGAGGACGGCGGTACCGGGATAGGCGGCGAGGAGCCGGGCCGCGAGGAGGCGCTCGCATTCGACGTCCGCGACGGTGACGAAATCGTTGGGGCCCTTCTCTCGCACGTCCGCGCGCGCGAGGGCACGGAAGTATCGCAGCACCGTCTCCTTGCCGACCTCGCGCATGAGGGTGCCGACCCGCTCCCTGGCACTTGCCCCGAACTCCATGTCCCTCACCCGAGGTACCTATCGCCGTCGCCAGCGGAAAGGCTCTATACGCCCAAGACCGGATAGGCAATAACGGGAAAGGGACGGAGGACGGGCGGGAAGGCTCGCAGCGGCGGCCACGCTCGGCCGATGCGGTTGCCCTGCCCTCAGGCGGACGAATCATTTTGGCCGTAGCGGCGTCGGATCTCTTGTTCATGGCGGGCTTGACCGGTTGGTTCTGGCTCATCGGGCGGCTGC
>DATJAC010000173.1:0-6658 GCA_035516655.1 Alphaproteobacteria bacterium | reverse complement strand
CCGATCAAGTGGAATCAATCCACATCGTCGTTCCCGCGAAAGCGGGAACCCAGGACCAGGTGACGGGCCGTTGCCCCTGGACCCCGGCTTTCGCCGGGGTGACGAAAGAGATGTTCTACTTGATCGGATTCAGCTCTAGCTGCGGTGCGCGGCGCGCCAAATCGCGCGCAAGCTTCGGATAGCATCCGCGCCGTGCCGGGCGTATCTAAAGACCATGGACAAGGGTGGGACAGAGCGCGCCGTGAGCGATGACGAGCGCTGGAATGCGGTGCTCGCGGCCGACGCACGGGCGGACGGCGCCTTCGTCTATGCCGTGCGCTCGACCGGCGTCTATTGCCGCCCTTCGTGCCCGAGCCGCCGGCCGCGGCGCGGCATGGTGAGCTTCTTCGCACTCCCCGAAGCGGCCGAGCGTGCGGGCTATCGCGCCTGCCGCCGCTGCAATCCGAAGGACACGCGGCCGCGCGAGCCGGCCCTCGAGGCCGTACGCGCGGCCTGCCGCTACATCGACGCGCACCGCGAGGGGGTCATCAGCTTGAGCGAGCTCGGCCGTGCGGTCGGGCTCAGCCCGCACCATCTCCAACGCGTCTTCACCCGTGCCATCGGCATCAGCCCGCGCGCCTATGCCGACGCGCGCCGCCTCCACCGGGTCAAGGGCTTGCTCAAGGCCGGCAACGGTGTCGCCGGTGCGCTTTACGAGGCGGGCTATGGCTCCTCTAGCCGGCTCTACGAGCGCGCGAACGGCCAGCTCGGCATGACCCCCGCCACCTACCGCCGCGGTGGTGCTGGGGCGTCGATCCGCTACACCATCGCACCTTGCGCCCTTGGCCGGCTTCTCGTTGCGGCGACCGAGCGCGGCATCTGCATGGTCAGCCTCGGCGACGAGGAGGCGCACCTCGTGCACGAGCTGCACCACGACTTTCCCGCCGCCTCGATCCGCCGCGACGACGCGGCCCTCGGCCGGCCGCTCACGGCCCTCCTCGACCACCTCGCCGGCAAGGAGCCCCGGCTCGAGCTGCCGCTCGACGTGCGCGCGACCGCCTTCCAGTGGCGCGTCTGGCAGGCGCTCCGCGCCATACCCTACGGCGAGCAGCGCAGCTACGGCGAGATCGCAGCCCTCCTCGGCCGACCCAAGGCGGCACGGGCGGTCGGCCGCGCCTGCGCCTCGAATCCGGTCTCGCTCGTAATCCCCTGCCATCGCGCCGTCGGCCGCGACGGCGACCTGACCGGCTACCGTTGGGGGGTGGAGCGCAAAGAGACGCTCCTCGCCAAGGAGCGCGCCGCGCGGGGCGCGCGGAAAGCGGCGCGCGCCACGCCCGGCTGAGAGTGCCGGGACGATCACGGAGGATTGAACGCCGCGCGAGCGCTGAGCGGCTTGCCGGCTGCGTGGTCCGGCCTATGCTCAATGCGATGCAGGGGCGATCACCTCGTCATATCCGAGGGTAATGTCCGAGCTCGGCCGCCTCTTGCGGCGTCAACCGATCATTCGTGCGGGTGACATCATGGTTGGAATTGAAAGAGCGACGACGAGACGCCTCGGCGCGGTGCTGGGCTTAGCACTCGCGGCTTGGCTCTCGGCGGGTGCCGGCGGCGACATGGTCAATCCCCAAGCGCCGCCGTCCGGCCAAAGCGACGCCTTCAAGGACGGCTACGTGGACGGCTGCCGTACCGGTTTCCAGGACGCCGGCCGCGACGGCTTCCAGCTCGCCGGCCGCAAGGACGACGCGCGCTACATCACCATGGCCGACTACAAGGCGGGCTACGATCAGGCCTACCACGCCTGCTTCGAGGAGCAGAAACGCAATCCGAGGATGATGGGCGAGCCCGGCGGTGCCGGCGGCCGCAACTGAGTGCTGCGGCCGGCGAGCTGCGGTAGGGCGTAGACCGGGAGCGGGCGCCGCGGGATTTTCGCAAGCGCGGGCTTGCACCCGCGGCCGGACATACCGGGTGAAATGCCGTGAGCCGGCGAGAGCGGGTGTTGCGAGCAAAGAAGCGATGCAAAGGCATTTCCGCATAGTTCTCGTGGCCCTCGCCTGGTTCGCGACCTGCGCCGACACCCTCGTCAATCCCCAAGTGCCTCCGCCCGGCCAAAGCGACGCCTTCAAAGACGGCTACGTCGACGGCTGCCGCACCGGTTTCCAGGATGCCGGCCGCGACGGCTTTCAGCTCGCCGGCCGCAGGGACGAAAAGCGCTACGACACCATGGCCGACTACAAGGCCGGCTTCGACCAGGCCTACAAGGCCTGCTTCGAGGAAGAGAAGCGCAATCCGAGAATGATGGGCAACCCCGGCGGCGTCGGCGGCCGGCATCGCTGAGTACCGCCGCCGGCGGGCCGCGCTTGCAGCAAGCTTCGATTGGCTCGCTCGGTGCGTGCCTCGAGACGCGAGGCCTCGCCCCACTCCTCGGCACGAGGCAACCGCATGATGGCGCAAAGAACGTCCTCGGCCTGACGGGCTGGCCGGAAAGGAACGCGTCATCTTCAATGCATGACCCGGCACGGATCGTCATTCCCGCGCAGGCGGGAATCCATCGTCGGCCTCGAGCCGGGCTTCAGACATGGACCCCGGCTTTCGCCGGGGTGACGAAATGAGCATTGCCAGTGAACGGTTCAATTTGAGCGAGCCTCTGACGAGCGCCCGGAGGGCGCGCCGCGAAGGCCCCGGCTACTGGTTCGTTTTGTAATAGCCGCCGGGATAGAGCACCGGGTCGCCGGGGGCGTGCGCATGCGGGACCGGCGCGGGTGCCGCGGGTTGGGCCGCCTCGGCCGGGACCGACGAGCCGCCGCCCAAGAGCGATTGCACGATCGACTCGGTTTCGGTGGGCGGCTTCTTGAACTCGTGGGGCGGGGTGTCCTTGAGGGCCGCCATCATGAAATCATGCCAGATGCGCGCCGGGATGCGCCCGCCCGTCACCTTCTTCATCGGCGTGTCGTCGTCGTTGCCGACCCAGACGCCGGTGACGAGGTCGGGCGTGAAGCCGATGAACCAGGCGTCGCGATAGTCCTGGGTGGTTCCGGTCTTGCCCGCCTCGGGCCGGCCCAGGTTCGCCGCCTTGCCGGTCCCGACCGCGATCACCGCCGACATCATCTCGAGCATCGCCGCGTCCTGCTGCGGCGTCATCACCTGGCCGGGGCCCGAGCCCGAGCGGCGATAGAGGACGTGCCCGTCGCGGTCGCGGATCTCGACGACGCCATAGGGCCACACGCCCCGGCCGCCGTTGGCGAAGGCGCCGTAGGCGCTGGTCAGCTCGACCAGGCTGACCTCGCTCGTGCCGAGGGCCAGGCTCGCGTCCTTGCGCAGCTCGGAGGTGATGCCGAGGCGGTGCGCCACCTCGATCACGTGGGCGATCCCGGCGCGCTCGGCGAGCTGGGCGGCGACCGAGTTGAGCGAGTGCGCGAAGGCCTCCTTGAGGGTGACACGGCCCATGTATTTGCCGTCGTAATTGTCCGGGTGCCAATTGCCGATCGTGATCGGCGCATCGTTGAAGACGCTGTCCGGCGTGAAGCCGGATTCGAGGCCGGCGAGATAGGTGAAGGGCTTGAAGGCCGAGCCGGGCTGGCGCAGCGCCTGGGCAGCACGGTCGAACTGGCTTTGGCGGTAGTCGCGTCCGCCGACGAGCGCTTTGACCTCGCCGTCCGGACCGAGGGCGACGAGCGAGCCTTGCGAGATGTCGAGGGCCGCCCCCTCCTTGTCGAGAGCGGTCCGGACCGTGTCCTCGGCGAGCTCCTGGAGCCTGGGATCGAAGGTCGTCTTCACGATGAGGTCGCGGTCGATGTAGCCGAGGAGGTCGCGCACCTGGTCCATCGCCCAGTCGGCGAAAAAGCGCCCGCGCCACACCGCGACCGATGCCGGCGCGAGCTCCTCGCGGGACGTTCCGGCGCTCTTCGCCTGCTCTGCGCTGATGAAGCCGGCATCGACCATGCCTTGCAGGACCTGGTCGGTGCGCTCGGCCGTGAGCTCCGGGTTGGCGCCGGGATTGAACTTCGACGGCGCCTTGAGGAGACCCGCCAGCACCGCCGCCTCGTAGAGGCTCAATTGGCGCGACGACTTGCCGAAATATTTGCGCGCCGCCGATTCGACGCCATAGGCGCCGGAGCCGAGATAGACGCGGTTGAGGTAGATCGTGAGGATCTGGTCCTTGGTGAACTTGTGCTCGAGCCAGAGGGCGAGGAGGATCTCCTGGACCTTGCGCTTGATCGTGCGCTCGTTGGTCAGGAAAAGGTTCTTGGCGAGCTGCTGGGTGATCGTGCTGCCGCCTTGGCGGATATGCCCCGTGCGCACGTCGTCGATGAGCGCTCTGACGATGCCGAAGGGATCGACGCCGAAGTGATCGTAGAAGCGGCGGTCCTCGGTCGCGATCACCGCCTGCGGCAGATAGGCCGGCATCTCCTTGACCGGCACCACGTCGTAATAGAGATCGCCGTAGGTCGCGAAGGGCTGGCCGTCGGCGCCCACGAGGGTGATGCTCGGCCGGCGCGCAAGGGCGGCGGCGCTGTTCACGTCGGGCAGGTCGTAACTGTAATAGGCGATGACCGCCAGCACCGCCACGAGCGCCCAGATCGCGAGCGTCGCCGCCCAGCGGAAGAAGCGCCCGAGGAGCGCTCGGCGCCGGCGCGCGCGCGAGGGAGCGTGCTTCTTGAGCGAGCGCTTGAGCCTGCCGCGCCATTCGTGCCACATCTCAGGTGGCGGCCCCGCTTCGCGTGTGTTCTCGCTGCCGCCCCGCTTGCCGTCGCGCTCCTTGGAGACGACGTCGAGCCGCTCGCCCCGCATGCCGGAGGAGCCGTGCCGGGGCCGTCGCGACCCGAGGAAGCCGGGTTCGCTCCGCCCTTGCGGGGATTTGCGCGCCATGGCGCAGTATGTAGCGGTTTTGGCGGCGGTTTACCATCGCTCTCGCGCAGTTTCGCACGGCGACTCGGGGCCGCGGCTCAGAGTCGCACCTCGCGCGCGCAGGCAATCAGGGCCTCGACGGTGCGCGTCGGCCGGAGCTGGGCCGGCCGTACCAGCACGATGCGCAACGCCGGCGCCGCCTCGACGAGCGGGCGGCAGGCAAGTGCCGACCCGTCATAGGCCCGGTCGCCGGCGGGGCGGACGTTCAAGAGACTCACGCCTAGGCCGCGCGCCACGAGCCCGCGCACCATCTCGAGCGAGGGAGTCGCGTAGCGCACCTCGGGCTCGAGGCCGTTGGCCAGGAAGACCGAGCGGAAGTATTCGCGGCTGTGCGGCAGATCGAGCAGGATGAAGGGGGCCTTGGCAAGGGCGCCGAGCGATACCCGCTTCTTCCGGGCAAGCGCATGCCCCGCGGGCAGGAGCGCATAGGGTGCCAATTCCGCAAGCGGCGTGCGCGCGAGCTCGGGGCCGAGGGCCAAGTCGTAGACGAGCGCCAAATCGAGGGTGCCGAGCACGAGCGCGCGGCCCAGGCTCTCCATGTCGCCTTCGTGCAGGCGCACGCTCACCTCCGGATAGCGCTCGGTGAAACGCGCGAGGAGCTGGGGCAGGCAATAGGGTGCCAAGGTCACGAAATAGCCGAGCTGAAGCTCGCCGCGCACATGCTCGCCCCTGCCGGCTGCGTCGAGGGCGACCTCCTCCGCATGCGCCAGGAGGCCGCGGGCCTCGGCGAAGAGGCGCCGGCCCGCGGGCGTGAGCGAGAGCCCCTGGGCGTGGTGGCGCAGGAAGAGCGGGGTTGCCAGCACGCGCTCGAGGTGCGCTATCGCCGTCGAGATCGAGGGCTGCGAGACGTGGAGCGCCTGGGCCGCCCGGGTGACGCTGCCGCGCTCGGCCGCACCCGCGAAATAGGCCAGTTGCTTCAGGGTGTACTGGATCAATTTTTCCAATCCAACTGTTCAAGAGATTATATTTTCCAAATCCCCGGCGGCATAGCAGAATATTCCTGGAGAGCGGTCGGAGAGGGATGCCGTCATGCTGAGAACCGGGGAGCAGTACCGCCAATCCTTGCGCGACGGGCGCCAGGTCTGGATCAACGGCGAGCGGGTCAAGGACGTGACGCGCCATCCCGCCTTCAAGCCCATCGTCGACGTGCGCGCGCGGCTCTACGACATGGCGCGCGAGCCGGCCTACCAGGAGCTCATGTCCTACACCGAGGAGGGCTCGAACGAGCCCTGCAACCGCGCCCTCAAGCTCCCCATGACCGAGGCCGATTGGCACGACAAACGCCGCTACGTCGACGCCCAGCTCAAGGACATCGGCGGCGTGGTCATCCGCGTCGGCGACGAGACGATCGGGGAGGTGTGGTCGCTGTGGGACGGCAAGGCCATGCTCGACGAGATCGACCCGCAATTCAGCAAGAACGTCGAGCGCCACATCTTCAAGGCCCTGCGCGGCGATCCCTTCCACGTCTCGGCCAACACCGACCCCAAAGGCGACCGCTCCAAGCGCCCGCAGGAGCAGGATCCGGACATGCTGCTCCACGTGGTCAAGGAGACCGACGCCGGCATCGTCGTGCGGGGGGCCAAATACGAGACCGCGGCGGCCTATTCCAACCAGGCCTTCGTCAAGCCCACCATCGCCAATTGGGGCGACGACAAGCTTTCGGACTACGCGGTCGGCTTCATCGCCGAGATGGGCTGGCCCGGCATGAAGCACATCTGCCGCACCGGCTTTGCGGGGCGCGGGGCGATCGAGGACTATCCGCTCGCCAACCGTT
>DATJAC010000172.1:0-5191 GCA_035516655.1 Alphaproteobacteria bacterium | reverse complement strand
CCGATCAAGTGGAATCAATCCACATCGTCGTTCCCGCGAAAGCGGGAACCCAGGACCAGGTGACGGGCCGTTGCCCCTGGACCCCGGCTTTCGCCGGGGTGACGAAAGAGATGTTCTACTTGATCGGATTCAGCTCTAGCTTATTCACGCATCCTCGGACCACCGCCGATCGCGATCAGCCCCGCTCCCGCACAGCGGGAGAGGGGCTCAAGGTGATCGACACCTCCGTAAAACTGTGTGCATCAACTAGCGCAGGCACGGGGGGTGACGAAGGTGGTGCTTCAACTCAATCGCATCCTGCACTAGCTTGAGGCGGCGAGGTGCGGACGGGTCGAGGAGGGGCGGTGTCGCAACGGACCACGGCTTATCGCGGCGACAAGGCGCTCGCGGAGCTGCTCGCCCAAGCCGGCGTGGCGCTCGACAGTGCGGCCGTGCGCGCACTCGTGGCAGGCGTCATCGCGGCCCCCGTGGGCGAGGACCCCGCTTGCTGGCTCGAGCTCGTCGCGGTAAAGCCGTCGGCGGCCCTCGAGGCGCAGCTCCTGGCGCTCGAGGCCGAGATGCGGGCGGAACGCCTCGCCCAGGCTGCGGAGGCACCGAGCGCCCCCGAGCGCCTGGCCCGCTTGCGCGCCGAGCTGGCACGCCAAGGGCTCGACGGCTTCATCGTGCCGCGCGGGGACGAGCACCAGGGCGAATATGTCCCGCCGCGCGCCGAGCGGCTGGCGTGGCTCACCGGCTTCACCGGCTCGGCGGGTGCGGCCGTAGTTTTGGCCGACAAGGCGGCGATCTTCGTCGACGGGCGCTACACGCTGCAAGTGCGCGCTCAAGTCCCGGGCGAGCTCTTCAGCTTTCATCACCTGGTCGAGGAGCCGCCGAGCACTTGGATTGCGGGAGCGCTCGGCAAGGATGCCGCCCTCGGCTACGACCCCTGGCTTCATACTCCGAGCGAGCGCGAGCGCTACGCCGCGGCGGCGGCGAAAGCGGGCGGCAGTCTCGTCGCCTGTGCCGCCAATCCGATCGACGCGGTCTGGCCCGGCCAGCCGCCGCCGCCGATCGCACCCGTGGTGCCGCACCCGCTCGCCTTTGCGGGCAAGGCCTCGGCCGAGAAGCGGGCCGAGCTCGCGGCCACGCTCGCGGCGGAGGCGATCGATGCCGCCGTGCTCACCGCCCCCGATTCGATCGCCTGGCTCCTCAACGTCCGTGGCGGCGACGTGCCCCATACCCCGCTCCCCTTGAGCTTCGCACTCCTTGGTGCGGACGGCTCGGTCGAGCTTTTCTGCGATCCGCGCAAGCTCGTGCCCGGCCTCGCCGCCCAGCTCGGGAATGCGGTCCGCGTGCGCCCGCGCGAGGAATTTCCGTCGGCCCTCGACGAGCTCGGCCGGGGCAAGAAGAGGGTCGCGGCGGATCCTGCGAGTGCCGCCGCCTTCATCTTCGACCGGCTCGAGCGCGCGGGGGCCGAGATCGTGAAGCGCCCTGATCCCTGCGCCTTGCCCAAGGCGTGCAAGAACGCGGTCGAGCTCGCCGGCACGCGCGCGGCACATCTGCGCGACGGTGCCGCCCTCACGCGCTTTCTCGCCTGGATCAAGGCGGAGGCGCCGGCGGGCGGGGTCAGCGAGGTCGCGGCGGCCGAGCGGCTTCACCGCTTGCGCCGGCAGGGCGAGCACTTCCGCGACCTGAGCTTCTCGACGATCGCGGGCTCGGGCCCCAACGGTGCGATCGTGCATTACCGCGTCTCGGCCGCGAGCGACCGCCGTTTGGCCCCGGGCGAGCTCTTCCTCGTCGATTCGGGGGCGCAGTATCTCGACGGCACCACGGACGTGACCCGCACGCTCGCGATCGGAGCGCCCAGTGCGGAGATGCGCGAGCGCTTCACCCGCGTGCTCAAGGGCCACATCGCGCTTGCGACCGTGCGCTTTCCCGCCGGCACCTCGGGCTCGCAGCTCGACGTGCTGGCGCGCGCCGCCCTCTGGCAGGCCGGCCTCGATTACGACCACGGCACCGGGCACGGGGTGGGGAGCTATCTCGGCGTGCACGAGGGGCCCCAGCGCATCTCCAAGATCCCCAACACCGTGGCCCTCAAGCCCGGCATGATCGTCTCGAACGAGCCCGGCTATTACAAGACCGGCGCTTACGGCATCCGCATCGAGAACCTGGTCGCGGTCGTTGCGGCCGGGGGCAACGGGGCTGGGGAGCGGGAGATGCTGGCGTTCGAGACTTTGACCTTGGCGCCGATCGACCTCGATCTCGTCGAGCCGGCCCTCATGAGCGGCGGGGAGATCGCCTGGCTCGACGCCTATCATGCCCGGGTGCGCGGGAGCCTGGCTCCGCTCCTCGATCGCGAGACCGGACGCTGGCTCGAAGCTGCGACGCGGCCGCTCGCGGGATAGGCCCCCCACCCTAACCCTCCCCCTCGAGGGGGGATGCGGGTGACGCTCGAATTCTTGAGAGCCGGCGGTTCGTCAGATCGCCATCGCGCAGAGCATCGCCGCGACGAGGAGCCAGGAGGAGTACATATCGCGCTTGGTCATGGTCGTTCCCCTTGCTTTGATCCGCCGGGGGTGGCTTAGATCGGGCCGGTCCCCGGCGCCCTGTTCGAAATCGTGGGGGAAGCTTAAGGCCGCCGCGCGGCCGTCGAAATGACCGGGGTCACAGGGCCTGGGTGACGGCCGTCACAGGGGTCAAGCGGCGGACAAGGGAGGAGAGGCATGGCACTTGCGGTCGCGAATTCGGCGCGCGCGCGGCTCGAGAAGGGCGAGCTCGCGCTCGGCATCGGCATCCGCCAGGCGCGCAGCGTCGACATCGCCAAGATCATGAAGAGCTGCGGCTACGACTGGCTCTTCCTTGATCTCGAGCACGGCGTGATGGCGCTCGACAGTGCGGTGCAGATCGCGGTCGCGGCCCTCGACGCGGGGATAGCACCCCTCGTGCGCGTGCCCTCCGGGCAATATTGGCTGGCGACCCGCGCGCTCGACGGGGGTGCGCTCGGCATCGTCATGCCCCACGTCGACACGGCGGAGGAGGCGGCCGAGCTCGTCGATCGGCTCAAATATCCCCCGCAAGGCCATCGTTCCTCGGGGGGCGCCTTTCCCCAGTTCGATTTCAAGAGCGTGCCGGCGGGCGAGGCGACCGCGGCCCTCAACAAGGGCAATCTCGTCGTCGCCATGCTGGAGACGCCGCAAGCGATCGCGAATGCAGAGGCGATCGCGGCCGTGCCCGGGCTCGACGTGCTCCTGATCGGCACCAACGACTTGACCCTCGAGATGGGCATCCCCGGCAAGCTCGGCGACGAGAGAGTCGCCGCCGCCTATAAGCGCGTCATCGCCGCCTGCAAGAAGCACAAGAAGCATCCCGGCATGGGCGGGGTCTACGACGAGGCTCTGCTCGAGCGCTACATCGGGCTCGGCATGCGCATGGTGCTCTGCGGGGCCGATCTCGGCATGATGATGGCGGCGGCGAGTGCGCGCGCCAAGTTCGTCCGCGCCCTCAAGTAGCGCCTCACGCGACTGCCAAGATCACCTCGATCTCGACCGGGATGCCGGCGGGTAGGGAGCTCATGCCGACGGCCGAGCGTGCGTGGCGCCCGCGCTCGCCGAAGACTTCGACGAAGAGGTCCGAGCAGCCGTTGATCACCTTGGGATGGTCCTCGAAATCGGGGGCCGCATTGACCATACCGAGCACCTTGATCACGTCGGTGACCCGCTCGAGGTCGCCGCCCAAGGCCTCCTTCATCGCCGCGATGAGGACGAGGCCGACCTGGCGCGCATGGCGGTAGCCCTCCTCGATCGAGATACCGGCGCCGAGCTTGCCCTTGGGCATCTTGCCGTCCGGATAAAGCGGGCCTTTACCTGAGAGATAGAGGAGGTTGCCCACGCGCTTGGCGTGGACGTAGGTTCCCATCGGGCTGCCGACTTTCGCGAGCGTGATGCCGAGCTCCTTGAGCCGCGCTTCGATCGTCATGGTGCGTTCCCTCGCATTGTCATTGGGCGTCGCGGGCGACAATATGGCCGGGAAAGGTCGAGGGCAACCCGCATGCAGCTCATCCGCACCGGCATTCCGCGTTTCATGGGCGCCGAGCGCATGGCCCCGACCGTGCGCTTCGCCATCCGCTCGCCCACCCGGCCCGAGCTCGGGCTTTTCCTCGACTGCGAGGTCGCGGGGCGCGCGGAGGCGCTCGAGCTCATCCTGCGCAACCGCTCCGGTGCCGAAGGCCCGCTCCTGCTCGACGAGGACAGGCTCCGCGGCTCGGAAATCTCGAGCGAGTGGGGCGAGCCGCTCGCGAGCCGCATCGTCGCCGGCTACGACCGCCTGAGCTACTTCGAGTTCGAGCGCTTCTGGGACAAACCGATCCCGCCGAGCTGGCTCGAGCACGACGATAAGACCGGGCTCTCCGTGACCGAGGTGACCAAGGAGACGCGTCGCTTCTGGTTCCTCAACACCGGCTTGAAGCTCGCCCGGGTCATGGCGGGCGACGACGACCGTTTCATCCGCAACGAGATCTATGATGCGGTCTTCGGGGCCTTCACGCGCTGTGCGGGCGATCTCTATCTCGTCTCCGACCGCCCCTCGGTCTTCAGCGACGAGCGCGACGCGGCCCTCGTGCGGGCCGCGATCGAGCCGCGGCTCGCAGACTGGAAATGGCTCGTCAAGATCAACCACACCCTGGACGAACTCACCGGCCACGCGCCCAAGGAGGACGAGGGCGAGAAGGGCGAGGAGTGAGGGGCGGCGGAGCCGTCCCTACACGCGATCACCCGCCGTCCCGGCGAAAGCCGGGACCCATCTCAGCGCGGGCGCGTTGTCGTACTTGTTGGCAGCAAAGGTGATCCCAATCAATGGATACCGGCTTTCGCCGGTAATGACGAGGCGGGGTCTTTTCGTGGCAATGACGATGAAAATATCCGCTTCAGCCTGACCGGACCGCGCCTCAGGTGCTCACCGCCTTGGCCCCAGCCTCGGCGCAGAGGTGGTCCTCCTCGCCGAGCGCACCGCCGCAGCCGATGCCGCCGATGAGCACGCCCTCCCTGGTGAGGGGGAAGCCGCCGGGCCCGATGATCATGTCGAGCTTCTCGCCCACGCCTGTCCAGAAGGCGGGGTTCTTGCCGGCGAGCTCGAGATAGTCCTTGGTCGGGCGGCGGAAGCCGGCCGCCATCGCCGCCTTGCCCTTGGCGGTCTCGAAGGTGATGAAGCTGCAGCC
>DATJAC010000171.1:0-7637 GCA_035516655.1 Alphaproteobacteria bacterium | reverse complement strand
GCCGCTTTCACGCCACAGCTCGGCAAGTTGCAGCGTCGGCATCAAGAGCTCGATCGCGCCGGCGCGGTCCCGCTCCTCGCGCACGATCTGCTCGATCTTCTTGAGCACGCGAAAGCCGAGCGGCAGCCAGCTGTAGATTCCCGCACTCGCCTGCCGGATCATGCCGGCGCGCAGCATGTAGCGGTGCGAGACGATCTGCGCCTCGGCCGGGTTCTCCTTGAGCGTCGGCATGAAATAAGCGGAGAGTCGCATCCTGCCCTCTGTTCGCCGCACGGCCGCGCAGCCCTCCTCTCGGCGGTGCCGCGACGGTGGGCCGGAATTTAGGCAAAGCCCTCAGCGATAGCAATGGCGCAGGGCGACCGCACGCCAGGCTGCGGCAACACCCGGCGCGCGTCTATCCCGCTCCGCCGATCCGGGCCCTCTGGCGGTCGACTGCAGGCGCGGCGCGACGGCGGTCCAACTTGCATGGCCGATGGCCTGGGTGTCGCTCGGCGCGCGCCCTCGTCTTCTCCCTTGCTATCTCGGCGGCGGCAGACGGGCCGATGCGCCAAGGATTTGGCAATAAAACAGCAATCCTGCCATGATTATCTGCCAAAGTTGGCGGCAAAAATGCCCGATTTTGCCAATTTTCGTTGCAATTCATGGTTGGCGCGGCGATGATGTCGCCAGCTGCCCGAACGCTGCTGCGGCGGTTTTCGAGCGGCCAAAAAGGGGTTCAGTTCCAAAGCGAACGGCCCCAAGTGTATGGAGGAAAACTCGCGCGCCGCGCGAAAAATCGACTCACCCGCAACCGAGAAGAAAACACTCTAGCCACAACGAAATCACGCGGCGTGCCAGGGCAAGCCTCCTCCGGAGCGCTTGCCCTTTTTGTGTGCGCGTGCCGCGCTAAGCGCCCATCCACGGGGGCGAGAGCTTGGCGATGCGCTTGAAGACGGGGCAGCTTTCCCGGTGGGCACCCTTGAGATAGCCGATCGACATCAGGAACTCGCCGGTGATCTCCCCGCCGGTGAAGACGAAGGTCTCTTTGAAGAGCTTGACCCAGGCGTCCTTGCTGCGCGGGTGATGGGTTGCGAGCCATGCGGCGAACGAGCCATGGCTTGCCCGCAGATGCCGGATGCGTTTCGCGTTCTCGATCACGGCGGCGACCTTGAGACGATTGCGGATGATGCCGGGATCGGCCAAGAGGCGCGCCGCGTCGCGCGTGCCGAAGCGTGCCACGCGGTCGACCTCGAAGCTGCGAAAGGCGCGGCGAAAGCCCTCGCGCTTCTTGAGCATGGTGAGCCAGTTGAGCCCGGCCTGGTTGATCTCCAGTGCCAGGCGCTCGAACAGCTCGCTCTCCTCCGCAAGAGGAAAGCCGTACTCCTTGTCGTGATAGGCCCCATGCCACTCGTGGCCGGGGGCGATGTCGCAATAATGGCTCCCCATCGCAAGAGTCCCTCAACCGTTGCGGAAGGAAATCAGGTCGCTCGAGGCAAGCGCGAAGGCGAGGCCCCAAAGGACGAGGGCGATGCCGGTCGTCACCAGCACCTTGAGCCACAGCCGCGGCCTGAGCGGAGCGCTGGTCGCATGTCCCTTCTCGGCCTCGCCCTCGGCAGGGATGCGCACGCCCCAGGGCAACACCATGAAGAGCACCAGCCACCAGATGATGATGAAGGTGACGAGCCCCTCGAACCAGGTCATGGGCGGAGCCCCGCGGCCAAATATCCGACGACGCGAGCGTCATCCCCTCCGCTCTCGAGGGGGAGGGTTGGGGTGGGGGGTATCTCGTACATCGGCAATCTGGCCCTCTAGACCTCCTCGAGCTCGACGAGCGTGCCGCAGAGGTCCTTCGGATGGAGAAAAAGGACGGGCTTGTCGTGGGCGCCGAGCTTGGGTTCGCCGTCGCCGAGCACGCGCAGGCCTTGGGCCTTGAGCCGATCGGCTGCTGCCCGGATGTCGGCGACCTCGTAGCAGACGTGGTGAATCCCGCCCGCGGGATTGCGCGCGAGGAACGCCGCGATCGGCGACCGCTCGCCATAGGGATGGAGGAGCTCGATCTTGCTGTTGGGAAGCTCGACGAAGACGGTCGTCACCCCATGTGAGGGCATGTCGACGGGGGCAGAGACCTTGGCGCCGAGCGTATCGCGGTAGAGGGCTGCGGCCGCCGCGAGGTCGGGGACCGCGATCGCCACGTGGTTGAGCCTGCCGATCATGCCGTCCCTTCCCGCTTTTCCATCCATGCGCCCGCCGACCCGCCCCGGCCGCGCCGGCGATTATACACGGACGAGATGCACGTCGATCGTCGGCTTCTTGCCGCGGGCGAGGCGGATACTGCGCCGGATGGCGAGCCGAACGGCCTCGCCGAGGGCCTGGTCGTCGCCGCGGACGGCGCGCGGCAGGCCGTCGAGGGCCACCGCGATCGCAGCCCGGGCGTGGGCTGCGAGTGCCGCACTGCTCTCGTCGCCGGCGAGGCCAGGAAGGGCGATCTGCGGCTCGGCCACGAGATCGCCAGAGCTGTCCACCACCACGGTCGCGACCGCAGCGCCGTGCCAAATGAGACGCGTGCGGCCCTTGACCAGCTCGCCCTCGGCGGGGACGAGGGTGGTGCCGTCGAGGGCGAGGCGGCCGAAGGGCGCCTGGCCGACGATCTCGGCCGGCCCCGGTGCCAGGCGCAGGATGTCGCCGTTCGTCACCACCACGGCCTCGCGCACCTGGCAGGCGCGGGCGAAGCGGGCGTGCTCGATGAGATGGCGCGCCTCGCCGTGCACGGGAACGGCGATCTGCGGGCGCACCCAGCCGTACATTTCCGCGAGCTCGTCGCGCGCCGGGTGACCCGAGACGTGCACGAACTCGTCCGCTTCGGTGATGATCTCGACCCCGAGGCGCGCCAGCGCACTCTGCAGCCGGAAGATCGCGCGCTCGTTGCCCGGGATGATGCGCGAGGAGAAGATGGCGAGATCTCCGGCCTCGAGCACCACATGGGGATGCGCGCCCGCCGCCACTCTGGTCAGGGCCGAGCGCGGCTCGCCTTGGCTCCCGGTCATGGCCAGGACCACCTTGTCGCGCGGCAGGAAGGCGGCCTCGGCCTCGCCGAGGAAGGGCTTGATATGGCGCAGGTAGCCGTTCTCGAGGGCGGCCTCGTAGAAGCGCCAGAGCGAGCGGCCGACGAGAGCGGCGTGGCGGCCGTTCGCCTCGGCGACTGCGGCGACCGTCTCGAGGCGCGCCACGTTCGAGGCAAAGCAGGCGATGGCGACTCTCTGGCCGGCGCGCGCGACCAGGGCCGCGAGGCTCTTGCGGAGATCGGCCTCCGAGCCGGAGACGCCGTTGCGCAGCACGTTCGTCGAATCGCAGACCATGGCGAGAACGCCTTCCTCGCCCACGCGGCGGAGTGCCTCTGAATCGGTCACCGGCCCCACCAGCGGATCGGGATCGATCTTGAAGTCGCCGGTATGAAGAACCGTACCCGCCGGCGTGCGGATGGCGAGCGCATTGGGCTCGGGGATCGAGTGGGTGAGCGTGATCAGCTCGAACTCGAAGGGGCCGAGCGTGAAGCGACCCGAGAGCGGCACGATCGTGATCGCCGCCGCCTGCGCCAGCCCCACTTCCTCGAGCTTGCGCCGGAGGATCGAGGCGGTGAACGGGGTCGCATAGATCGGGCAGCGCAGGAGCGGCCAGAGATACTGCACGGCCCCGATGTGGTCCTCATGCGCGTGGGTGAGCACGATGCCGAGCAGGCGCTCGCGGCGCTCGACGATGAAGGCGGGATCGGGCATCACCACCTCGATCCCCGGCAGGCGCTCGTCCGCGAAGGTGATGCCGAGATCGACGATCACCCAAGCGCCGCCATAGCCGTAGAGGTTGAGGTTCATGCCGATCTCGCCGGCACCGCCGAGGGGCACGAAGAGCAGCTCGCCCGCGGCCTTGCGCGCGCGCGCGGCGGGTCCCGCTCCGGCGGCAGCGGGTTGAGCCATCACTTCCCCGCGTTGCGCGCGTGGATGAGCCAGAGGCCCCAGAGCGTGAGCGTGGGATCGACTTTCTCGATCGCGTCCGTCGTCCCTTCGAAGAGCGAGGCCAATCCACCCGTTGCCACGACCCCCATGGGTTCGCCCCACTCCTTGCGAATGCGCGCCACGAGGCCGTCGATCAAGCCCACGTAGCCCCAGAAGATGCCTGACTGCATCATCGGGATCGTGGTCTTGCCGATCACCCGCTCGGTGCGTTGGATGCGCACGCTCGGCAGTTTGGCGGCGGCCATGTGGAGCGCGTGGAGCGAAAGATTGATGCCCGGTGCGATGACGCCGCCACAGTAGTTGCCGTCGCGGTCGACGACGTCGAAGGTGGTCGCGGTCCCGAAATCGACGACGATCAACGGGAGCTTATGGCGATCCGCCGCCGCAACCGTGTTGAGGAGCCGGTCCGCACCCACCTCCTCCGGCCGATCGACGAGCGCCTTGCACCCGAGATCGACGCCCGGCTCGCCGACGATGAGCGGTGTCGAGTTGAAATAGTGGGTGGCCAGGCGCAGCAGGTTGAAATCGGCCTCCGGCACCACGCTTGCGATGATGGTCGCGTCGATCCCGCTGCGCGCGAGCCCCGAGAGCGTCATGAGCTGCTCGAGCCAGACCACGTATTCGTCGGCCGTGCGCCTGGCCTCCGTCGCAGTCCGCCATACCCCGCGCATCTCGCCCTTGTCCCAGACGGAGAAGACGGTGTTGGTATTGTTGCAATTGATGGCGAGCAGCATGCAGCCCCTCACGCGCGCACGGGAAGTCCCATCACGTCGCCTGCACTGATGCGGCGGCGCGTGCCGTCCGAGAGTGCGAGGAGTAGCGCTCCCGCGGGGTCGAGGCCGTCGAAGCGACCGGCGAGGGTCGCATCCTCGAGGCGCAGCTCGATCGTCTCGCCCCTCCGCCAGGCGCGCGCGAGCCACGCCTCGCGCGCCGGCGCGAAACCGTGCGCGCGCCACGCGTCGAGCCACCGCGCGAGGCTGCCGGTCACGGCCTCGAGGACTGCCTCCACACTCGACCCGACACCGCCCTCTGCCGCGAGCGAAGTGGCGGGAAATGCCGCATCGGGCGGATGGCTTGCGATATTGACACCGATCCCGACGATGAGCCAGGCAAGGCGATCGGCGGCGGTACTCCCCGACTCGAGAAGAATGCCCGCCAGCTTGCGCCCGCCCACCAGCACATCGTTCGGCCACTTGAAACGGATCTCGGCGTGGGGCGGCAGCAGTCCGCTGAGCGCCTCGCCCACGGCGACGGCCGCGACCATGCCGAGACAGGCCGCCTCGGCGAGCGGGACCGCGGGACAGAGGAGCAGCGAGAGGTAGAGATTGCCGCGCGGCGAGCGCCAGGTGCGGCCGCGCCGGCCGCGTCCGGCACTCTGCTCGCGCGCCCAGACGAGGGTACCCTCGGCCGCCCCTTGCTCGGCGAGGAGTCTCGCCTCCTCGTTCGTGCTGGCGCAGCGCTCGAGGGTTACGAGGCGAAAAGAGGCCGGCAGCCGAAGGACCTCGCTCATCCCGGGAAAAGTGCCGCCGCCGCGAACTTGGCGCCGGTGAGAAGCGGTGCCGGATAGACGAAGAAGAGCAAGGTGAAGAGCCCGCAGAACGTCAGCACCGCCGACATGGAGCCGCCGATCGGCCGCTCGAAGGTCACGGCAGGATCGTCGAAATACATGACCTTGACGATGCGCACGTAATAGTAGGCGCCCACCACGCTCGCCAGAACGCCGACGACCGCTAGGGTATAGAGCCGCGCCTCGATGGCGGCCAAGAAGACGTAGAGCTTGCCGAAGAAGCCCGCGAGCGGAGGGATACCGGCAAGCGAGAAGAGAAAGACCGCAAAGACCGCGGCGAGGAGAGGCTGCGTCCGGGCCAGGCCGGCGAGGTCGCCGATGCTTTCGACGAAGCGCCCTTTCTCGCGCATGCACAGGATGCAGCCGAAAGCACCCAGCACCATGACGAGATAGATCGCCATGTAGATCATCACCCCGCGCACGCCCGCCTCGGTCCCCGCCGCGAGCCCCACCAGCGCGTAGCCCACGTTGGCGATCGAGCTGTAGGCCATGAGGCGCTTGATGTTGCGCTGATTGATCGCGGCATAGGCGCCGAACACCATGGAGGCGATCGAGATGGCGACGATGATCTGCTGCCATTGCGCCACGAGGTGACCGAAGGGCCCGATCAGCACGCGCACGAAGAGGGCCATGGCCGCGATCTTGGGGGCGGCCGCGAAAAAGGCGGTGACCGGGGTGGGTGCCCCCTCGTAGACGTCGGGCGTCCACATGTGGAAGGGCACGGCCGAGACCTTGAAGGCGAGCGAGGCCGCCACGAAGGCGATGCCGACGACGACCCCCGTCGAGGGTGCCGTCCCGCCCGCGAACATGGCGGCAAGGGCCGCGAAACGCGTGGTGCCGGCGAAGCCGTAGATGAAGGAGGCGCCGTAGAGATAAAGCCCCGAGCTCAAGGCGCCGAGCACGAAATATTTGAGCCCCGCCTCGCTCGAGCGCAGCGCATCGCGCTGGAAGGCGGCGGCGACGTAGAGGGCCAGGCTCTGCAGCTCGAGCCCGAGGTAGAGCGAGATGAGATCGTTCGCCGACACCATCATGAGCATGCCCAAGGTGGCGAAGACGAAGAGCACGGGATATTCGAAGCGTGCCATCTTCTCGCGCTCGTTGTAGTCGAGCGAGAGGATGAGCGAGAGGGCGGCACCCGTGAGGACCAGGAGCTTCATGAAAGCGCCGAAGCGGTCGTTCACGAAGAGCTCGGCGAAGGCCACGGCCGGTCGTGCCGGCGTCACCCCCACGACGAGCCCGCCTGCCACGACGAAGGCGAGCACGGCGAGGGTCGATATCATGCGGGTCGCGGAATCGCCCCGAAAGACGCCCAGCATGAGAAGCGCCATGCCGACCACGGCGAGCCAAAGCTCCGGCAGGGCAAGCTGTAGATTGGCGAGGTAGCTCAACGCACGTGCTCCCCAGAGCTCGCCGGCAGCAAGCAAGGCTGTCTCGGACCGGGACCTGCGCGTCCTTCGAGACGGTCGCTGCGCTCGCTTCTCAGGATGAGACGGAGACTTTCTGCCATGCACGAATTTTCCTCATCCTGAGGAGCGGCCCGAAGGGCCGCGTCTCGAAGGACCCGCGGTCGCCGTGCCAGCATGCTCGCTGTGTCGCGCATAGCTGTTCCCACTACTGCGGCAGCGCTGCGAGCAGCGGGTGGGCAGTCCCCGCGGCGGCGACGGCAGCGCTATATTGGCCGATCACATGGCTGATCGAGGCATGCATGGGCGAGAGGAACGATATCGGGTAGACGCCCATCCACAGCACGACGGCCACGAGCGGGAGAAAGACCGCTACCTCGCGCGGCGAGAGATCGAGGATCGCCATGAGATCGGGCTTGGTGAGCTCGCCGAAGATGACACGGCGATAGAGCCAGAGCATGTAGGCCGCCCCCAGGATCGTGCCCACCGCCCCCAAGGCCGCGACCCAGGTATTGACCCGGAAGACGCCGAGGAGGCTCAGGAACTCGCCGACGAATCCACTGGTGCCCGGCAAGCCCACGGAGGCCAGCGTGAACACCATGAAGCAGAATGCGTACTTCGGCATGTTGTGCACGAGCCCGCCGTAGCGAGCGATCTCGCGGGTGTGGAGCCGGTCGT
>DATJAC010000170.1:0-12250 GCA_035516655.1 Alphaproteobacteria bacterium | reverse complement strand
AGGATTATCCCGGCAAGTTCTCCCTGGTGTTGGTCGACGACCGCAGCGAGGACGGCACGGCGGCAGAGGCCCGGAAGGTGGCGGCGGAGCTCGCCGCCGATGCCCGCCTCGAACTCGTGGAGGGGGCACCCCTGCCGGCCGGCTGGAGCGGGAAGATGTGGGCGGTCGAGCAGGGCGTACGCGCCGCCGAACGCCGGGCCGCGGCGGCCTATCTGCTGCTGACCGATGCCGACATCGTGCATGACCCGGCCAATTTGCGCCGGCTCGTCGCCAAGGCGGAGGGCGATCGTCTCGACCTCGTCTCGCTCATGGTGCTGCTGCGGTGCCAAAGCTTCTGGGAGCGCCTGCTCGTTCCGGCCTTCGTCTTCTTCTTCCAGATGCTCTACCCCTTCCCGCAGGTGAACCGGCGGGAGACCCGCCTCGCGGCGGCGGCCGGCGGCTGCATGCTCGTCCGCACGTCCGCCCTCGCGGCCGCCGGCGGCATCGCCGCGATCCGCAGCGCCATCATCGACGATCTCGCCCTCGCCCGCCTCATCAAGGGCCGCGGCGGGGCGATCTGGCTCGGCCTCACCGAAAGTGTCACGAGCATCAGGCCCTACGACACGCTCGGGGCACTCTGGCACATGGTAGCGCGCTCGGCCTACACCCAGCTCCGATACTCCCCGCTCCTCCTCCTGGGTGCTGTCGCCGGCATGGCCACGGTCTTCGTGGCACCACCCCTCCTCGTCGCAGCGGCGCTGCTGTCAGGCGATCATCCGGCCGCGGCACTCGCACTCTTTGCCTGGGCGGGCCTCGCGCTCATGTATCGCCCGACCTTGGCGCTCTACAAGGAGCCCAATTGGCGCGCCCTCCTCCTCCCCCTGGCGGCGGCATTCTATATGGCGATGACGGTCGCTTCGGCGCAGCGTCACTGGCGCGGCGGCGGCGGAGCGTGGAAGGGCCGCAGCTATCCCCGCGGCCTCAGCCGCACGAGCTGAGACCGCCCTCCCGATGGCAGAGGCTCTTTCCGCCGACCTAAGACGCGAGGCAGCTGCCCGCGCCCATGTGCGCGAGGTGACCGAGCGCTCGGGCACGTCGTTCTTCTGGGCCATGCGCCTGCTCGAGCCCGCCCGCCGCGACGCCATGTTCGCGATCTACGCCTTCTGCCGCGAGGTCGACGACATCGCGGACGAGGGCGGGAGTGCTGAGGCGAAGAGCCTGGCCCTCGCCGAGTGGCGGCGCGAGATCGATCGGCTCTATGCCGGAGTGCCGACACGGCCGACGACCGAGGCCCTCGTGCGTCCCGTCGCCGAGTACGGCCTTTTGCGCGAGGACTTCCTCGCCGTGATCGACGGCATGGAGATGGACGCCTTGCGCGACATCCGGGCCCCCTCGCTCGCCGATCTCGAGCTCTATTGCGCGCGCGTGGCCGGAGCGGTGGGGCTCCTCTCCGTGCGCGCGTTCGGCGACCGCAGCGAGACCGCGCGCAAGCTCGCCCTTGCCGAAGGCAAGGCGCTCCAGCTCACCAACATTTTGCGCGACCTCGTCGAGGACGCGGCCCGCGGCCGGCTCTACCTGCCGCGCGAGCTCCTCGAGAAGCACGCCATCCATGCGAGCGATCCGAGCGCCGTGCTCGCCCATCCCAATCTCGGGAGGGCTTGCGACGATCTGGCCGCGATCGCGCGCGCGAGCTACGCCGAGGCGGCGGCCTGGCTCGCCCAGCTCGACCGGCGCCAGATGCGCCCCGCCGTCATCATGCTCGAGGTCTATCGCCGCAAGCTCGCTGGCCTCTCGGCCCGCGGCTGGCGTGAGCTCGAAGCGCCGGTCGGCCCGTCGAAGCTTGCCAAGCTCTGGATCGCACTCCGCCATGGCTTCCTCTAGGCCCGCCGGGCGCGCAGGCGCCCGCGCGCACATCATCGGTGCCGGGCTCGCGGGGTTGTCTACCGCCGTCCGCCTCGCCGCGAGCGGCCGCTTCCAGGTGCGGGTCCACGAGGCGGCGGGGCAGGCCGGCGGCCGCTGCCGCTCCTTTCGCGACGATGCGCTCGGTGCCGTCATCGACAACGGCAACCATCTCCTGCTCTCGGGCAACCGCTCGGCGATGAGCTATCTCGCCGAGATCGGTGCCGCGCACACGCTCTATGCCGCACCCGAGGCGGCCTTCCCCTTCGTCGATCTCGCAAGCGGGGCCAGTTGGACGGTGCGGCCGAACCGCGGACTCATCCCCTGGTGGATCTTCGCTCCCGCCCGCAGGGTCCCGGAGACATCGGCCCTCGATTATCTCGCCGCCCTCCGCCTCGCCTTTGCCGAGCCGAGTGCGACCGTTGCCGATTGCCTCTCCTCGCGGGCGCTCCTCTATCGCCGCTTCTGGGAGCCCTTGGCGGTCGCCGTGCTCAACACGGCCGCCGACGAAGGTGCAGCCCGCCTCTTGTGGCCCGTGCTCGTCGAGACCTTCGGCCGCGGCGCGGCCGCGAGCCGCCCCTGCATCGCCAAGGACGGCCTCTCGGCGAGCTTCGTCGATCCGGCCCTCGCGCACCTCGGCCAAGCCGGAGTCGCGGTCGGCTTCAATCGCCGGCTGCGCGCGCTCGAGATCGCCGAGGGCCGCATAGCGGCACTCGACTTTGCCCAAGACAAAATCGAGCCCGCGCCGGGCGACGTCGTCGTCTTGGCACTCCCGCCCGCGCGCGTGGCCGAGCTCCTCCCGGGCGCGCGCGTTCCGCTCGAGAGCCGCGCCATCGTGAATGCGCACTTCCGCCTTGAAGCAGTCCCCGCCTTTCCGGCGGACCTGCCCTTCCTCGGCCTCATCGGCGGGACCGCGCATTGGCTCTTCCGGCGGGGGGCCATCGTCTCCGTCACGGTGAGTGCCGCCGATGCGTTCGCCGAGGAGGCGAACGAGGAGATCGCCGCCCGGCTCTGGGCCGACGTGGCCAAGGCCCTGAAACTCCCGCCAGCTCCCATGCCGCCCGTGCGCATCGTGAAGGAGAAGCGCGCCACTTTCGCGCAAGTCCCCGCGGCGCTTGCCATGCGCGCGCGCGCGCGCACCCAGCTCGCCAACCTCTTCCTCGCGGGCGACTGGACCGACACCGGCCTCCCCGCCACGATCGAGAGTGCCGTGCGCTCCGGCCACTTCGCCGCGGCGGCGGTGTTGCAGAGCTAGCCGCGCGGCAGCTTTGCCTTTCGCCGGCCGAGCCGGTAGAGTTTGCGGGCGACTGAGGAGGAGCAATGCCGATCAAATCCCGCGTGCGCTCGATCCCGGATTACCCCAAGCCGGGGATCATCTTCCGCGACATCACGACCTTGCTCCAGGATCCGGTCGGCTTCCGCATCACCATCGAGGGGCTGGCGCACGCTTACAAGCGCCACAGCGTCGACAAGGTGGCGGGGATCGAGGCGCGCGGCTTCATCCTCGCGGGTGCGGTCGCCCATCAGCTCAACACCGGCTTCGTCCCGGTGCGCAAGAAGGGCAAGCTGCCCTGGCAGACGGTCGGGCAGGACTATGCCCTCGAGTACGGTACCGACCGCATCGAGGTCCACACCGACGCGATCCTCGAGGGCGAGCGCGTGCTCCTCGTCGACGACCTCATCGCGACCGGGGGTACGGCCGCGGCGGCGATCGAGCTCATCCGCCGGGTCGGCGGCAAGGTCCTGGGGGCGGCCTTCGTGATCGACCTGCCCGAGCTCGGCGGGCGCCGGAAAATCGAGAAAATGGGCGTTCCGGTCACCACCCTCTGCGAATTCGAAGGTCATTGAGCCGGTTTTGACCGCCCCGACGAGGCACGCCAAGACGTTGAAAATGCCTCGGATTGCCGCTAGAGTCCGCGGTCTGTCGGCTCGGCCAAAGCCCGGCGCCCGCATGGGTCCCGCGGCTTTGTCGTGTTTGGGTCGAAGCATCGCCGGGCTCTGACCTTGCTCGCAGAAGGACGTGCCGCAGCTTGACCAGCGACCGCAACCATCTTCTCGACCGGCTCGATCCCGTGATCGCCGAGGTCACCGCGGCCCTCAAGGCGTTGCAGCGCGAGGACGGTCACTGGGTCTTCGAGCTCGAGGCCGACGCGACGATCCCGGCCGAATACATCATGCTCGAGCATTTCCTCGACGAGATCGACCCCGCCCTCGAGGAGCGCCTCGCCGTCTATCTGCGCCGGCTCCAGGGCGCTCACGACGGCTGGCCGCTCTTTCACGGCGGCGACTTCAACATCTCGGCGTCGGTCAAGGCCTATTTGGCACTCAAGCTTGTGGGCGACGATATCGACGCCCCGCACATGAAGCGCGCGCGCGCGGCGATCCTCGCCCATGGCGGGGCGGCGTCGAGCAACGTGTTCACCCGCTTCGCCCTCGCCTTGTATGCGCAAATCCCGTGGCGCGGCGTGCCTGTCATGCCGGTCGAGATCATGCTGCTGCCGCGCTGGTTCCCCTTCCATTTGAGCAAGGTGAGCTATTGGTCGCGCACGGTGATCGTCCCGCTCCTGCTGCTGACCGCCCTCAAGCCCAAGGCGCGCAACCCGCGCCGGGTCGACTTGCGCGAGCTCTTCGTCACACCCCCCGATGAGGTGCGGCACTACCAGGTGAACCCCACGGGCGCGCGCATGGGCGATTTCTTCCTCGCCCTCGACAAGCTCCTGCAGATCGTCGAGCCCTTCTTTCCCAAGGGCAAGCGCGAGAAGGCGGTCAAGCTCGCCGTCGCCTGGGTGACCGAGCGCCTCAACGGCGAGGACGGGCTGGGTGCGATCTTCCCCGCCATGGCCAATACGGTCATGGCCTTCGACGCGCTCGGCTACGCCAAGGACCACCCCGACCTCGTGACCGCCAAGGCGGCGCTCAAGAAGCTCCTCGTGCTCGAGGACGGGAGCGGCTATTGCCAGCCCTGCATGTCGCCCATTTGGGACACGGGCCTGGCTGCCCTTGCCCTCATGGAGGCGGAGACGCCGCGCGACGGGGCGAATGCGGCGCGGGCGATGAGCTGGCTCGCCGAGCGGCAGGTCCGCGACGTGGCGGGCGATTGGGTGTGGCAGCGCCCCGGCCTGCGCCCGGGCGGCTGGGCCTTCCAATACGCCAATCCCCATTATCCCGACGTCGACGACACCGCCCTCGTCGGCATGGCCCTCGACCGCGCGGGCGATCCCGCCCAGCGCGAGACGATCGAGCGCGCGGCCGAATGGATCATCGGCATGCAGAGTGCCAACGGCGGCTGGGGCTCCTTCGACGCCGACAACACCAAATATTACCTGAACCATATCCCCTTCGCCGACCACGGTGCGTTGCTCGACCCGCCGACGGCGGACGTGAGCGCCCGCTGTCTCGGCTTCCTGGCGCAGCTCGGCTACAAGGCCGAGCACCCGACGATCGCGCGCGCGGTCGAGTTCCTGAAGCGCGAGCAGGAGGCGGACGGCTCATGGTTCGGGCGCTGGGGGACCAACTACGTCTACGGCACCTGGTCGGTGCTGTGCGCGCTCAACGCGGTGCACGAGGACCCGCAGCAATCCTACATCCGCAAGGCCGTCGACTGGCTCAAGGGACGCCAGCGCGAGGACGGCGGCTGGGGCGAGGACGGGGCCAGCTATTGGCAGGAACGGCGCGCCGAATGCAAGGCCTCGACCCCCTCGCAGACGGCGTGGGCGCTCCTGGCGCTGATGGCCGCGGGCGAGGCCGACAGCGAGGCGGTCAAGCGCGGCATAGCATTCCTGCTCGAGGCACCCCGCGAGGGTTGCGCGTGGCAGGAGCCGTGGTTCACCGCCGTCGGCTTCCCGCGCGTCTTCTATCTGCGCTACCACGGCTATTGCCGCTTCTTTCCGCTCTGGGCGCTGGCACGCTACCGCAACCTCATGCGCGGCAACGACAAGACCGTCCACTACGGCATCTGATGAGGATCGGCATCGTGGTCGGCATGGCGGCCGAGGCGGCAGAGGCCGCGGCCCCCTCGGCGGCCCTTGCCGCCTCCCTGCGTCCCCTCGTCTTCGTTGCGGGCCGGCGGCCCGGACGCGCCCAGGAGGGTGCGCGCCAGCTTCTCGCCCAGGGCGCCGCGGCACTCCTCAGCTTCGGGGTCGCGGGCGGGCTCGATCCGACGCTCAAGCCGGGCGACGCGGTGCTGGCGAGCGCCGTGACGGCACCCGACGGCATGGCGATCGAGACCGACCCGAACTGGCGCCGGCGGCTCGAGCGGCAGCTCGCCGGGCGCGCGCGGGAGGGTGCGATCGCAGGGGCCGACCGCATGATCGCAACGCGGGCGGAGAAGGCGGCACTCGCGCGCACGAGCAGAGCGCTTGCCGTCGACATGGAGAGCCATCAAGTGGCGCGCGCCGCGGCCGCGGCCGGCGTACCCTTCATGGCGCTGCGCGTGATCGTCGATGGAGCCGAACGGGACCTGCCTCGGGCCGCGCTTGCCGGATTGGCGCCCGACGGAACAACGCGCCCGTTTGCGGTCGTGGCCCGGCTCCTGCTGCGGCCGTGGGAGCTGCCGCGGCTCGCGGCCCTGGCTGGGGACAGCCGCCGCGCACTCGCGGCTTTAGGCCGCCTCGCTGCCGACCTTGGCCCGGCGTTCGGCCTCCTCGTGTAGCTCGCCCAACGCCTTCTGCACGTTGGCCTCGAAGACGTATTCCGCCGGGCGCTGCTGATCGAGGGCGATCTCGGGCGCCATCGGGCCGTCGATTCTGGGGCCGCGGAGCGAGACCATCAGGGCCTTGAGCGGGTGGCGCACCGAGTCGTCGGCGGCCGTCGGCTCGTAGCCGCAATGGACCATGCAGTTGGCGCATTTCTCGTAGTTGCCGGTGCCGTACTTGTCCCACTCGGTCGTCGCCATGAGCTCCGCGAAGCTCCGCGCGTAGCCCTCGCCGAGCAGATAGCACGGCCGCTGCCAGCCGAACACGTTGCGCGTCGGATTGCCCCAGGGCGTGCAGTGGTATTGCTGATTGCCGGCGAGGAAGTCGAGGAAGAGGCTCGACTGGGAGAAGCGCCACTTCTTGCCGCGCCCGCGCCGAAAGACGTCGCGGAAGAGCTGCTTGGTCTTCTGCCGGGTGAGGAAATGCGCCTGGTCCGGGGCGCGCTCGTAGGCGTAGCCCGGCGAAATGGTGATGGCATCGACCTTGAGCTCGAAGCTGGCGAAATCGAGGAAGGCGGCGATGCGCTCGGGGTCGAGCCCGTCGAAAAGCGTCGCGTTCACGCTGACCCGGAAGCCGCGCTCCTTGGCCTTGCGGATCGCGGGTACCACTCGGTCGAAGACGCCGTCCTGGCACACCGAATGGTCGTGCTCCTCCTTGAGGCCGTCGAGGTGGACGGAGAAGGTGAGATAGGGCGAAGGCGTGAAGAGATCGAGCTTCTTCTCCAAGAGGAGCGCGTTGGTGCAGAGGTAGACGAACTTCTTGCGCGCGACGATGCCCGCGACGATCTTGTCGATCTCCTTGTGGAGAAGCGGCTCCCCGCCCGGGATGGAGACGACGGGGGCCCCGCACTCGTCGACCGCGGCCAGGCATTCCTCGACCGAGAGGCGCTTGTTCAGGATCTCGTCGGGATAGTCGATCTTGCCGCAGCCCACACAGGCGAGATTGCAGCGGAAGAGCGGCTCGAGCATGAGCACGAGCGGATAGCGCTCCCTGCCCTGCAGGCGCTGCTTCACCACGTAGGCGCCCACGCGCGCCATTTGCATCAGAGGTACACCCATGTCCCCGCCTTTATCTTCTCCGCCTGACCGCGCTCAGGCGACGGCTTCGTCGCGCAGCTCGGCCGGCAACTTGAACTGCACGTTCTCCCGAATGCCGTCGAGAAAGCTCACCTCGATCTCGTCGAAATCCCTGAGCCTGGCGATGAGCTCCTGCACCAGCTCCTCGGGGGCGGAGGCGCCGGCCGTGATGCCGACCGACTCGGCCCCTTTGAGCCAGCGCGGATCGAGCTGGCCCGCGTCATCGATCAGGTAGCTCGCGACCCCCATCTCCGAGCCGATCTCGCGCAGGCGATTCGAGTTCGAGCTGTTCTTGGCCCCCACCACCAGGATGACGTCGACCTCGCGCGCGAGCTCGCGCACCGCGGCCTGGCGGTTCTGGGTCGCGTAGCAGATGTCCTTGACGTCGGGCCCGTGGATGCGGGGGAAGCGCCGACGCAGCGCCTCGATCACCTCGCGCGTGTCGTCGACCGAGAGGGTCGTCTGCGTCACATAGGCGAGCTTGCTCGGGTCGGAGACCTGGAGCTTCGCCACGTCGCCCGCCTTGGAGACGAGATGCACCTTGCCCGGGACGCGCCCCATCGTGCCCTCGACCTCGGGGTGGCCCTTGTGGCCGATGAGGACCACCTCGTAGCCGTTCTCGGCGTAGCGCTGACCCTCCTTATGCACCTTGGCGACGAGCGGACAGGTCGCGTCGATGACCGGGAGGTGGCGCACGTTGGCCTCGTCCTCGACGGTCTGGGCGACGCCGTGGGCGCTGAAGACGGTGATGGCACCCTTGGGCACGCCGTCGAGCTCCTCGACGAAGATCGCACCCTTGGCCTTCAAGTCCTCGACCACGCGCTTGTTGTGGACGATCTCGTGGCGGACATAGACGGGCGGGCCGTAGCGCTTGAGGGCGCGCTCCACGATCTCGATCGCGCGCTCCACGCCGGCGCAGAACCCCCTCGGTTGGGCAAGGATGACCCGCATCAAACCCCCTCTTGCTCGCTTGCTCGCCTGCTTCCCTGGCGCCGCACGGCCCTTGTGGCGGCCGCCGCCATCACTTTCGCCCAACCATTTTCTCATCGTACCCGGCCCCGAGAGCCGAGCCCCGCCCGGCTGAATAACACGAATCGCGCGCCTGCGCCACGGGATCGACCTCCCGCCCGGCACCGTCCTGCCCGCGATCTTGCCATGGCGGACGGGGTACCGAGATGTGGCGCATCGCCGCGCCTCCGGGGCCTGCCGCGGAAGTGCCTCCGGTTAGATCGGCCGAGCGCGCCACTCGTCAACCCTGCCGTCCGGGGCGACGCCCGACCGCCCTTCGCGGCGGGGCGCGCCTCCCACAATATCTACAATATATGGTAGCCGAGGGAACGAAAGACCATCGCCCGGCAAAGCAACTAAGCGGCGCGCCCGCGCTCGAGATAGCCGTGCGCGCGGAACCACGCGACCGCATCCGCGATCGCCTGGACCGCCGGGCGCGAGCCGTAGCCGAGCTCGCGCCGCGCCTTGTCGCTCTTGAAGTACATGAATTTCCGCGCGAGACGCACGCCGTCGACGGTCGCGATCGGCTCGCCCTTGCCTCTCACGCGCGCGATGGCCTCGGCCACATAGGCGATGGGCAGGACGAGATTGTGCGGCAGCCGCAGACGCGGCGGCGGGCGGCCGACGAGCCGTGCCACCTCCGCGAGAATCTGCCGGAGCGACATGTCCTCGCCGCCGAGGATGTAGCGCTCGCCCACCCGCCCGCGCTCGAAGGCGAGGACATGGCCGCGGGCCACGTCGTCGACGTGCACGACGTTGAGGCCGGTATCGACATAGGCCGGCATCTTGCCGCTCGCCGCTTGAACGATCATCCGCCCGGTCGGCGTCGGGCGCAGATCGCGCGGTCCGATCGGGGCCGAGGGATTGACGATGACCGCTTGCAGTCCCGTTTCCCGCACGAGGCCTCTGACCTCCTCCTCGGCGAGAAATTTGGAGCGCTTGTAATGGCCGATCATGTCGGCGAGGGTCGAGGGCGTCGTCTCGTCCGCGGGCGCTGCGTCGGCCCGCAGGCCGAGCGTCGCCACGCTGCTGGTATAGACGACGCGGGAGACGCCCGCCGCGAGGGCGGCCCGCATCAGGGTCCGCGTGCCGTCAACGTTGGTGCGATAGATCGCCGCCGGCTCCGGCACCCAAAGCCGATAGTCAGCCGCGACATGGAAGAGCGCCTCGCAGCCCTCAAGCGCTGCCGCAAGCGAGGCCGGGTCGGCCAGGTCGCCGTAACGAAGCTCGCATGCGATGCCGCTCAGATTGCCGAGATCGCTGCCCTCGCGCACGAGGGCCCGCACCTCCCCACCCGCTTCGACGAGCTGGCGCAGCACGGCCGAGCCGACGAAGCCCGAGGCGCCGGTGACGAGCGTCTTCATCGCCGCGCGACCGGCGCTCGATGCCGGATCATCGCGGGGCGACCGTGCCGCGCCGGCGTTGCTCGCGCCAGGTGAGCAGGGCGGGCAGGACGACGAGCGTGCACACGAGGGCGAGCGAGAGGCAGATGCCGAGGAGCCTGCCCATGCTCGCGGTACCCCGATGGCTCGAGACCATGAGGCTCGAGAAGGACACCATGGTGATGAGGGCGGAGAACAGCACCGCGCGCGGAGTGCTCGTGCGCCAGAGGTCGGCCACCCGCCGGGTCTCGCGGTGGCGCAGCACGAGATAGATGCCGAAGGCGACGCCGATGCTGAAGAGGAGCGGGAGGGCGATGATGTTGGCGAAGTTGAAGGCTTGCCCGGTCAAGACGACGAGAGCCACCGTGAGGGCTGCCGCGAGCATCAGCGGCAGCAGCACGAGGAGCGCGTCCCAGAAGCTGCGCAGCACGAGAAGGAGGAGCACGCCGATCGCCACCAAGGCGAGCGCCCCCGCCTTCTCGAAGGCGCTTACGACGAGCTTGCCGCCCTCGAGGAGCTCGACCGGCGCGTCGGTCGCCTCCGGGGCCACCGCGCGCACGACCTCGACGAAGCGGCGGAGGGCCATCTCGTTGGAGAGGTTCGCCGCGGGAAAGACCTCGACGCGAGCGCGCCCGTCGGGAGTGAGGTAGCGCTCCTTGAGGTTCGCCGGCAGCGTGCCGTAGGTCACGGGCCCCGCCTGCATGACCTCGAGCAGGCTGTCGAGGCGGCCGGAGAGGTTGCCGATGAGGCCGTCCTCGAGCCCGGCGTAGGCGTCCCCCGTCCGGCCGGGGCCGGCGGCGAAGCGGGCGAGCAGCCCCGCCAGCCGCTTGGCCGGCCCTGCGGCCGCGCCGGCCTTGGGCGAGGCGGCGAGGTCGGCGAGGCTCTGCCGCAGAGTCTCCGCGGCGGCCCGGCGCTCCGCCTCGCTCGGCAACGCCTTCGGCACGCGCTCCTGCAGCACCGGCGTCAGGAAGGTCGCCATCTGGTCGATGAGGGCGAGCTTCTTCTCCTGCTCGAGCGGTATGAACGAGCTGAGCGTCACCGTGCTGTCCACCTCGGGCAGCCGGTCGAGCCGCTTGGCAAGCGCGTCCGCGGCCGCGAGGTTGGGTGCGACGACGTTGATCGAGTAAGGCGAGATGCTCGAGTCCCGCGTCATATCGCGGTAGGCCTCGACCGACTCGGTCGCGGGATTCTTGAGATTGATCGGATCGATGTCGAAGCGTGCGAAAGGCAAGGCCGCGAGCGAGACGAGGCCGAGGGCGAGCGCTCCCCAGCAGACCGCGCGCGCGTGCCGGTCGAGGAAGCTCGTGACACCGTTTCCATTGTGCTCGTCGCCCGGCCGCGGGCTGCGCTTGGCCGGCATCAAGGTGATGAGGGCCGGCAGCAGCGTGAGGGTGGCGAAGAGGCCGATGAACATGCCCACCCCGGCGATGATGCCGAGCTGCGACAAGCCGGTGTAGTCGGTCGGGACGAAGGCGAAGAAGCCGATCGCAGCGCAGATCGCGGCGAGGCTGACGGCAACGCCGGTGCCCGACGCGGCACTCCTCAAGGCGGCCGCCAGGGCAGCCCCCTGATCGACGCTCTCCTTGTAACGCAGCCCGAACTGGATGCTGAAATCGACCGCGAGGCCGATGAAGAGCACGGCGAAGGCGACCGAGATCATGTTGAGATAGCCGATCGCGAGGGCGGCGAAGCTTGCGGTCCAGACGAGGCTCATGAGCAGCGTGGCGATCGTCGCCAAGACGAGCCGGGGCGAGCGCAGACCGACGCAAACGAGAATGGAGACGAGGACCAAGGAAACCAGGCTCGCGAGCCCGACGCCGTTCTTGATGCTCCTGAGGTCGTCCTCCTCGAGGGCCGGGGCGCCGGTGACGCGCACCCGAACGCCGTGTGCTGAATCGAGGCCGAGGGCGGCCGCGGCCGCATGAATGGCCTTGATCGCATCGGCGGCGGGCGAGAGCGATTTGTAGTCGAGCGGAGGCTTCAACAGGATGATCTGGCGCCGGTCCGAGGGACGGTCGGGAAGCCCGGTCATGAGGTCGCGCCAGCTCAAGCGCGTGGGCTTGCCGTCGAGCTGGGCCGCAACCGTATCGGCGATCGCATCGAGCGGGCGCACCAGAAGGCGGGGGTCGACAGCGTCCTGTTCGACCCCGGCGGCAGCCTCGCCGAGCACACCAAAGAGGCCGCGCAGGCTGCGATCCTCGACGAGGGTGCC
>DATJAC010000169.1:0-39240 GCA_035516655.1 Alphaproteobacteria bacterium | reverse complement strand
ACCGGCTTCGCCGGGCGCGCGCCGGCCGCGGACTATCCGCTCTCGAGCCGCTTCGACGAGGTCGACACGCTCATCGTCTTCGACGACGTGCTGGTGCCGTGGGAGAACGTGCTCTTCTACCGCCACACGCGCGCGGCGAGCTTCATCCGCGCCACCTTGCACCGCTACAGCGCCTTCCCCTTCGTGCAGCGCATCCTCTTCGTGGCGGACATGCTGATCGGGGCCGCCCTCTTCAACGTGCGCCAGACCGGCCTCGACAAGCAGCAGGCGGTGCGCGAGAAGCTCGCCGAGCTCGTGTGCTACCGCGAGGGGATCAACGCGCACCTCACGGCGGCCATCGCGAACGCGGAGAGGAGCCCGTCGGGCCTGCTCATGCCCAACCAATCGCTCCTCTTCACCGGGCGCGTGCATGCCTGCTCGCGGCTGCCGGCGATGATGCACCTCGCGCGCGAGCTCTGCGGCGGCCAGATCTGCGTCACCCCCGATCATGCGAGCTTCGTCAATGCCGAGACCAAGCCCTGGCTCGACAAATATTACAGCGTGAACGAGGCCTGGACCGCCGAGGACCGGCGCCGGCTGCTCGCCTTCGCGCGCGACCTCTTGAACTCGGATTACGCCGGCCACCGGCTCACCTTCGAGCTTTTCGCGCAATCCCCGCCGTTCGCGCACCTGAACGCGGTCTATGTGAATTTCGACTTCAACGAGCCCCTGGCCTTCGTCAAGAAGGCGGCCGGCCTCAGCGACAAGGTGATGTAGCGATGGAGAGCCAGCTGCGCGAGGATTTCCTGGCCGGAATGCGGAGTGCCGCGACCGGGGTCGCGATCGTGACCACCAAATGGCGGGGCGAGCAAGTGGGAGTCACGGTGAGTGCGATCTGCTCGCTCTCCCTCGAGCCGCCCTCCCTCCTCGTCTGCCTCCATCACAAGAGCCGGGCCGGCGACGCGATCCTCGAGAGCGGCTTCTTCTGCGCCAACATCCTCTCGGACGAGCAGCAGGAGCTCTCCGACGTCTTCGCGGGCCGCAAGGAGGGCCCGGCGGGCGAGCGCTTCGCGGCGGCCGAGTGGCTGCCGCTCGCAACCGGCGCCCCGGCCCTCGTGGGTGCGCTCGCCGCCTTCGACTGCACCCTCGTGCGCGAGATGCGCTGGGGCTCCCATCACGTGCTCGTGGGCTCGGTGTGCGACGTCGAGCTCGGCCAGGGCCGCCCGCTCCTCTATTGCGACCGCAGCTACGCCCGCGTGGCGCTGGCAGCGCAGTAACCCACCGTTGCGCAGGCGGCCCGGAGAGGGTAGGCAAGGCGTCTAGCTCGAGGAGACGCCATGGCACCGCGGTCGCGCGAATTCACCCTGAGAAGCTTCCTCGCCAAGGTCGAGGCCGACGATCCGGCGGGGATCTTGCGCGTGCGCGAGCGGGTCAAGCTCGACTATGACGTGACCGCCACGGTGATGGAGCTGGAGCGGCTCGGCAAGCGCCCGGTCCTGTGGTTCGAGAAGGTGGGAAACTCCCCCTTTCCGGTGGTGACGAACCTCTTCGGCGCGCGCCGGCGCTATGCGCTTGCGCTCGGCGTCGGCGAGGAGCGCCTCATCGAGGAATGGGCCGCGCGCAACGACCGCACGATGCCACCCGTCATGCATAAGCGCGCCGCCGTCCAAGAGGTGGTCGTGACCGGCCGGAGGCTCGACCTCGCCTATCTCCCCATCATGCGCCACTTCGCCGAGGACGCCGGCCCCTACATCACGAACGGCATCCTGGTCGCCAAGGACCCCGACAGCGGCGTGCGCAACGCGAGCTTCCACCGCCTGCAGGTCAAGGGCCGGACCCGGCTCGGCACCAGCCTCCACAGCCGGCGCCATCTCTGGAACTACATGGCGCGCGCCGAGGAGCGGGGCGAGGATCTGCCGGTTGCGATCGTGATCGGTGCCCACCCCGCCTTCATCTTCGGCGGCCTGTGGAAGGGGCCGATCGGGAGCGACGAGTATGCCGTCATCGGCGGCCTTATGGGTGCACCCCTCGGAATCGCGCGCGGCGTCACGGTTCCGATCGAGGTGCCGGCAGAGGCCGAGATCGTGCTCGAGGGCCGCATCCTCGCCAAGAAACGCGAGCCCGAGGGGCCGTTCGCCGAATTCACCGGCTATGCCTCCGCCCGCTCGACCGAGCACGTGGTCGAGATCTCGGCGATCTGCCATCGCAAGGACGCCCTCTACCAGGACATCGTACCCGGCATCTCGGACGAGCATACGAGCTTGCTCGCCGTGCCCTCGGAGGCGCGCCTCTTGCGCACGCTCCGCCAGCACTTCCCCAACACGGTCGCGGTCTCCTATCCGAAGTCGGGGACCTGCCGGCTCCACGCCTATATCGCGCTCCGCAAAGCGGCCCCCGGCCAGGCCAAGAACGCCGCCGCCGTCGCCTTCGGCGACGATTTGAGCTTGAAGCTCGTCGTCGTCGTCGATGACGACGTGGACATCCGCGACGACCGCGAGGTGCTCTGGGCGATGGCGACGCGCATGCAGGCGGACGAGGACATCGACGTCGTGCGGAACGCCATGGGGGCCATCCTCGACCCCTCGAACCGTGCGGGCATCACCGCCAAGATGATCGTCGACGCGACCCGGCCGAGCGCCGACTTCCCGCCGCGCCACACCCTCCCGGAGAAGGCGGTCGAGCGCGCGCGTGCCCTCCTCGCGAAAACCCTCGGGCGGCCGACGTGAGGCAAGACGCGGGCCGGGCGGTCAACCCTTGAGTCCCGTCACGTCGAAGGTGGCGACGGGACGCGACAGGCCTTTGAGCGAAATCTCGCCGATCGACGTAGCCTCGGCGATCTGCTCGACGGCGACGGCCACGCGCTGGCTCATCAGGATCTGGCCGTCCTTCGCTTCCGCGCAGAGCCGGGCCGCGAGATTGATGACCGTGCCGATGGCGCTGTATTCCTGCCTGCCCTCGAAGCCGACGCGGCCGAGGGTGGCGTAGCCCTGCGCGATGCCGACGCCGAAGCCGATGGCATGGCCGCGCCGGCGCCATTCCTCCTTGAGCCCGTCGACCGCAGCCCGCATGGCGACGGCGAGCCGCACCGCGCGCGGGGCCGGATCGGGGCAGGGCACGGGATCGTTGAAGAAGACCAGCATGCCGTCGCCGATGAAGCCCTCGAGCGTGCCCTCGTGCGCGAAGACGAGGGGGCCGACGGTCTCGTGGTAGCTCCGCAGGAGCGCCATCACGTCCTCGGGCTCGGCCGTCTCGGCGAAAGCGGTGAAGCCGCGCAGATCGCACATGAGGGCGACGATGTCCCGGCGGTGGCTCTCCATGATGCGCTCGTCGCCCGAGCCGACCACGAGCTCCGCCACCTGGGGCGGCAGGAAGCGCTTGAGCCGGCCGACGCGCTCGATCTCCTTGACTTGTGCGGCCACGCGCTCCTCGAGCGTGCGGTTCCAGGCGGCGAGCTCGCCGGCTTGCGCCTGGACCTGGTCGTGGAGCGCTTTGATGCGCAGCATGGAGCGCACGCGCGCGGTCAGGGAGGCGTGGTCGACGGGCTTGGTGAGATAGTCGTCCCCGCCCGCCTCGAGCCCGGCGACCACGTCGCGCGTGTCGGCCTTGGCGGTCACCATGATGATGGGGATGAAGGGGAGGGCCGCATCCGCCTTCACTCTGCGGCACACCTCGATGCCGTCGAGCTTGGGCATCATGATGTCGAGGAGGACCAGGTCGGGGGTCTCCGCCTGGATCTTCGCGAGTCCCTCCTCGCCGTCGGCGGCGGTCAGCACCTCGTAGCCCTGGCTCTCCAGGCGCATCTTGAGCACCTCGACGTTGTCGGGCGTGTCGTCGACCACGAGGATGCGGGCGGGGGTGCGCACGGTGCAGCCGCGATCCGGATCAGCCGAGGTGCTCGCGCACCTTGGCGAGGAGCTGACGCGGGCTGAAGGGCTTCGTGACGTAGCCGTCGCAGCCGGCGGCACGGGCCTTCTCCTCGTCGCCCGAGAGGGCATAGGAGGTGACAGCTAAGATCGGAATGTGCCTGAGCTCCGGATTCGCCTTGATGCGGCGCGTGGCCTCGTAGCCGTCCATCACCGGAAGCTGGATGTCCATGAGGATGAGGTCCGGCTTCTCCCGCTCGGCCGCGGCGACGCCCGCGGCCCCGTCCTCGGCCTCGATCATCTCGAAGCCGGCGGCACCCAGGAGATCGCGCATGATCTGCCGGTTGTCCTCGGTATCCTCGACCACGAGAATCCGCTTGGTCATGCAGCCTCCGTCTCCTCGGCGCGTTGCGGGATGATGACACGGAAGGTGGAGCCCTGTCCCACGGTCGAGTCGACCTCGATCCTTCCGCCGTGCATCTGGACGATGCGCCGCGAGATGGCGAGCCCGAGGCCGGTGCCGCCCTTCTTGCGCGTGTTGGTGTCGTCGACCTGTTGGAACTCATCGAAGATGCGCGCACAGTCCTCGGGCTTGATCCCCGGGCCGGTGTCGACGACCGCGATCTCGAACTGTCCGTTTGCGGCGAGGGCACGGATCGAGACCGAGCCTTTGTCGGTGAACTTGATCGCGTTGCCGACCAGGTTGAGCAGCACCTGGGTCAGCCGCCGCTCGTCGCCGCGTCCCGCGGGCATGGCCTCGCCGATCGTCGAGGTGAGCTCGAGGGACTTGTTGCGCGCGAGCGACTCCGTCGCCGACACCACTTGCTGCACCACCGCCGGCACCGAGTAATCCTCGATGCTGAGCTTGAGCTGCCCGGCCTCGATCTTGGAGAGGTCGAGCACGTCGTTGATGAGGCCGAGAAGGTGCCTGCCGTTCGCCTGCACGCGCTCGAGCACTCCTTTCGCCTTCTCGCCCAGCTCGCCGTAGAGCCCGTCGGCCATCATCTCCGTGTAGCCGAGGATCGCGTTCAAGGGGGTCCTGAGCTCGTGGCTCATGTTGGCGAGGAACTGGGACTTGTGCTGGCTCGCGAGCTCGAGCTGGCGGCTCTGTTCCTGGATTTCGCGGAAGAGGCGCGCGTTCTGGATGGCCATGGCCGATTGGTTCGCGAGCGTCTGCAACAGGCTCAGCACATTGGCGGGGAAGGCCTTCCCGGTCCGGCGCTGGAGCGTGAAGCCGCCCAGGATGCGCTCGCCGTAGACGAGCGGCACCACCACGGTCGAGTGGAATCCCGCCTTGATCATGAGATCGCGCATCGCGTTCGCCGGCATCTCTACCAAGGCCGTCGTCTCGACGGGCGCGCGGCGCGTGGCGGCGAGGCCGAGCGTGCTGTGCTCGAGCGGGATGCGGATGGCACGGGCCTCGGCCAGGAGCGTCTCGTCGAAGCCCACGGCCCGGTAGAGGCGAAACTCGCGGCGCTCGCGGCTGTAGCGGAAGAGCGTTCCGGAATCGGCCTCGGCGATCTCCACGGCGCGGGTCACCACGGTGGTCAGCACGGTCTCGAGATCGAGGGTGGAGCTCACCGCCTGGCCGACCTCGCCGAGCGTCTTGAGCTCCTCGACGGAGCGTGCCAGCTCGGCGCTGCGATCGCGCAACTCGTTGAGCAAGCGCACGTTCTCGATCGCGATCACCGCCTGGTCGGCGAACGTCTGCAGGAGGGATATCTGCTTGTCGGTAAAGGCGCGGACCTCCCGCCGGTAGATCACGATGACGCCGAGGAGCGCCTCGTCCTTGCGCAAGGCGACCCAGAGCGCGGTACGCGCGCCGAACACCTCGACCAGCTTCACGCGCGATTCGATGCCGGAGCGGTAGGCATCGGTATCGATGACGTCGGCGATGTGGGCGACCTGAGCGCCGCGCACGATCTCGTCCATGGCGCTGCCTTTATCGGGCACCCATTCGCGGAACCATCCGACTTCCTCGGCGGGCATGCCCCGGCTCGCCGCCAGGCGCATGGACCTGCCGTCGTAGCGGAACATGTGCCCGAACGATGCCTCGCACAGGCGCAACGCCTTCTCCAGAACCGCGTCGAAGACCGGTGTCAGCTCGCCGGGCGAGGTGTTGATGACCTGAAGCACCTCGGCCGTGGCGGTCTGCCGCTCGAGCGCCTCGCGAGTCTCGGTGATGAGCCGCACGTTCTCGATGGCGATCACCGCCTGGTCGGCGAAAGTCGCGACCAGCTCGATCTGCTTGTCGGTGAAGGGCTTGACTTCCTTTCGCGCGAGCGAGAACGCCCCGAAGGGCACGCCTTCGCGCACCAGCGGTACGCCGAGCGCGGTGCGATAGCCCCCGAGCTTTGCGGCCTCGCCGTACTTATACGCGGGGTCGGCCAGGACATCGACGATGTGGACGATCCGGCCCTCCTGGACCGTCCGGCTGGCGAGCGTTTCGCGGCCCGGCCGGGGGAGATCTTGCGCGAAGGCGTGCATGAGCTCCGCCGACGCGCCATGGGTGCCCAACGGCCGAAACACGTCGCCTTCCAACCGCCAGATAATGCCTATGTCGGCAGCGCAGAGCCGCGTGGCCGTGCCGACGAGCGTGTCGAGCACGCGCTCGAGGTCGAAGGTCGAGCGGCTGATCACCTTGAGCACGTCCGCCGTGGCGGTCTGCTGCTCCAAGGTCTCGGCCAGATCCCGCGTGCGCTCCTCGACCTTGCGCTCGAGGCCGGCATAGGACTCCTGCAGCTGCTCGGTCATGCGGTTGAACTGGCCGGCGAGCTCCTCGAGCTCGTCGCCGGTCTTGATGTCGAGCCGGTGGTCGAGCTCGCCCCCGCCGATGCGCCGCGCCCCGGCCTCGAGGGTGCGGATCGGCCCGATCATGCGGCGCGAAAGGAAGAGCCCGGCGAGGCCCGCCAAGAGCAGGCCGAAGAGAACGATGGCCGCCCCGCGCAAGGCCGCCGCGTAAAGCGGGGTGAAGGCCTCGGCGAGGGGCTGCTCGACGAAGACGTGCCAGCCGAGGTCCGGGATCGCGGCACTCGCGCTCAAGACCCGGCGGCCGGCGAGGTTGCGCGCAAGGGCGACGGCCTCGCCCGAGCCTGCGAGTGCCGCCGCGACCTGGGGCAAGGAGCGAAGGTCGGTGTCGCGCAGCACGAGGCTGATGTCGGGGTGGGCGATGAGCCGGCCGCGGCGATCGACGACGTAGGCATAGCCCTCCTTGCCGACCTTGAGCGCCGTCACCACGTCCCAGATGAGCTTGAGATTGACCTCGGCCACGGTGACGCCGGCATTGCGCCCGCTGCCGGCGAGCGCCATCGTCATGTAGGGCTCGGACTCCTTGCGGAAGTAGACCGGGCCGAAATAGACGTGCTTGGCGAGGGCCTCGGTGAAGCTCGCATCCTGCGCATGGTCGGCGCCGCCGCCGACCACGTCCATGGCGAGGCGCGAGACCTTGAGCTGCTCCTTGCCCTTGCCGTCGAGCTCGACGAGCTCGGTGATCGCCGGCACCTGGCGCAGGAGGCGCACGTAATCGTAGCGGCGCTGCTCGATCGGCGTCAGCGCCCATTGGGCAAAGGTCGTCCAGCCGACCTGCTGCTGGATCTCGGTGACGAATTCCTCGATGCGCTGGGCCGCCGCTTCCGCCTTCTCCTTCTGCAGCCCGATCAGCTCCTGCTTGGTGTCCTGATAGGTGAACCAGAGATCGAGCCCGCCGTTCACCACCAGCACGGCGATGACCAAGCCGACGATGAGGGCCGCGTATTTGACGAAGAGGCTGAGCCGGAAGCGCCTCATTCGATCACCTCGTCGGCGCCGGCAAGAAGCAAGGGTGGCAAGGCGAGGCCGAGCGCCTTCGCCGTCTTCAGATTGATGACCAGCTCGAATTTGGTCGGCTGCTGCACCGGCAGATCGGCCGGGCGCGCACCCTTGAGGATGCGGTCGATATAGGCGGCCGCGCGCCGGAAGATGTCGGCCACGTCGGGCCCGTAGGACAGGAGCCCGCCCTCGAGGGCGAACTGACGGTAGACAGAGATCGCCGGCAGGCGCTGCTGCATGGCCAGCGCCGCGATCTCCTTGAGGTGGGCCACCAGAAATCCGTCGGGCGGAATGATCAGGCCAGACTCTTTGCTGCGACCCATGGTCGCGAGCGCTCCTTCGACCTCGGCCATGGTCCGGGCGCTGGTCGGGGCGATTTCGGGCGCGCCGCTGGGGGGCGGCCCGAGATCGCCCAGCAGATCGTAATATTGCGGATTGATGAGCGGATCGAAGAGCAGCACGGTCCGCTTCGTGTCGGGCGCGCTCTCGCTCAGGAGCTGGCGCCATTTTCCGATGAGGTCGGAATCGATAAAGCTGAAACCGGTGATGTTGCCGCCGGGCCGCGCCAGGTTCGCGACGAAGCCGAGCCTGACCGGATCGGTGACGAGCACGCCGACGATCGGGACGGTCTTCGTCGTCCTCTTGAGTGCCGCGATGACCGGCGTGCCGTTGGCGAGGATCACGTCCGGTTTCATGGCAAGGAGCTCGCTCACATAGCGCTCGACGAGCGCCGCATCGCCGGCACTCCAGCGATACTCGACCCGGACGTTCTTGCCCTCGACCCAGCCGAGCGCCGCCAGCCCCTCGCGGAAGGCCTTGAGGCGCGCCTGGCCCTCGGGACCGTGCTCCGCAACGATCATGAGGACGCCGACCAAGGGCGTCTTCTGCGCCTGCTGCGCCTGCGCCGCGAGCGGCCAGACGGCGGCGGCGCCGAGAAGGGCTGCGATGAGCTCGCGCCTTCTCATTCGATCACCTCGTCGGCGCGGGCGGTAAGCGAGGGCGGAAGGGAGATGCCGAGGCTCTCGGCGGCCTTGAGGTTGAGCGCCATGTCGAAGTGCGTCGGCTGCGCGATCGGCAGCTCTGCCGGCTTGGCGCCCTTGGCGATGCGATCGACGTAGTCCGCGGCGTCGCGGAACAATCCGACTAGGCTGATGCCGTAGCTCATGAGCGCCCCCGCTTCAACGAACTCCCGGAAGGGTGCTATCGCCGGCGTGCGCCGCGCCAGCAGCAGAGGCAAGATCGCGGCGCGGTCGCGCATGAACACAGCACTCGCCCCGATAGTGACCGGTTCGCCCGGCGCGTCGGCCATATGGCGAAGGGCTTCGGCGTAGTCGGCGGGCTCGCCGGTCACCTCGATGAGGCGCGGCTCGAAGCCGAGGCTCCGCGCCGCCGCCGCGGCTGCCTCGGCCTGGCCGTGGGACACCGCGTCCCACCAAAACCCGAGGATGCGCGCCTTGGGCAGAGCCTCGCGCGTGAGCTCGACCCGCTTTGCCGCCAGCTCGAGCTGACGCACGAAGAGGCCGGTGACGTTGCCTCCCGGCCGGGCGAGACTGGCCACATAGCCCTTCTCGAAGGGATCGAAGTCGACGGCGAGCATGACGATCGGGAGCGTACCGGCCGCTGCCAGTGCAGCACGGAGTGCCAGCTCGCTGCTGGGGGTCATGAAGATATCCAGCTTGCGCCGAGCCAGCTCGGCGTAGGCGGATGGATACTCCTCGTTGCTCTTCACCTGGAGGAACTCGAAGATGAAATTCTTGCCCTCCTCATAGCCGAGCTCGGCCATCCTCTTCCTGAACGCGCCATGAAATGGCGACGTGCTCGGAACAGGGCCGGCCCAGCCGACGCGCAGCATCTTGGGCGGCACTTGCGCGGTTAGCCGCGTCGGCACCAGCGCTGCGGCGGCGAGGGCCGCGAGGAGATCGCGCCTTCTCATTCGATCACCTCGTCGGCACTGCCGAGCAGCAAGGGCGGGACGGTCAGCCCGAGCGCCTTTGCGGTCTTGAGGTTGATCACCAGCTCGAACTTGGCCGGCTGCTGGACCGGCAGGTCGCCCGGTTTCTCGCCTCGGAGGATGCGGTCGACGTAGCCTGCTGCCTCTTGCATTTGATTGTCGGGATTAATGCCGTACGAAACCAAGCCACCGTCGGTCGCGAAATCACGAATCCCATAGATTGCCGGCAGCCGGTAACGCGCCGCCAGTTCGACGATCACATTCGCATAATTCGCCAAAAAACCGTCCGGAGGGGAGATCAAGCCGCCACCCGGCGCGCGCGCGAGCATCGCCATGGTCGTTTCGATCTCCGCCGGCCCATGAACCGGAGCCATGACCGCCTCCACGGCAAAATTTGGGGCAGCCGATTCCACCGAACGAAGGTATTGCAGCGGACCAGGGTTCTCCGGATTGGAGAGGAATGCGACGCGCTTGATCTGCGGCGCGATCTCCTTGAGCAGCTCCAGCCACTTCGCTCCCATCGTCGCCTCGGGCATCGTGAAGCCGGTAATGTTGGCGCCCGGATGCGCCAGACTCCGAACGAAGCCTTGGGCGACCGGTTCATAGATCATCGTGAAGACGACCGGCACCGTGCGGGTCGCCTGCCGCAGCGTCGCCACGGAGCGGCTGGTATTGGCCATGATCACGTCCGGTGCCGCCGCCAGCAAATCGGCGGTAGCGGCCTGTGCCTTTTGAGCGTCGTCGATGCCCCAGCGATAGTCGATCCGGACATTGCGGCCGATCGTCCAGCCGAGCTTCTCGAGGCCCTGCTCGAACGCGATGACGAGCGCCCGGCCCAACGGGTCATCCTGGGCAAACGGCGCCAATACGCCGATGCGCCGCATTTGGCCGGCTTGCTGCGCACCCGCCGCAAGCGGCCAGGCGACCGCGGCGCCGCCGGACAGAAACATGAAATCACGGCGCCTCATCCATGTCCCCGCTGCTGAGGCCCAATCTTCGAGCGACGTTCACAAATTGACCCATAGGAGACATACGGGCACCCGTTCATTCGATCACCTCGTCGGCGCGGGCGGTGAGCGAGGGCGGCAGCGCGATCCCAAGGCTCTCGGCGGTCTTGAGGTTGAGCGCCATGTCGAAATGCGTCGGCTGTGCTATCGGCAGGTCTGCAGGCTTGGCGCCCTTGGCGATGCGATCGACGTAGCCGGCGGCATCGCGGGCAAGGCCGATCAGATCGATGCCGTAGCTCATCAGCGCCCCTGCTTCGACGAGTTGCCGTTGGGCAGTGATGACCGGGGTGCGCCGCGCCAGCAGCAGACGCAAGATCGCAACACGATCACGCACGAACACCCCGCTCGACCCGATCATGACGGGCTCGCCCGGTGCTTCGGCCATATGTCCGACGGCTTCGGCATAGTCGGGGGACTCGCCCGTTGCCTCGATCAGCCGCGGCTCGAAGCCGAGGCTCGTGGCTGCCGCTGCGGCTGCCTCGGCCGTGTCGCGGGACGTGGCGTCCCACCAGAGGCCGAGGATGCGCGCCTTCGGCAACGCCTCGCGCGTGAGCTCGACGCGCTTTGCTGCGAGCTCGAGCTGACGCACGAATACCCCCGTGACGTTGCCGCCCGGCCGGGCGAGACTGGCGACATAGCCCTTCGCGATGGGGTCGAAGTCGATGGCGAGCATGACGATCGGCTGAGCGCCCGCGGCTGTCAGCGCTGCGCGCAGCGCTAACTCGCTGCCGGGGGCCACGAAGATGTCCGGCTTGCGCCGCGCCAGATCGGCGAAGCCGGATTTGTAGCCCTCGATGCCCTTTGCCTGAAGGAATTCGAGCGCGAAATTCTTGCCCTCCTCATAGCCGAGCTCGGCCATCCGCTTCGCGAAAGCCACCCACACCGGCGCCGTTCTCGGGAGAACGCTGACAAGTCCGACGCGCAGCATCTTGGGCTGCGCTTGCGCCAAGACCCGCGTCGGCACGAACGATGCGGCGGCGAGCACCGCGATGAGATCGCGCCTTCTCATTCGATCACCTCGTCGGCGCGGGCGGTGAGCGAGGGCGGAAGGGCGATCCCGAGGTAGTCGGCGGTCTTGAGGTTGACCTCCATGTTGAAGTGCGTCGGCTGTTCGATCGGAAGCTCCGCCGGCTTGGCGCCCTTGGCGATGCGGTCGACGTAGACCGCGGCGTCGCGGAACAAGCCGACCAGATCGGCGCCGTAGCTCAGGAGCGCCCCTGCTTCGACGAGCTCCCGGAAAGCGGCGATCACGGGGGTGCGTCGCGCCAGCAGCAGAGGCAAGATCGCGGCACGGTCGCGCAGGAACACCCCGCCCGCCCCGATCATGACCGGCTCGCCCGGCGCGTCGTCCATATGCCCGAGGGCTCCCGCATAGTCGGGGGGCTGGCCGGTCACCTCGATCAGCCGGGGCTCGAAGCCGATGCTCCGCGCCGCCGCTGCGGCGGCCTCGGCTTGGTCGTGGGACTCCACGTCCCACCAGAGGCCGAGGGTGTGCGCCTTGGGCAAGGCCTCGCGCGTGAACTCGACGCGTTTCGCCGCCAGCTCGATCTGACGCACGAAGAGCCCGGTGACGTTGCCTCCCGGCCGGGCGAGATTGGCCACATAGCCCTTCTCGAAGGGATCGAAGTCGATGGCGAGCATGACGATTGGCTGAGTACCGGCCGCTGCCAGCGCGCCGCGGAGCGCGGGCTCGTTGCCGGGGGTGACGAAAATGTCCACCTTGCGCCGCGCCAGCTCGGCGTAGGCGGATTGGTAGCCCCCGACACTTTTTGTTTGGAGAAATTCGAAGGCGAAATTCTTGCCCTCCTCATAGCCGAGCTCGGCCATTCTCTTCTCGAAAGCCACATAGAGCGGCGTCGTTCTCGGAAGAGCGCCGACGAGGCCGACATACAGCATCTTGGGTGGCGCTTGCGCGAAGGCCCGCGTCGTCGCCAAGGATGCGGCGGCGAGTGCCGCGATGAGATCCCGCCTTCTCATTCGATGACCTCGTCGGCAAGGGCGGTGAGCGAGGGCGGCAGGGCGATCCCGAGGTGTGCGGCGGTCTTGAGATTGAGCGCCATGTCGAAGTGCGTCGGTTGTGCGATCGGCAACTCCGCCGGCTTGGCCCCCTTGGCAATGCGGTCGACGTAGCCTGCAGCGTCGCGGAACAAGCCGACCAGGTCGATGCCGTAGCTCAGGAGCGCCCCCGCTTCGACGAACTCCCGAAAAGCGGCGATCGTCGGGGTGCGCCGTGCCAGCAGCAGAGGCATGATCGCGGCACGGTCACGCATGAACACCGGGCTCGCCCCGATCATGACCGGCTCGCCTGGCGCATCGATCATTTGCGCGAGGGCTTCGGCATAGTCGGGGGGCGGGCCGGTCACCTCGATGAGCCGGGGCTCGAAGCCGAGGCTCCGCGCCGCCGTTGCCGCCGACTCGGCCTGGTCGTGGGATATGGCGTCCCACCAGAGTCCGAGGCGGCGCGCTTTGGGCAAGGCCCCGCGCGTGAGCTCGACCCTCTTCGCCGCCAGCTCGAGCTGACGCACGAAGAGCCCGGTGACGTTGCCTCCCGGCCGGGCGAGGCTGGCCACATAGCCCTTCTCGAAGGGATCGAAGTCGATGGCGAGCATGACGATCGGCAGAGTACCGGCTGCGGCCAGCGCTGCGCGAAGTGCCGGCTCGTTGCCGGGGGTCACGAAGATGTCCACCTTGCGCCGAGCCAGCTCGGCGGAAGCCGACGGATAGTCCCCGACGCTTTTTGTCTGGATAAATTCCCAGGCGAAATTCTTGCCTTCCTCGTAGCCAAGCTCGGCCATCCTCTTCTCGAACGCCACATAATGCGGAGTCGTTCTCGGAAGAACGGTAACCCAACCGACGCGGAGCATTTTGGGCGGCGTTTGCGCGAAGACTCGCGCCGGCGCCAAGGACGCGGCGAGAAGCGCTGTGATCATTTCACGCCGTGAAATCATTCGATCACCTCGTCGGCAGTGTCGAGCAGCAACGTCGGTATGGCGATGCCGAGCGCCTTGGCGGTCGTCAGATTGATGACAAGCTCGAACTTGGTCGGCTGCTCGACCGGGAGGTCGCTGGGCTTGGCACCTTTGAGGATCTTGTCGACATAGGCGGCGGCACGCCGGAAGAGATCGGCGAGGCTGGGCCCATAGGACATGAGCCCGCCCGAATGGACATACTCGCTGGTCTCGTACATGGCGGGGAGGCGGTATTTTGCAGCGAGCTCGGCGAGACGGACGCGGTTGGCATTGAAATAGGGCGAGGCCAGGACATCGATCGCCTCGGCACGACCGGCGACGGCGGCTTGGAAGGCGCTTTCGTACTCGCCGAGCTCGACGACGCTCAGGATCTGAAGCTCGAGCCCCAGGCCCCGGCCCGCCTCCTCGGTTTCATCCAAGCCGGCCCGCGTGCTGCGGGAATCCGAGAGCACGGCGATGCGCCGTGCCGCGGGAAGCGCCTCGTGCAGCAGCTGGAGGCGCTTGGCACTGATCTCGGTGTTGAGGAACGACAAGCCGGTCGCGTTGCCGCCCGGCCGCGCCAGGCTTTTCACGATCCCGCTTCCCACGGCATCGCCTGTTGCCGCGAACACGATCGGGACCGTCGCGCTCGCGGCCATGGCGGCACGGATCGGCCCAGGGGCGGCGGTCACGATCACATTCACTTTGAGGTCCACGAGCTCGGCGGCGAGGGCCGGAATACGCTCGGCGTGGCCTGCGGCGGAGCGCCGCACGTAGGCCACGTTCCGGCCCTCCTCGTATCCCAGCTCCTGCATCCCTTTGAGAAAGGCCGCGAAGAGATGCGCGATGCCGGGATCGAGGAGGCCGACCCGCGGCATTGCCGCCGGCTGCTGCGCGAGTACCGCGAGCGGCCGGGCGAGGGCCGCACTGCCGAGAAATGCCGCGAGGAGATCGCGCCGCCTCATGCGCTCGCCTCGCGGGCGCGGGCGGCCGGACGACGCCGCGCCGCCACGCCTCGCCGCCGCGATTGACGAAGGTAGCTTCCGGCAGCTACCAATTTGTCCATGCTCTCCGTCGGCCTGAAAGTGCTCAAGAACAGGCTCAGCGAATATATCCGCCTTGCCGCGGGTGGGGAGACCGTGCTGGTCACCGACCGCGACCGCGTGGTGGCGGAGATCGTGCCGCCGCAGGCCGGCCGCAGCCCGCTCCTCGCGGACGCGCTCCTGGCCGAGGCGGTGCGCGCGGGTTGGTTGACGCCCCCCGCCGTCGCCGGCGGGCCCCCGCCGCCGCGCAAGCCGATCATGCGCTTCCGGGAGCTCATGCGGGAACTGCGCCACGACCGGGACGATCGGTGATCTATCTCGATAGCTCGGTCGCGCTGGCCTACCTCTTGGCGGAGGATCGCACCCCGCCGGCATCCCTTTGGCAGGCGCCGCTGATCTCGAGCCGTCTCCTCGAATACGAGCTGTGGACAAGGATTCACGCACGCCGGCTCGAGCGCTCGCATGGCGACGAAGTGCGGTCGCTCGTCGGCGGGGTGGCGCTGCTCGAGCTGGCCCCCCCCGTGCTCGGACGGGCGCTCGAGCCGTTTCCGCTCCCGGTACGCACGCCGGACGCGCTCCATCTCGCCTCGATCGAGTTCCTGCGCGGGCGCGGGCAGACGATCGAGCTCGCGAGCTACGATGAGCGCCTGCTCGCCGCGGCGGAAGCCTTGCGCATCCCGCTCGTCGCGCTGTGAGGCGGGGCCGCGGCCGCACTCGGCGCCGGTCATTCGATGACCTCGTCGGCGAAGGCGCGCGGCGACGGTGAGACGGTCAACTTGGGCGCTTTTGCCTGCCATTAGCGCCGCTCCGCGAGGACGAGCTCGCTCGCCTTCTCGGCGATGGCGATCGTGGCGGCGTTGGTGTTGCCCGAGACGACCGAGGGCATGACCGAAGCGTCGACCACGCGCAAAGCCTCGAGCCCGCGCAGCTTGAGACGATGGTCGACGACCGCGAGCGCGTCCGTCCCCATGCGGCAGGTCGAGGTCGGGTGGTAGACGGTCGAGCCGCGCTCGCGGCAATAGGCAAGCAGCGCCTCGTCCGATTGCACGGCAGCCCCCGGCTCGTATTCCTCCTTCACGTAAGCGCGCATGGACGGTGCCGCGAGGATACGGCGCAAGAGGCGCAACCCCGCCACGTGGACGCGCTTATCCTTGTCGGCGGCGAGGAAATTGGCGCGGATCGCGGGCGGGGCCAGGGGATCGGGCGATGCCGCCATCACCTCGCCGCGGCTTTCGGGGCGGAGCTGGCAGCTCGAGGCGCTGAAGGCCGAGAAGGGATGGAGGCGCTCGCCCATCTTGTTCACGCTGAAGAGGAGGAAATGGCACTGCATGTCGGGGCGCGCGTCCGCCGCCTCGGGCGTGCGGAAGAAGCCGCCCGCATATCCGGCCCCGATCGTGAGCGAGCCCTTGCCGAAGAGGAGGTAGCGCAGGCCCATCATCGCCTTGCGCCGGAGGCTCGCGACCTCGTCGTTGAGCGTCACCGCCCCCGTGCATTTGAGCACGATGCGCACCTGGAGATGGTCCTGGTAGCTGCGCCCGACCCCTTCGTGGACGAGCACGGGTGTCACCCCGAGGCGTTGCAGAAGGGCGCCGGGACCTATGCCCGAGAGCTGCAGGATCTGCGGCGTGTTGATGGCACCTGCGGAGACGATCACCTCGGCACGCGCGCGGGCGGCATGAAGGACCCCGCCTTGGCGGTATTCGACCCCGACCGCACGCCCGCCTTCGCAGAGGATGCGCGTCACATGGGCCTCGGTCGCCACCTCGAGGTTGGCGCGCCGCAAGGCCGGCTTGAGATAGGTCTTGGCCGTGCTCGCGCGGAAACGGCCGCGCAAGGTGAACTGGTAATAGCCCGCCCCCTCCTGGGAGGGGCCGTTGAAATCGCCGTTGCGCGGGAAGCCGGCCTCCTCGGCCCCCGCGATGAAGGCGTCGCAGAGCGGGTGCGGCTCGGAGGGATCCGAGACGGTGAGCGGGCCGAGCGTGCCGTGGAGCTGGTCCGGGCCGCGCGTCTGGTTCTCGGCGCGCTTGAAATAGGGCAGGAGATCGTCGTAGCCCCAGCCGGGATTTCCGGCCTCGCGCCAGGCATCGAAATCCTCGCGCTGGCCGCGGATATAGACGAGGCCGTTGATCGAGCTCGAGCCACCCAGGACCTTGCCGCGCGGATTGAAGATGCGGCGGCCGTTCAAGTGGGGCTCGGGCTCCGAATTGTACGACCAGTTCACCCGCCGATCGTTGAAGAGCTTGGCGTAGCCGATCGGGACGTGGATCCAGGGATTGCGGTCGCGCGGGCCCGCCTCGATGAGGAGGACGCGGTGCTTGCCGTCCGCACTCAGGCGGGCCGCGAGCACGCATCCGGCCGAGCCGGCACCGACGATGACGAAATCGTAGCTCGCCTCTGCAACCGCCATGTTTTTGCTCCCCGGAAGGTGCCGGCACCGCAGCGCTGGAAGCGGGATGGTAGGGTCAAGGAAGCGGCACAGCAAGCGCCTGTCGGCGGATGGGGACTCTGTTTCGCCGCATCCTTCGAGACGCCGCCTACGGCGGCTCTTCAGGATGAGGCGAAGCCCGAACTACCGAGTCCTCATCCTGAACGGCTGGCCGGAAATGAACGCGCCATCTTCAATGCATTGCCCGCCACACATCGTCATTCCCGCGAAAGCGGGAATCCATCGTCGGCCTTGAGCCAGGCTTCGGACATGGACCCCGGCTTTCGCCGGGGTGACGAATAGAGCATCGAAAGCGAACGGACCATTTTGAGTCGGACTTTGAGGAGCGTCGCGCATGCGACGCGTCTCGAAGGATGAGGTTCGGCCCCGGCCGACCCACTTCACGCGCACGCCCTTGACGGCGCGCCGGAACCCACGCATATGCTGGCGTCGGGTTCCGGCCGAGCCGGAGGCGAACGATCGGGCGATCCGTCGAGGTGCGCTTCCTCCTCGCGAGAGTCGGGCCTGGGGGAGACGCCGTGACGATGACGCGAGGCCGCCCCAGAGCGGCGGCGCCGACAGGCGGGCGACGGCCGCGATGAAGGCGGCACGAAGAAGCCCTTCCGGCGGGAGCCCGATAGCGCGGCCCTTCGTCGCCCTCATCCTCTTGTGGCTTGCGGGCACTTCCTTGCGCATAACGCTCCTTGCGGTCCCGCCCGTAATCCCGCTCCTTCACGCGGACCTCAAGCTCTCCGAGAGCGACATCGGCGTGCTCTCCGGCCTGCCGGCCTTTCTCTTCGCCGCGGCGGCGGTGCCCGCCTCGCTCCTCATCGCGCGCCTCGGCACGCTGGCGACTCTCGTTGCCGGGCTCCTCGTCTGTGCGGCGGCCTCGGCCCTGCGCGGCCTAGCCAACGACAGCATCCTGCTTTTCGCCACCACGATCCTCATGGGGCTCGGCATCGCCGTCATGCAGCCGGCCTTGCCGCCGATCGTGCGCGACTGGATGCCCCACAGGGTCGGCTTCGGCACGGCGATCTACGCGAACGGGCTCCTCGTCGGGGAGATTCTCTCCGCCTCGCTCACCATCCCCTGGGTCCTTCCGCTCGTGGGCGGCAGCTGGCGGCTGAGCTTCCTGGTCTGGGCCGTGCCGGTTCTCGCCACGGCCGCCCTCGTCGCCGCCTTCGCCCCGCGCACGGGCCCCGCGAGTGCGGCCTCGGCCTTGGCGCAACGGCGCTGGTGGCCGGACTGGAGCAGCCCGCGCATCTGGCGCCTCGGCCTGACGATGGGCTGCGTCAACAGCACCTATCTCGCGAGCAATTTCTTCCTCCCGGACTTTCTTCAGGCGGGCGGCCACCCCGAGCTGATCAATGCAGCCCTCACCGCCATCAATCTCGGCCAGCTCCCGGCGTCGTTCCTGCTGCTCGTCTTTGCCGAGCGCACGGTCGGCCGCGCCTGGCCGATCGGCGGCTTGGGCCTGCTCTGCCTCGTCTCCACGCTGGCCATCGTCCTCCTGCCGAGCGGCTGGATCGTCGCCTCCTGCGCCGTCCTCGGCTTCTCGGTCGCCCTCGGGCTCATCCTCACCTTGGCCCTGCCCGCCCTCGTGAGTGCGCCCGACGACGTGCATCGCACCTCGGCGGGGATGTTCACGATCAGCTACGCCTGCCCCGTCGTGGTCTCGGTCGTGGGCGGCTGGCTCTGGGACAGGACCGCGATCGCAGCCCTTGCCTTTCTCCCCATCTGCCTTTGCGCGGCGGGGGTCATGGCCCTGGCACCCACGCTCGGGCTCAGGCACAAGCCCGCCGCGCGCGCTTAGCGATCCGGCCCCGACCCCGCGCAGAAGGGACCCCGCACGATGCCCAGCTCCGCAGCCTCCCGGTCGGTACGTCGGATGGAGCTCTTCCTCGGCTTCCTCAAGGTCGGGCTCTGCGGTTTCGGAGGTGTCGCCACCTGGGCGCGCCGCGTCGTCGTCGAGGAGCGCGCCTGGCTGAGCGAGCGGGAGTATGCCTCGCTCCTCGGAGTCGGACAGGTCCTGCCCGGACCCAACACGACCAACCTCGCGGTGATGATCGGCGATCGCTTCCAGGGCGTGCTCGGGGCACTCGTCGCCGTGGCCTCGCTCATGGCGATGCCGCTCGCGATCCTGGTGCTGCTCGCCTCGCTCTACGAACGCTTCGCCTCGGTACCCGACGTGGCCGCCGCCATGAGCGGCACCGCCGCAGCGGCTGCCGGCCTCGTCATCGGGACGGCCCTCAAGATGGCGCGCCGGCTGCAGCCGACGCGCCTCGCACTCTTCTTCGGCCTCGTCGCCTTCCTCGCCATCGCCGTCGCGGGGTTCCCGCTCGTCGCCGTCGTGGTGGTGCTGGCCCCGCTCAGCATCGCAGCCGTCTGGCTCGAGCGCCGCCCATGAGACCAGCACCGCTCGCTATCTCGCTCTGGCAGATCGCCGCGACCTTCGCCTCGCTCTCGCTGGTCGCGATCGGAGGGGCCAATGCGATCATGCCCGACATCCATCGCCGGATCGTCGACGTCCTGGGATGGATGAACGACACGACCTTCGCCAACCTCTTCGCGATCGCGCAGACCGCACCGGGGCCGAACGTGCTGATCGTGAGCCTGATCGGGTGGCACGTCGCCGGCTTTGCCGGCCTGGCCGTGGCGACCTTGGCGATGATCGTGCCCTCCTCCCTGCTCGCCTTCGGCGCCGGCCGGCTGATGGCGCGCTTCGCACGGCTGCGCGCGATCGCCGCGGCCCAGCGCGGCCTGGTGCCGATCACCGTGGGGCTCATCCTGGCGAGCGGGGTGGTCATGGGCCGCGCGGCCGATCACGGGGCGCTCACGTTAGCTGCCACCCTCGGCACCGCCCTCTATGTTTTCGCGAGCGACTGGAACCCGCTCTGGGCGCTTGCCGCGGCGGCGGCCGCGAGCCTGCTCGGCAGCTGGCTCGGCATCGCCGGCTGAGCGACCATAGTCCCTCTCCCGCTTGCGGGCGAGGGGCCAATCGCGATCGGGAGTGGTGCGAAAATGTGCGAATGCCGAACCGCCTCAGGTGAGACGGCCGAGCACCACGTCGGCGAGCGGGCTGATGGTATCGTGATGGGCGACGAGCTTGGGCGCTTCCGGCGGTGCCGCCATGCCGGTGCGATCGTGCCAATAGCCCGCCAGGCCGACCTTGGCGATGCCGTAGAGATCGAAGGCCGAGCCGGCGACGAAGAGGCAGCGCTCGACCGGCAGGCCAAGCTCCTCGATCGCCATGCGGTAGGGGCGCGGGTCGGGCTTGTAAAAGCCCGCGCGCTCGGCGGTGACGACGACGTTGAACTCGACCCCGATGGCGGCGATCGCCTTCGCCGCGAGGGCCTCCGAGCAATTGGTGACGATGGCGAGCGGCACGTGCTGCTTGAGCGTGGTCAGCACGCCAAGCACTTCCGGCCAGGGCTCGAGCTCGCCGTAGCGCGCCGCGAGCTCGCGCGCGTAGTCGCTCGGCAGGCCCGCCTCCTGGGCCGCCTCGGCGACGAGGGTCTCGTAGGGCCGGTAGGCGCCGGTCTGATAGGTGCGCCTGAGATAGGCGCCGCGCCACTTGCGGCCCTCCGCTTCCCCCCCTGCAACCTGGTCCCAGAGCGACCAGGAATCGAGGAGCGCCGTCAGGAGATCGAAGAGCACGGCGTCGTAGGCAGGCTTCATGAGGGGCCCCGCGCGGACAGCACGTGCCCGCGGGCACGCGCCAATTCTCTATCGGTAATCCAGCACGGCCCGCCAAAGCAACCTTCATCGCGCGCCGCGCGCGCGCTCGATCGGTTTATCGCGGCGCAGCACCACGCCCGGCTTGCACGGGAGCGGCGGGGACAACGGGGGCGCGATGATGCGCCCGCGTTTTCCCCGCCCGCCGATGGCCGGGCGCATCGCGGCCCTTGGCCCGATGTGAACGACGCCTTATTGTCCTCACGCCCTCGACCAGCGAACGAGCGCTCCGATGCACCGCCATCCCGGCATGCTCGCCGGCCTTCTCGCGGCCCTTCTCCTGACCCCGGCATTGGCTCGGGCCGAGGCCCTCCCCGTCTTTTCCGAGAGCGGCCCCGACGCCGAGGCCTACGGCCAAGCGGAGCATTACCCCATCGGCGCCCCTGGCCACTTGCGCGAGCAACGCTTCCTCGTCGGCAGCCTGAGCCATTTCGACCACGTGCTCTCCTCCAATCCGGTGGCGCGCGCGGCGCAAGCGTCGCACTTCGCGCGCGCGGACGAGGAATTGACGCTCACCTACCGCCATCGCGGCGAGAGCCACACGCTCGCCGATTATCTCGAGCGCCAGCCGGCGACGGGGCTCCTCATCCTCAAGGGCGATACCATCCTTTTCGAGCATTACCGTTACGCCCGCACCGACCGCGACCGCTTCACCTCCCAGTCGATGGCGAAGACGATCACCGCGATGCTGGTCGGCATCGCCGTCGCGGAGGGGGCGATCAAGTCGATCGACGATCCGGCCGCGGACTATGTGCCCGAGCTTGCGGGCAGCGAGTTCGGCCGCACGCCCATCCGAGCGCTTCTGCACATGGCCTCCGGCATCGCCTTCAGCGAGACCTATGACGGCACCGACGACAGCGCCCGGTTCAACCGCGAGCTCTGGCGCCACGACGGCCGCGGCGACGCCGCCGCGATCATGACGTTCAATAACCGTACCGCAGCACCGGATAGCGTCTGGCACTATGCCGGCATCAATACCCAGCTCTTGGGCCTCGTCCTCGCGCGCGCGGTCAAGCAGCCGCTCGCTACCTATCTCGAGCGGCACATCTGGCAGCGCATCGGCAGCGAGGCGGATGCGACCTGGGTGGTCGACGCCTCGGGGCAGGAGGCGGCCTTCTGCTGCTTCAATGCGGTCCTGCGCGATTGGGGACGGCTCGGCCTGCTCCTCGCCAACGACGGCGCCTGGCACGGCGAGCAGCTCATCCCGCGGCAATGGGTGATCGACGCCACGACCGCGGCCCCGGCGGGGAATTTCCTCGCCTCCGGTACGGCGACATCCTTCTTCGGCTACGGCTATCAGGTATGGATCCTGCCGGGGCCGCGGCGCGAGTTCGCTCTCCTCGGCATCCACGGCCAGGCGATCTTCGTCGATCCGGCCGCGAAGCTCGTCCTCGTGCACACCGCCGTGCGCCCGAAGCCGACCGGCAATCCCGGGCAGCGCGAGCTCGTCTCGCTGTGGCAGGGCCTGGTCGAGCAATATGGTGCTGAGGAGGGCGACATCAGCCGGTCGTTGCCTTAAACGGTAGTGCCGCCATCATCGGTGGATGATTTGAGGCGCGCGATCTCCTTCATCGCACTCTCGCGCAGACGCGGGATGTCCGTCGCGATGCTCGCCCAGATGAGATCGTCGACGATCTCGTCGTATTTGTGCCGCAGGATGTTGCCGATACCGCGCGCCTCTTTCCAAGGCGCATCGCGATAGCGTGCGTCGAGCTCGGGCCCCAATCTCACCGCGGCCTCGCTGATGCGCTGCAGGCAGCGCTCGACCGCGTCGATCGTCTTCTCGTCGGCGAAGTAAGCCTCGCGCGACATGCCGGCCGTGTGCCGCGCGATGCGCTCGCAATTGGTCACAATGTCCGCGAGCCGGTCGAGCTGCCGGCTAGAAGGCATGGATCGCGTCGCGCTCCGCCTCGACCGCGGCCCCGGGCCGCAGGCGCTCCTTGCCGGCGAGATCGACCGGCCGGCCGATCCATTCCTCGAGCGACTGCTGGATGCCGCCGTAGGCGAAGAGGCTCTTTACGACCGCCGGATCGGTCTCGACGAGAATGTCCACGTCGCTCTCCGGCCGCGCCTCGCCGCGCGCGAGCGAGCCGAACACCGCCGCGTGCCGCACGCCCATGCGCTCGAGCTCGGGCCGGCGCGCTTTGAGCGTGCGGATGACGTGGACGAGCTGCACCTGCGGAGCGCTGCCGCTCTCCATCTCTCTTTCGTCTGGGACGAAATCGCGCTCGATCAGCCCCTCGACATAATTCGTCAAAGTGCGCCGGCGCTGCCGCGCGCGCCGCTGTGCCGCGGCGAGCATGCCCTCGTCGAGACGGATGGAAACGACCTTGCGCATCGGCCCTGGCGCACCCTTCGTATTACAACGTAATACGAAAAAACCATGGCGTCAACCCGGCAGTCTGCTCGCGCGCTGCGGCCCGAACCCCCTACACGTCCAAATTCGCCACCTTGAGCGCGTTCTGCTGGATGAACTCGCGGCGCGGCTCGACCACGTCGCCCATGAGGGTGGAGAAGACCTCCTCGGCCTCGTCGGTGTGCTCGACCTTGACCTGGAGGAGGGTGCGCGCCTGGGGATCGAGGGTGGTCTGCCAGAGCTGCTCCGGGTTCATCTCGCCGAGGCCCTTGTAGCGCTGGATCGTGACCCCCTTGCGGCCGAGCTCCATCACCGCGTCCGTGAGCCCGATCGGCCCCGCGATCAGCACCTCGCGGTCCTTCGAGGCGAGCTTGCCGCGCTTCACGTAGAGCTGCTGCAGCTTGCCCGCGACCGCGTCGACGCGCCGCGCCTCGGCCGAGCGGATGACCGAGCCGTCGATCAAGTGGCGCTCGCTCACCCCGCGCAAGGAGCGCGTGAACTCGAGCCCGCCGTCGGCGTAGGGGGCGGCCTTCCAGCCGCGCGCGTGCTCGGCCGAAAGGCGGTCGAGGCGCGAGGCGATGTAGGCGGCGGCCTTCTCGGCCTGGGCGCGGTTGGAGAGGATCTCGGGATTGAACGCACCCGCGATCGCCACCTGCTCGACCACGGCGGCGTTGCCGATGTGGCGGATGAGGGGCTGGAGGAAGGCCTTCACCTTGCGCGCCTCCTCGACGATCTGGCGCAAGTCGGCACCTGCGTGCTGCACGCCGTCATGGGTGCTGAAGAGCGCCTCCTCGAGCGCCGTGCCCATGAGGTAGTCCTCGAGCGCTCGGTCGTCCTTGAGATAGACCTCCGAGTTGCCGCGCTTGGCGCGGTAGAGGGGGGGCTGGGCGATGAAGAGATGGCCCTGGGCAATGAGCGCCGGCATCTGGCGGTAGAAGAAGGTGAGGAGGAGCGTGCGGATGTGGCTGCCGTCCACGTCCGCGTCCGTCATGATGACGATCTTGTGGTAGCGCAGCTTGGCCAGGTCGAAATCCTCGCGCCCGATGCCGGTCCCGAGGGCGGAGATGAGGGTGCCGATCTCGGCCGAGCCCAGCATCTTGTCGAAGCGCGCACGCTCGACGTTCAGGATCTTGCCGCGCAAGGGCAGGATGGCCTGGCGCGCGCGGTCGCGGCCCTGCTTGGCGGACCCGCCCGCGGAATCGCCCTCGACGATGAAGAGCTCCGACTTGGCGGGATCGCGCTCCTGGCAGTCGGCGAGCTTGCCGGGGAGGGAGGCCATGTCGAGGGCCCCCTTGCGCCGGGTGAGCTCGCGCGCCTTGCGCGCCGCCTCGCGCGCGGCCGCGGCCTCGACCACCTTGCCCACGATGCGCTTGGCGTCGGCCGGATGCTCCTCGAACCACGCCGCGAGCTTGTCGCCGACCACGCCCTCGACCACCGGGCGCACTTCGGAGGAGACGAGCTTGTCCTTGGTCTGGGAGGAGAACTTGGGATCGGGCACCTTGCAGGAGAGCACGCACGTGAGCCCCTCGCGCATGTCGTCGCCGGTGAGCTGCACCTTCTCCTTCTTGGCGATGCCCTGCTCGTTGGCATAGTTGTTGACGGTGCGCGTGAGGGCTGCACGGAAGCCCGCCAGATGGCTGCCGCCGTCGCGCTGGGGGATGTTGTTGGTGAAGCACAGCATGGTCTCGTGATAGCTGTCGTTCCACTGCAGGGCGACACTCACCAAGATTCCCTCGCGCATGCCCTCGACCACGATGGGACCCTGATGGAGGGCCGTTTTCGAGCGGTCGAGCCATTTCACGAAGACCTCGATGCCGCCTTCGTAGTGGAGCTCGACGGATTTCGGCTGCAGCCCGCGCGCGTCGGTGAGCTTGAGGTAGACGCCCGAATTGAGAAAGGCGAGCTCGCGCAGGCGATGCTCGAGGGTGGCGAAGTCGAACTCGGTCTTGGTGAAGACCTTCTTCGAGGGATGGAAGGTGATCTCGGTACCCGAGCGGCCCTCGTGAGGCCCCACGACCGCGAGCGGGGCCTCGGGCTCGCCGTCGCGGAAGCGCATGAAATACTCCGCGTGGTCGCGCCAGATGCGCAGCTCGAGGAGCTCGGAGAGCGCGTTCACCACCGAAACGCCCACGCCGTGCAGCCCGCCCGACACCTTGTAGGCGTTCTGGTCGAATTTGCCCCCGGAATGGAGCTGGGTCATGATGACCTCGGCCGCCGAGACGCCCTCCTCGGCATGGATGTCGACGGGAATGCCGCGGCCGTTGTCCTTGATGGTGACCGAGCCGTCGGCATTCAAGGTCACCTCGATGCGGTCGCAATGGCCGGCGAGGGTCTCGTCGATGGCGTTGTCGACCACCTCGTAGACCATGTGGTGGAGGCCCGATCCGTCGTCGGTGTCGCCGATGTACATGCCCGGCCGCTTGCGCACGGCATCGAGGCCGCGCAGGATCTTGATCGAGTGGGCGTCGTAGATCTCCTCGGCCTGCTCGGGCGCCGCCTGGACTTTCTTCTCCGCCGCTTTCTTCGCTTTCTCGGTCATGCCCTTGTCCTTCAGCGCGGGACGACGTTGCCGTCGACCACCCGGAAATGCTGGGCGGCGGCGCCCAGGCTCTCGAACATCGCCTCGTCCGTGCCGGTCAGCCATGCCTGGCTGCCGAAGGCGAGGAGCTCCTCGTCGAGGGCCTGGCGCCGCACCCGGTCGAGATGGGCCGCCACTTCGTCGAGCAGCAGGAGCGGGACCGCCCCCCGCTCGAGCGTCTCGAGCCGCGCATGCGCGAGCACGAGGGAAAGGAGAAGCGCTTTCTGCTCGCCGGTCGAGGCGAGGGCCGCGGGCAGCCCGCTCGCGAGATGGCGCACCGCCAGATCGCTGCGGTGGGGTCCGTCCTTGGCCCCCCCGGCCAAGGCGTCCTCGGCGCGCGCGGCGGCAAGGAGGGTGCGAAAGCGCTCCTCGGCGGCGAGGGCCGGAGCCTCGTCGAGCCAGCCTTCGAGCGTGCCCTCGAGGGCCACGGCGGCGGCGGGAAAGGGTCCGCGGGCCTGCGCGAGGGTGCTGCTCAAGCGCCGCACCAGCCGGCGTCGTGCCGCCGCGATCGCAACGCCGGTCTCCGCCATCGCGCTCTCGAGCGCATCCAACCAAGTGGCGTCGCGTGTGCCCTCGCGCAAGAGCCGGGCGCGCTCGCGCTGGGCGTGGTCGTAGGCGGCTACTCGCGCGGCGTGCTCCGCATCGAGGCCATAGACCATGCGGTCGAGAAAGCGCCGACGCGCCGAAGGCCCCTCCTGGAAGAGCCGGTCCATGTCGGGGGTCACCCAGAGCACGCTCAGATGGCGCGCGAGCTCGGCCTGGCTGCGCGCGGGCTTGCCGTCGATGCGCAGGAGCCGGCGCGCCGTAGCGGGATCCGTCTCGGGATCGCGCCCGGTGCCGATCTCGAGCGCACCCTGCGCCGTCGCGACGGTCGCCGCAACCGCCCACGGGGCCGAAGCCCCCGCTCCGCGCCGGCCCACCTCCTCGAGCCGCGCCCGGCGCAAGCCGCGGCCGGGGGCGAGGAAGGAGAGCGCTTCGAGCAGGTTGGTCTTGCCGGCCCCGTTGGGCCCGGTCAGCACCACCGGGCGCGGATCGAGCTCGAGCCGCAGGGTCGCATAGGAGCGGAAATCGTTGAGCACCAGACGCCGCACCGCGAGTGGCGCGGCCACCGCGGGTGGAACAGCCACCGCGGGTGCCGCAGGCACCGCGGTGCTCGCAGCACTCTCCGCGAAGCTATGGCGTGCCGCGTCCCTCACACCCGCATCGGCATCAGCACGTAGAGGGCGCTTTGGTCCGCCACGTCGCGGACCACGGTGGGTGAGGCCGCATCCGACATCTCGAAGCGGGCACCCTCGCCCTCGATCTGCCTGGTGATGTCCAGGAGATAGCGGGAGTTGAAGCCGATCTCGATGGCACCCGAGTTGTACTTGACCTCGAGCTCCTCGGTGGCACTCCCCGCCTCCGGGCTGCTCGCCGAGAGGGTCAAGGTGCCGTCCCCGAGGGAGAGCTTCACCGCGCGCGACTTCTCCGTCGAGATGGTCGAGACGCGGTCGACCGCATTGGCGAACTCGTCACGATTGACCTCGAGCACCTTGTCGTTGTGCTGCGGGATGACCCGCTCGTAGTCGGGGAAGGTGCCGTCGATCAGCTTCGAGGTGAGCACGGTGTCGTCGAAGCCGAAGCGGATGCGCGTCTCGGAGAGCCCGATCTGGACCGGGGCCTCGCTGGCGTCGATGAGCTTGCGCACCTCGATCACCGTCTTGCGCGGCACGATTACCCCCGGCATGCCCTCCGCCCCAGCAGGCAGCGCCATCTCGACCCGCGCCAGGCGATGGCCGTCGGTCGCCGCGGCGCGCAGGAATTTGAGCTTCTCCTGCTCGGCGCCGTGCAGATAGATGCCGTTCAGGTAATAGCGCGTCTCCTCGGTCGAGATGGCGAAGGAGGTGCGGTCGATGAGGCTCCTGAGCTCGCCCGCCGCAAGGGCGAACCCGGTCCCGAGCTCCCCGCCGGTCATCACCGGGAAATCCTCGGCCGGCAGCGTCTGCAAGGTGAACTGCGAGCGCCCGCATTTGATGAGGAGCTGGGAGCGCTCGCTCTGCGCCTCGAGGCGGACCTGGGCACCCTCAGGCAGCTTGCGCACGATATCGTAGAAGGTGTGGGCGGGGGCGGTCGTCGAGCCCTCTTGCGCCAACTCGGCGGGCGCCGATTCGACGATCTCGAGGTCCATGTCCGTAGCGGTCAGCCCCACGGCACCCGCCTTCGCCACCATGAGCACGTTGGCAAGGATCGGGATCGTGTTGCGGCGCTCCACCACGCTCTGCACATGGGCAAGCGAGCGCAGAAGGGCCGCACGTTCGATGGTGAGTTTCATGACGGATCGGAGCCGAGCAATTGGACCAACGAGTGCACCCAAGACGCGGCGACGAACAGCCGCAGGTCCCGCCCGGCGGCGCCGGAGATGCGCCCGTGAGCGGGGAATCACTATAGCATAGCTTTTGGATTCCGAAGCATTTTCACGCGGGCGGGCCGCCCGGTTTTAACCATTAAAGCGCGCTTTGTCGGTTAGGCCTCGAGCATGCGGCGCAACAGCTCCACGTCGTCGGAGAAGCTCGCATCGGTGCTGCGCAGCTCGTCGACCTTGCGCACCGCGTGCATCACCGTGGTGTGGTCGCGTCCGCCGAACTTGCGGCCGATCTCCGGTAGGGAGCGCGCGGTGAGCTGCTTGGCAAGATACATGGCGACCTGGCGCGGCCGCGCCACGGCGCGGGCCCGGCGGGCCGAGTGCATGTCGGAGACGCGAATGTTGAAATGCTCGGCGACGCGCTTCTGGATTTCCTCGATGGTGACCCTGCGGTCGTTCGCGCGCAGGAGATCGTGCAGCACCTCCTGGGTGGTCTCGAGCGTGATCGGCCGGCCGACGAGGGTCAGGTGGGCCACGATGCGGTTCAATGCCCCTTCGAGCTCGCGCACGTTGGAGATGATCTTGTGGGCGAGGAATTCCATCACCTTGCCGGGGATCTGGGCCCCCATCGATTCGGCCTTCGACTGCAGGATGCCCAGCCGCAGCTCATAGCTCGTGGGATGGATGTCGGCGACGAGGCCCCAGCCGAGGCGCGAGCGCAGGCGCTCCTCCAGGCCCTCGAGGTCGGAGGGCGACTTGTCGGCCGAGATGATGATCTGGCGGTTCTGATCGACCAGCGCGTTGAAAGTGTGGAAGAACTCCTCCTGGGTCGAGTCCTTGCCGCTGATGAACTGCACGTCGTCGATCATCAGCACGTCGACGGAGCGGAACTGCTCCTTGAAGGCGACCGTGTCCTTGTAGCGCAGCGCCCGGATGAACTGATACATGAACTTCTCGGCCGAAAGATAGATGACCGGCCGGCTGGGGTCGCGCTTGCGGATGTGCCAGGCGATGGCGTGCATGAGATGGGTCTTGCCGAGGCCGACGCCGCTATAGAGAAAGAGCGGGTTGAAGGGCACGGTGTTGGATTCGGCCACCCGGCGCGCGGCCGCGTGGGCGAGTTCGTTCGGCTTGCCCACGACGAAGTTCTCGAAAGTGAAGCGAGGGTCGAGCGGGGCCGAGAGGCTCGCGCGCGCGTCCTGCTCGGGCTCGGCGGCCTCCGCCACCTGTTCCGCGTCGGCCTTCGCCTTGGTCCGCGTCGAGCTCTCGCGCACGGTCTCGACCAGGAAATCGATGGCGCGCACCGCGGCGTTCTCGCCCTGCCAGAAGCTGCGGATGCGATCGGCGTAATGGGTCGCCACCCAGTCGCGCATGAAACGCGTGGGTGCTGAGAGCCTTACGAGGCCACCTTCGAACGATTTGAAGGTCAGCGGCTTGAGCCAGCTCTTGTAGGCCGCCTCGCCGAATTCGGCGCGAAGCCGGCCGCGAACGCGCGCCCATTGCGCATCGATCTTATACGGAAAAACCCCTTCCGCCATGGCCGGACCCTACCACCAAGCCACGCCGGCTGCGAACCGGCCCCGTGCCTCACGTCTCGCGCGCGGCCCCACCCTCGGCCGTCACCGGCAAACCGCAAGCGAAACCGCTACCCTGCCCCGGCGATCAACGAGATGCGAAATTCGAACACCGGCGGCCTCCCCATGGCGACCGAAGAATCCCGCTCGAACCAGCAGCTTCGACGGCCTTTGTTGTTTTCAGATCGGCGGTTCTCGTTGCCACCCTGAATTTTTCCGCATCGTTCTCGCATAGCACAAGATATTTTTATCTCGGCTGCTTGCGAGGAACTCCTCTATGAGGAAGAATTTACTGCGATTGCGATCACCCGTGCGGCAAGGCTCGATCGCCGCGCGAGGAGCGAATCTACTCGCCGCTGACGCGCGGTGCAATAAGACGAATAGGGAACGGAAAAGTTTTTTGACGACGTGATGATGATGACGAGAAGATTGCGCGACGCATCCGTGAAAAAGCGATGGCAGCACCGCGACATCGCCGGTGTCGGTTGAAGTGCAACGTCAAATTTTCCGCTATAGGGCCTTGATGCGCGCGGAGAGCCGCGAGAGTTTGCGCGACACGGTGTTGCGGCGAATGGCACCCTTCGTGACGGCACTCTGCAAGACCGGCTGCATCGCGCGGAAGGCGCTCTCTGCGCTCGCCTTGTCGCCGCTTGCGATGGCGGCTTCGGTCTTGCGGGTGACGGTGCGCAGCCTGCTCACGCGCGTGCGGTTGATGTCCTGCCGCCGCTCGTTCCGCCGAATGCGCTTCTTCGCCGACTTGTGTTGCGCCATGTTCCACCTGATGCGGTCTTGCTCGACCAGAAGGGCTCGGGAAGCGCCCGAGCCCACGAGCGGCGGGTTATAGCGACCGGGCCCGACCGCGTCAAGCGCGCCCATGGCCGCGACATTGCTAAAATGCCGGCGATCCTGACGATTAGCAATTCTTGAAGTCGGGCGGGCGCTTGTCGATGAAGGCCTGCATGCCCTCCTTCTGATCCGCGAGCGCGAAGCTCGCGTGGAAGAGCCGGCGCTCGTAGCGGATGCCCTCCGCGAGCGTGGTCTCGAAGGCGCGGTTGACCGCCTCCTTCGCCATGAAGACGACGGGGCGCGAGAGCTTGGCGATCGTCTCGGCAACCTTGATCGCTTCGCCCAAAAGCTCGGCCAGCGGGACGACCCGGCTGACGAGGCCGGCCCGCTCGGCTTCGGCCGCATCCATCATGCGCCCCGTGAGCACCATCTCCATCGCCTTCGCCTTGCCGACGAAACGGGGCAGGCGCTGGGTGCCGCCGGCCCCCGGGATGGTGCCGAGCTTGATCTCGGGCTGGCCGAAGCGGGCGTTGTCGGCGGCGAGGATGAAGTCGCACATCATCGCCATCTCGCATCCCCCGCCCAGGGCAAAGCCGGCGACCGCCGCGATGATCGGCTTGCGGCAGGTGGTGACGCGCTCCCAACCCCTGGTGATGAACTCGCCCACATAGACATCGACGAAGCTCTGCGGCTGCATCTCCTTGATGTCGGCCCCCGCGGCAAAGGCCTTGTCGCTGCCGGTGATGACGACCGCACCCACCGCATCCGCGGCCTCGAAGGCGTCGAGGGCAGCACCTAGCTCGCGGATGAGCGGCGTGCACAAGGCATTGAGGGCCTGCGGGCGGTTGAGGGTGATGAGGCCCACGGAGCCTCGGGTCTCGACGATGATGTGCTCGTAGGCCATCGCGCGTTCCTTTTCTTGAGAAGTCGGTCGGGGGCGGCGGCTGGCCGCGGGTCAGCTCGGCGAGAGGTAGAAGCGCACGGTCAATCCCTGGGCCTCCTCATAGAGCTCGAGACGCAAAATCTCGCCCTCGCGCCGGTAGGAGGTGCGGCTCTCCGCCTTCCAGCCGAGCTGGGGCAGCGTCGCTGCGTAGAAATCGAGCACGGCCCCGCGCTTGGCCATGCCCTTGGCATAGGCCTCGACGATGCGGCCCTGCGGCGTGTCGAACACCATGCCGGCACCCTCCACGATGGCGAGCCCGGGCATGAGCGGCAGATCCTCGGTGCCGGTGACGAATGCATCGGCTGCATGGATGGGAGCACTTAGCGGCGGAAGCAGCATAAGTGCGAGGCCGAGCCCGAGCGCACGCGCCGAGCGGGCGGCTCTCATCCCCAAAAGGCAAGCGAAGGGCGGCATCGGCATCGGCTTTTACCTTAGCGCTGCAGGCGAGAACAGAAAAAGCTGGAGCGGCCGGATTGCTGGATGCGCTTGACGCGGCACTCGATTCCCGCGGCGGCACAGCGCGGGCAGGCCTCGCCCTCGCGCCCATAGACCGCCCAGCTCTGCTGGAAATAGCCGAGCTCGCCCGTGGGTTGGACGTGGTCGCTGAAGGAGGAGCCGCCGGCCGCGATCGCCTCCTCGAGCACCGCACGGATGGCGGACACGAGGCGCTCCGCCCGCACGCCGGCACAGCTGCCGGCGAGTCGGCGCGGCGATACGTCGGCCCGGTAGAGGCTCTCGCACACATAGATGTTGCCGAGCCCCGCCACCACCTTTTGATCGAGAAGGGCCGCCTTGATCGGCGTCGCCTTGCCGCGGAGCCGATCCGATAGGGCCGCCGCGTTGAAGCCGTTGCCGAGCGGTTCCGGCCCGAGATCCTTGAGGAGCGGGTGCTTGCGCCAGGCTGCTTCGGTGGTGAGCGCCATCAGGCCGAAGCGGCGATGGTCGGAAAAGCGGATCTCGGTGCCGTCGTCGGTCACGAAGATGACGTGGTCGTGCGGGCCCGGAGGGGTGCCATCGGCGATCACCATGCGTCCCGACATGCCGAGATGGGCGAGCAGCACCACCCCGCCCTCGAGACGGACGAGAATGTATTTGGCGCGCCGGTCGATGCGCTCGACCTTGCGTCCCTCGAGCCGGGCTGCGAAGTGCATGGGCAAGGGCGCGCGCAAGTCGGGGCGCCGGGCGAGGACCCGCGCCAAGCGGCGGCCGACGAGCTTCTTGGCCAAACCGCGGCAGACCGTCTCGACCTCGGGCAGTTCCGGCATCAGGCCCTCCTCCCGCGGCCAAGCTAGCCTATGCCGGGAGGCTGCGCTATGGTCCGCTCCATGTCGCTGAAAGAGCGTCGCGAGGAAGGCGAAGCTGCCGCCGCGGAAGCCGATTTCGGCTTCCGCCGCGTCCCGCGCGAGGCCAAGGGGCGGCTCGTGCGCGAGGTCTTCGATTCCGTCGCCTTCCGCTACGACCTGATGAACGACCTGATGAGCGGCGGGGTCCATCGGCTGTGGAAGGACGCCATGGTCGACCGCTTGGCCCCGCGGCCGGGCGAGGTGCTGCTCGACGTGGCCGGCGGCACGGGCGACGTGGCCCTACGGCTCCTCGAGCGCACGCGCGGCCGGGCCGAGATCACGGTCTGCGACGTCAACGAGGCGATGGTGCGCCGCGGGCGCGATCGAGCGCTTGACCGCGGCATCCTCGCGGGCATCGAGTGGCTGGTGGGCGATGCCGAGGCCCTCCCTCTGGCCGCGGGCTCGATCGATGCCTACTCGATCGCCTTCGGCCTGCGCAACGTCAGCGACATCGCGCTCGCCCTCGCCGAGGCGCGGCGCGTGCTCAAGCCCGGCGGGCGCTTCTTCTGCCTCGAGTTCAGCCGCGTGAGCTTGCCGCTCCTGGGCGAGCTCTATGAGCGCACCTCTTTTGCGCTCGTACCCTGGCTCGGCGAGCGCGTCACGGGAAACCGGGAAGCCTACCGATATCTTGTCGAGAGCATCCGGCGCTTCCCCCCGCAAGCGGAGCTGGCCAAGCGCATCGCCGCGGCCGGGCTCGACCTCGTGCGCTACCGCAATTTCTCCGGCGGCATCGCGGCACTCCACTCCGCCTGGCGCCTCTAGGTCCGGCCGCTATGCTCGCGAGTTTGCGCCACTTGGCTCGTCTTCTCGCCATCGCGCGCACGCTCGCGCGTCACGACGCGCTTTTTCCGCTCGAGGAGGCGGGGCTGGCGCTGCCGGTCGTGTACTTGGCACGCCTGCTCACGCGGCGGCGGCGGACGGCGGCCCGGCCCGGCGAGCGTCTGGTGGCAGCCCTCCAGGAGCTCGGCCCCAGCTTCATCAAATTCGGTCAGGCGCTCTCGGTGCGCTCGGACGTCCTGGGCGAGAGCATGGCGGACGACCTCTCGGCCCTGCAGGACCGCCTGCCGCCCTTCCCCGCGGCCGCGGCGCGCGCCACGATCGAGGCCGAGCTCGGCAAGCCGCTCGACGAGCTCTACGCGAGCTTCGTGGACGAGCCGGTGGCCGCGGCGTCGATCGCCCAGGTGCATTATGCGGTGACGCGCGAGGGCTCGGACGTGGCGGTCAAGGTCCTGCGCCCCGGCATCGAGGCGGCCTTCGCGCGCGATCTGGCACTCTTCGAGTGGCTCGCGGCCCTGGCGGAGAAGAAGCGCCCGGAGCTGCGCCGGCTCAAGCCCATGGAGGTCGTCGCCTTCTTCCGCCAGATGGTGTCGCTCGAGTTGGACCTGCGGCTCGAAGCCGCGGCCGCGAGCGAGTTCGCGGACTCGCTCGCCGACGATCCGCGCGTGCGCATCCCGAAGGTCGATTGGCAGCGTACCTCCAGGCGCGTACTCACGCTCGAGCGCATCGAGGGCATTCCCATCGACGAGCGAGAGGCCCTCGTCGCCCATGGACACGATCCCGATGCCATCATCGCGCACGCGGCGGAGAGCTTCTTCAATCAGGTCTTCCGCAACGGCTTCTTCCATGCGGACATGCATCCGGGGAACCTCTCGATCGACGAGGAGGGCCGCCTCGTCATGGTCGATTTCGGCATCATGGGGCGCATCGAGCCCAAGACTCGCGCCTATCTCGCGGAGATGCTGATCGGCTTCCTCGAGGGCGATTACCGTCGGGTCGCGGACGTGCATTTTCGCGCCGGCTACGTGCCGGCACGCAAATCGCGCGATGCCTTCATGCAAGCCTGCCGCGCGATCGGCGAGCCGATCCTCAACAAGCCGCTCCACGAGATCTCGCTGGCACGGCTTCTGGGCCAGCTCTTCGCCGTGACCGAGACCTTCGAGATGGAGACGCAGCCCCAGCTTCTTCTCCTCCAGAAGTCCATGCTTCTGGCCGAGGGGGTGGGGCGCAAGCTCAACCCGGAGATCAACATGTGGGCGCTCGCGCGTCCGCTTGCCGAGCGTTGGATGCGCGAGGCGCAGGCACCCGAGGCCGTGCTCGGCGAGGTGGTGCAGGACATCGCCGCGGCCGCGGCAGGCTTGCCCGGGCTCGCGCGCGAGACGCAGTCCCTCCTCGCCGACTTCAAGGAGGGCGGCCTCAAGCTGCATCCCGACACGATCCAAGCCCTCGCCGGCGGCCGCAGCGGCAGCCGCACGCTGCTCTGGCCGCTCTGGGTAGCACTTGGCCTTCTCGTCATCGCTTTGGTTTTGCTCGCGCGCGCCCATTTGTAGCTACCGCGGGTGACGATCGCGATAAGCCCTCTCCTGCTGACGCGGGCGAGGGGTTTATCGCGGTTGCTTCGTGCGCCGCAGGGGGGTAGGTTATTCACAGGGCCAGCGCGTAGATTTAGGGAGCTTTTACAGTGTTGACCGGCAAGCGCATCCTGCTGATCGTGGCGGGTGGGATCGCCGCTTATAAGAGCCTGGAGCTGATCCGCCGCCTGCGCGAGCGGGGTGCCGGCGTACGCGTGATCCTGACCAAGGCCGGCGCCCAGTTCGTCACCCCGCTCTCCCTCGCCGCCCTCTCCGAGGACAAGGTCTATCAGGACCTCTTCTCGCTCACGGACGAAAGCGAGATGGGCCATATCGAGCTCTCGCGCGCGGCCGATCTCCTCGTGGTGGCCCCGGCGAGTGCGGATCTCATGGCGAAAATGGCGGCGGGGCTTGCGGACGATCTCGCCTCGACGGCCCTGCTTGCGACCGACAAGCCGATCCTGCTAGCCCCGGCGATGAACCTGCGCATGTGGCTCCATCCGGCGACGCAAGCCAACCTCGCCCTTCTCGCCGCACGCGGAGTAGCTTCGGTCGGGCCCGGCGAGGGCGATATGGCGTGCGGCGAGTTCGGCCCGGGCCGCATGGCCGAGCCGCTCGAGATCGCAGCCGCGATCGAGGCGCATTTTCGCGACCGCTCGCCCTTGCGCGGCCGCAAGGCGCTGGTGACGAGCGGGCCGACCCACGAGGCGATCGATCCCGTGCGCTATATCGCCAACCGCTCCTCGGGCAAGCAGGGTCACGCCATTGCCGCTGCCTTGGCACGCCTGGGGGCGGCCACGACTCTCGTGAGCGGCCCGAGCAGCGAGCCCGACCCGCCCGGGGTCACGGTCGTCCGCATCGAGACGGCGCGCGACATGCTGGCGGCCTCGCTCGCCGCCTTGCCCGTCGACGTAGCCGTCTGTGCCGCCGCGGTGAGCGACTGGCGCCCGGCCGACGCGGCGGAGCAGAAGCTCAAGAAGAACGGCAAGACGCCGCGGCTCGAGCTGGTCGAGAACCCGGATATCCTCGCCTCCTTGAGCGGGGGCGGCAATCGCCGCCCGCGCCTCGTCGTCGGCTTCGCCGCCGAGACCGAGAACGTCGTCGCCTACGCCAAGAAGAAGCGCGAGAAGAAGGGCTGCGACTGGATCCTCGCGAACGACGTCTCGCCCGAGCACGGCACCTTCGGCGGCGAAAGCAACACGATCCACCTGGTCAGCGCGGATGCGATCGAGGCGTGGCCCACCATGAGCAAAGCGCTGGTCGCCGAGCGCCTCGCCGAGCGCATCGCGCACTTCTTCGCAGAGCCGGGCTGATGGGGGCCCCCGAGGTCGCGGTGCTCCGTCTTCCCCACGGTGCGGGCTTGCCGCTGCCGCGCTATGCCAGCGCGGGCAGTGCGGGGCTCGATCTGGGGGCGGCACTCGAGCACCCGCTCGAGCTCGCCCCCGGTGCGCGCGCCTTGATCCCGACCGGCTTTGCCCTGGCCCTCCCGCCGGGGTACGAAGCGCAGGTGCGGCCACGCTCGGGCCTCGCCCTCAAGGAGGGCGTCACCGTGCTCAACGCGCCGGGCACCATCGATGCGGACTACCGCGGCGAGGTCGGCGTCATCCTCGTCAACCTCGGCACCCGTCCCGTCACCATCACCCGCGGCATGCGCATTGCCCAGCTCGTGATCGCGGCCGCGGCCCGCGCCCGGCTCGCGGAGGTGACCGCCCTGCCGGCAAGCGAGCGTGGTGCGCGCGGCTTCGGCTCGAGCGGTTCGGAGGCGCTCAGCGAAGGTGCGGGGCGCCGCAAACGCATGCGCAGCGCTTAGCCATGCTGCGGCTCTCGAAGAAGCTCATGTTCGCCCTCGAGGCAGTGCTCGACATCGCCTATAACGCCGGCAGCGAGCCGGTCCAGTCGCGCGAGATCACGCGCCGGCAGGGCATCCCGCGGCGCTATCTCGAGCAGGTGCTGCAGCAGCTCGTGCGCGCCGGCATTCTTGCGGGCGTACGCGGCCCGCGCGGGGGCTACCGGCTCGCGCGCGAGCGCCGTAAGATCACCATCGGCGAGATCGTTCGCATCGTGCGCAGCATGGAAAGCGGGGAGGACCCCATCGCCGACCCGGCGGGCTCGGAGCTCGGCCATAAGGTGGTGCGCCCGCTCTGGCAGGAGCTGCAGAACGAGGTGATGGAGCGGCTCGACGCCGTCACCATCGAAGAGCTCTGCCTGCGCGCACGCCAGGCGAACCTCGAAAGCGAGGCGTTCCACAAGTTGGATTACGTGATATGAGCGCAAGCCTTCCCCAGCCGAACGCGCGCGCCCCTGCGGAACATCCGGGCGAAAGCGCCGCCCACGGCCGCATCTACGACAGCATCCTCGACACCATCGGCGCAACCCCGCTCGTACGCGTGCGAAAATTGGCGGAGGCCGGCGGTTGCCGGGCCGAGATCCTCGCCAAGCTCGAATTCTTCAATCCTCTGAGCTCGGTCAAGGACCGCATCGGCCTCGCCATGATCGAGGCGGCCGAGCGCCAGGGCAAGCTCGGCCCCCGGACCGCGATCGTCGAGCCCACCTCCGGCAATACCGGCATCGCCCTTGCCTTCGTCTGTGCCGCCAAGGGCCGGCGCCTCATCCTCACCATGCCGGAGAGCATGTCGCTCGAGCGGCGCAAGATGCTGCTGCTGTTGGGGGCGGAGATCGAGCTCACCTCGCCCGCAACCGGCATGCAAGGGGCGATCCGGCGCGCCGAGGAGCTGGTGGCGGAGATCGGCGACGCGGTCATGCTGCAGCAGTTCAACAATCCGGCCAATCCCGAGATCCACCGCCGCACCACGGCCGAGGAGATTTGGCGCGACACGGGCGGAGCGCTCGACGCCTTCGTCTCCGCGGTCGGCACCGGCGGCACGCTGACCGGGGTCGCCCAAGTGCTGAAGCCGCGCCTGCCGCAGTTGAGAGTCGTGGCGGTCGAGCCGGAGGACAGCCCCGTGCTCTCGGGCGGCCTGCCCGGGCCCCACAAGATCCAGGGGATCGGTGCGGGCTTCATCCCGCGCATTCTCGACGTGGCCCTGATCGACGAGATCATCCGCGTCGGCAACGACACGGCGTTCCAGGCCGCGCGCAAGGCCGCCCGGCTCGAAGGCCTGCCCGTCGGCATCTCCTCAGGGGCCGCCCTCGCCGCCGCCCTCGAGCTCGGTCAGCGCGCGGAGATGGCGGGCAAGCGCATCGTGGTGATCGTCCCCTCCTTTGCCGAGCGCTATCTCTCGACCGCGCTTTTCGAGGGGCTCTAGGCGGGCGCCATGCCGATCTCCGACGCCGAGCTCGAACGCTACGCGCGCCACATCATCCTCGACGAGGTGGGCGAGGCGGGGCAGGAGCGCCTGCTCGCCTCCAAGGTGCTGGTCGTGGGGGCGGGCGGGCTCGGGGCCCCCGTCCTGCTCTATCTCGCCGCAGCCGGAGTCGGCACCCTCGGCATCGTCGACGACGACGAGGTCGAACTCAGCAATCTCCAGCGCCAGATCGTGCATGCGAGCGACCGTATCGGCAGCGCCAAGGTCGCGAGTGCTGCACGCACGCTCGCGGCGCTCAACCCCGAGGTCGCGGTCATTGCCAAAAAGACACGGCTCGCGGCGGAGAACGCGATGGCGCTCATCGCCGGCTACGACCTCGTGGTCGACGGCAGCGACAATTTCGCGACGCGCTACCTCCTGAACGACGCCTGCTATTTCGCGCGCATCCCGCTCGTCGCGGCGGCCGTCCTGCGCTTCGAGGGACAGCTCTCGACCTACAAGGCCTATCTTGAGGGCGAGCACCCCTGCTACCGCTGCCTCTTCCCGGAAGCCCCGCCCGCCGATCTCATCCCGCGCTGCGAGGAGGCCGGCATCCTCGGTGCGGTCGCGGGCGTGCTCGGCTCGCTCCAGGCGGTCGAGGCGTTGAAGGAGCTCCTCGGCCTGGGGACCGGACTCTCGGGCGAGCTCCTCAGCTACGACGCGCTCAGCGCCACCCTGCGCAAGTTCAAGGTGCCGCGCGACCCCGCTTGCGCGCTCTGCGGTCCGCAGGCGACGCTCACCAGCCTCGCCCACCACCACAAGGCGGCGGCGCTCAGTACATCGTCTCGATGACGCGGTCGGGCGGGGCGTGGCCGTCGACGAAGGTCTTGATGTTGATGATGACCTTCTCGCCCATGTCGATGCGGCCCTCGACGGTGGCCGAGCCCATGTGGGGCAGCAGCACCACG